>CAYQRN010000014.1:0-34316 GCA_964419995.1 uncultured Planctomycetia bacterium
GCCACGCCGTCAAGCCCGGCGCCACCGCCGCGAGCCTGCGCCAGCTCGCTCTCCGTTCGAGCAAGAAGACCATCGCAGCGCTCGTCGACGCCGACCTCGAACGGCTCATCCCGCAGACCAACGGCGAGGCCTTCCCGGCCTGGCGCCGGACGCCGGTGGCGGTCCGCGCGCGGGTCCTGTTCCGCCTCAAGGCGCTCCTCGAGGAGCACTTCGAGGACGTGGCGCGCCTCGTCACCGAGGAGCACGGCAAGACCCTCGACGAGTCCCGGGGCAGCGTGCGCCGCGGCGTCGAGAACGTCGAGCACGCCTGTGGCGCTCCGGCGCTCCTCATGGGCGAGTCCCTCGAGGACGTGGCCGCCGGCATCGACTGCGAGTCCTTTCGCCAGCCCGCGGGCGTCTTCGCTGCCGTCACGCCGTTCAACTTCCCGGCCATGGTTCCCCTCTGGTTCTGGCCGTACGCCGTCGTGACGGGCAACACCTTCGTCCTCAAGCCCTCGGAACAGGCGCCCCTCGCGGCGCTCCGCGTGGCCGAGCTGGCGCTCGAGGCCGGCCTGCCGCCGGGGGTCCTCAATGTCGTCCACGGGGCGAAGGATGCCGTGGAGGCCCTCGTCGACCACCCCGGCATCGCAGGCATCTCCTTCGTGGGCTCGAGCCCCGTTGCGCGGCACGTCTACGGGAGGGCTGCCGGGGCGGGGAAGCGCGTCCAGGCCCTCGGGGGCGCGAAGAACCACATCGTCGTGATGCCCGACGCCGATCTCGACCGCGCCGTGGCGGCGGCCACGGAGAGCTGCTTCGGCTGCGCGGGGCAGCGCTGCCTCGCCGGCAGCGTCGTCGTGGCCGTCGGCGGCATCGGGGACGCGCTCCGGGACCGGCTCGTGGCGGCGGCGAAGGCTCTCACCCCCGGCAACGGCCTCGATCCGCGCACGACGCTCGGCCCCGTCATCTCAGCCGCCCACAGGGACCGGGTCATCGCGTACATCGGCACCGGTGTGAAGGAGGGAGCACGTCTCGTGCTCGACGGGCGCGGCGTCACCGTGCCCGACCTTCCCCGCGGCCACTTCCTCGGACCCTCGGTCTTCGACGGCGTCACCCCGGAGATGACCATCGCCCGCGAGGAGATCTTCGGTCCCGTCCTCTGCATCGCGCGCGCCGCGGACCTGCAGGGCGCCATCGACATCGTCCGCCGGAGCGCCTTCGCCAACGCCACATCCATCTTCACGGCGAGCGGCGCCGCGGCCCGCGAGTACCGCTGGTCTGCTGGCGTGAGCATGATCGGCGTCAACGTGGGCGTGGCCGCCCCCATGGCCTTCTTCCCCTTCGGCGGGACGAAGGGGAGCTTCTTCGGGGATCTCAAGGCTCATGGACGCGACGCGGTGCGGTTCTACACGGACGCGAAGGTGGTCATGAGCCGCTGGACCTGAGCGGACAGGGCCGCGGAACGGCCGCCGGCACGGCGGCAGAGGAGCGAGGATGGCGAGGAAAGTCGTGGCCGGCCTCATCCAGGCGGCCAACGCGCTCAATGACGCGGGGGCTCCCCTCGACCGGATCCGCCAGGCCATGCTCGACCGCCACGAGCCCCTCATCGCGGAGGCCGCCCGGAAAGGCGTGCAGATCCTCTGCCTTGAGGAGCTCTTCTACGGTCCCTACTTCTGCCCGAGCCAGGATGCCCGCTGGTACGATCTCGCGGAGCCAGTTCCCGGGCCCGCCACGGAGTGGGTCGCGGAGCGCGCGCGGAGGCACGGGATGGTCATCGTGGCCCCCGTCTACGAGCGCGACATGGCCGGCGTCTACTACAACACCGCCGCGGTCATCGACGCCGACGGGACCTGCCTCGGCCGCTACCGGAAGATGCACATCCCCCACACCTCGGGTTTCTGGGAGAAGTACTTCTTCCGTCCGGGGAACCTCGGCTATCCGGTATTCGAGACCCGCTTCGCGCGGATCGGCGTCCTCATCTGCTACGACCGCCACTTCCCCGAGGGCGCACGGGCCCTCGGGCTCGGCGGGGCGGAGATCGTCTTCAATCCGTCAGCCACGGTGGCCGGCCTCTCGCAGCATCTCTGGAAGCTCGAGCAGCCGGCCCACGCCGTGGCCAATGGCTACTTCATGGGCTGCATCAACCGCGTGGGCACGGAGCCCCCGTGGAACATCGGCCGCTTCTACGGGTCCAGCTACTTCGTGGATCCCCGTGGCGAGATCCTCGTCGCGGGCAGCGAGGACCGGGACGAACTCGTCACCGCCGAGCTCGACCTCGACAGGATCGAGGAGGTCCGGCGGACGTGGCAGTTCTTCCGCGACCGGAGGCCGGAGAGCTACGGCGGTCTGACGGCGCCCTGACGCCGATCGGCGCCGCCGCGGCAGGGAGGCCGCGACCATGGCAACACTGCTCATCCGGGGCGGCACGATCGTCACGGCCGCCGACCAGTACACGGGCGACATCCTCGCAGACGGCGGGCGGATCGCCATGATCGGAACGCGGATCGATGCCGCCGCGGACCGGGTCATCGACGCGCGGAACCGCCTCGTCGTCCCGGGCGGCATCGATGTCCACACCCACCTCGACATGCCCTTCGGAGGGACGACGTCCGCCGATGACTTCCGGACCGGAACCATCGCCGCGGCCTTCGGCGGCACCACGACGATCGTGGATTTCGCGATCCAGGAGCGCGGCGGCACCCTGCGTCAGGCCTTCGAGACCTGGATGCGCAAGGCGGAGGGGAAGGCCGTCATCGACTACGGCTTCCACATGATCCTGAGGGAGTGGACGCCGGCCCTCGGCCGCGAAATGGCCGACATGGTCGGCGAGGGCGTGACGACCTTCAAGCTGTTCATGGCCTACCCGGGCGTCTTCATGCTCGACGACGGGTCCATCTTCCGAGCCATGCGCAGGACGGGCGAGATCGGCGCGACGATCCTCATGCACGCCGAGAACGGAGGCGTCATCGACGTCCTCGTTCAGGAGGCTTTGGCGCGGGGCGACACGGCGCCGCGATGGCACGCTCTCACCCGGCCGGCCCGGGCCGAGGCCGAGGCCACGCACCGCGCCATCGCCCTCGCGGAGATGGCCGAGGTGCCGGTCTACATCGTCCATCTCTCGGCGGCCGAGGCCCTCGCCATGGTCGCGGAGGCGCGCGGGCGCGGCGTGCCGGCCTTCGCCGAGACCTGCCCCCAGTACCTCTTCCTCTCCGAGGAGAACTACGATGAGCCGGACTTCCGCGGCGCCGGCTATGTCATGAGCCCGCCGCTCCGGAAGAGGGCCGCCCAGGACGACCTCTGGCGGGGCCTCGCGGGGGGCGACCTCCAGGTCATCTCCACGGATCACTGCCCCTTCTGCATGAAGGAGCAGAAGGAGCGCGGGCGGCATGACTTCTCGAAGATCCCGAACGGCGCCCCCGGCATCGAGACCCGCATGAGCCTCGTCCACGACGGCGGCCCGGCGTCCGGCCGCATCAGCCTGAACCGGTGGGTGGAGCTCACGTCGACGGCTCCGGCGAAGCTCTTCGGGCTCTTCCCGCGGAAGGGGACCCTCGCGCCGGGCTCCGATGCCGACATCGTGATCTTCGATCCGGTCGCCGCGCAGACCCTCGCGGCGCGGACCCTCCACATGAACGTGGACTACAACCCCTACGAGGGCCGCTGCGTGAGGGGCGTCTCGGAAACCGTCATCTCCCGGGGCGAGGTCATCGTGGAGAAGGGGCGGTTCACGGGGCGCGAAGGAGCGGGCCGGTATCTCAAGCGAGGACAGGGAGCATGGCGATGAGCAGCGGCGGCAAGGCCGGGGGCGGGACGGGGACGGGACGGGCGGCGGGCGTCGATGCGGCCGCCGTCCGCAGGAAGCACGCGGAGTACCTCTTCCCCTGCGTCGCCAACTACTACGCGGAGCCCCTCGTGCCGGTTTCGGCGAGGGGCGCCGTCGTCACCGAAGCCGGGGGGCGCGAGTACCTCGACTTCTTCGGGGGCATCCTCACGGTCTCCCTCGGGCACTGCCACCCGGAAGTCGTGGACGCCATCGCGCGCCAGGCCGCGGAGCTCGGCCATGTCTCGACGCTCTACCCGACGGAGCGCCTCGTCGAGGTCGCGGAACGCCTCGCGCGTCTCGCGCCCGGGAAGCTCAGGAAGAGCTACTTCACGAGTTCCGGGACGGAGGCCGACGAGACCGCCGTCCTGCTCGCGCGGCTCTTCACCGGGCAGCACGAGATCATCGCGCTTCGCCACGGCTACTCGGGCCGCTCGCTTCTCGCGATCAACCTGACGGGCCACGCCCCGTGGCGCCTCGTGCCGAGCCTCGTCCCGGGCATCAAGCACGCTCCGGCGCCCTACTGCTACCGCTGCCCCATGGGGCTGTCCTATCCGTCGTGCGACCTCCGCTGCGCCCGCGACATCGAGGAGATCATCCGCACGGAGACCTGCGGGCGGCCGGCGGCCTTCCTCGCGGAGACGATCCTCGGCGTGGGCGGCTTCGTGACGCCGCCGAAGGAGTACTTCGAAGTCGCCGTGGGAATCGTGCGCCGCTACGGCGGCGTCTTCATCTGCGACGAGGTCCAGACGGGCTTTGGCCGCACGGGCGGCCGCTGGTTCGGCATCGAGCACTGGGGCGTCGAGCCCGACATCATGACCATGGCCAAGGGCATCGCGAACGGCATGCCCGTCGGCGTCACCATCGCGAGGGACGAGATCGCCGCGGCCTTTACCGGAGCGACGATCTCGACCTTCGGCGGGAATCCCGTGTCCATGGCCGCGGTCCTCGCTACCCTCGACGTCATGGAGCGGGAGGACGTGCCCCGGCTGGCCGCCGCCAAGGGCCGAATCCTCGGCGACTGCCTCGAGGGCCTGGCGGCCACGGTGCCCTCCATCGGGGAGGTCCGCGGCATGGGTCTCATGAGGGGCGTCGAGCTCGTGGAGGACCGGAAGACGAAGGAGCCGTCGCCGAAGCGGACGGCGAAGGTCATGGAGGCCGCCAGGGCCGAGGGGCTCCTCATCGGGAAGGGCGGGCTTCACGGGAACGTCCTGCGCATCGCGCCGCCCATGCTGATCCCCGACGCCGAGCTGGCCGAGGGCTGCCGCCGCCTCGAGCGGGCCTTCAAGTCGGTGCCGTAGCGCGCCCCTATGGACCCGCGCCTCTCCAACGCGGATCTCGCTCCCGTGCCGTTGGAGCGTCGCACGTGGTCGGCCCGGCACATCGCGGCGCTCTGGATCGGCATGGCGGTGTGCATCCCCACCTGGACCCTCGCCAGCGGCCTCGTGGCCACGGGTTCCTCGTGGAAGGCGGCCGTGGCCTCCGTCGCCCTCGGCAATCTCGTCGTCCTCGTCCCCATGGTGCTCAACGCCCATGCCGGAACGCGCTACGGAATCCCGTTCCCGGTGCTCCTGCGGGCGCCCTTCGGCGTCATCGGCGCCAACATCCCCGCGCTCCTCCGCGCCTTCGTGGCCTGCGGCTGGTTCGGCATCCAGACCTGGATCGGCGGCGCCGCGCTCTACCGGCTCCTCGCCGTCCTCCTGCCCGAGATCGCCGAACTTCCGGCGGTGCTGCCGGCGTGGGTCGGGCTCGGCACGGGGGAACTCCTCTGCTTCCTCGCGTTCTGGGCCATGAACGTCGCCATCATCCTCCGCGGCATCGACTCGCTGAAGTCCCTCGAGACGGCGGCCGCGCCCCTCCTCCTGGCCATGGGCATTGCGCTCCTCGTGTGGGCGTGGCGGCGCACGGGAAGCCTCTCCGTCATGCTGGCCGAGGCGCCGGGATCCGGAAGCGCGGGGTTCGGCGCCGTGCTGGGGGCCGGACTCACGGGGGCCGTGGCCTTCTGGGGCACCCTCGCCCTCAACATCCCGGACTTCTCGCGCTTCGCGCGGAGCCAGCGGGACCAGGTCGCGGGGCAGGCCCTCGGGCTCCCGGCGACCATGGCTTTCTTCGCTTTCGCCGGCGCCGTCGTGACGAACGCCACGGCGGTCGTCTTCGGCGAGCGGATCCCGGACCCCGTGGCGCTCCTCGCGCGCATCGGCGGGCCGGGGATCACGATCCTCGCCATGCTGGGGCTCACGCTTGCGACCCTCACGACGAACCTCGCGGCCAACGTCGTCTCGCCGGCCAACGACTTCTCGAACCTCGCGCCCCGGCGGATCTCCTTCCGCCGCGGCGCGCTCATCACCGCCGTCATCGGCATCGTCATCATGCCCTGGAAGCTCTACAACGACGCGGCCCGCTATCTCTTCACCTGGCTTCTCGGGTACGGCGCGCTCCTCGGATCCGTGGGGGGCATCATGATCGCGGACTACTGGGGGCTCCGGCGATGTCGCCTCGAGCGGGATGACCTCTACCGCCGGGGCGGGATCTACGAATACCGCCGCGGAGTGAACCCCGTGGCGCTCGTGGCCCTCGCCATCGGGATCGCACCCAACATTCCGGGCTTCCTCGGGGCGCTCGGAGTCCTCGAGGCCGGCCCCTTCTTCGCGGCGATCTACGCCTGGGCGTGGTTCACGGCCTTCCTCCTCGGCGGAGGGAGCTATCTTGGACTCATGACGCTCGCCCGAAGGAGGATCGCGGCATGACGGCGCCGGATCGCCTCGCACCCGCGCTCGACGCAACGGTCTTCCGGGCTCGCTTCGCGGACCTTGCACCGGCCTTCACGGCCGGCGAAGCGGCGTCGGCGGCGGCGCGCTGCCTCTACTGCTTCGACGCGCCGTGCATCGCGGCGTGCCCCACGTCCATCGATGTCCCCTCCTTCATCCGCGGCATCGCCACGGGCAACCTTCGCGGGGCCGCGCGCGTGATCTTCGCGGCCAATCCGCTCGGGCACTCCTGCGCGCGGGCCTGCCCCGTCGAGGTGCTCTGCGAGGGCGCATGCGTCCTGGCCGGAACCGCCGCCGGCCCCGTGGCCATCGGCCGCCTCCAGCGCCACGCGACGGAATCGGCCCTGACCGCCCGGCGGCCGTTGTTCGCGGCGGAACCCTCCACGGGGAAAAGCGTCGCCATCATCGGCGCCGGGCCGGCGGGCCTCGCCGCGGCCCGGGATCTCCGCCGGTTCGGCCACGGCGTGACGGTCTTCGAGGCGCGGGAGAGGCCCGGCGGACTCGGCGCGCGGGGCGTCGCGGAGTACAAGCTCACGGAGGAGGAGGTGCTCGCGGAGGCGCGACTGATCCTCGACCTCGGCGTCGAGTTGCGCGTGGGGGTCGCCGTGGGCCGGGACGTGAGCGTGGCCGAGCTGCTCGATCGGCACGATGCGGTGCTCCTGGCGGCCGGACTTGGCCGCACGCGGCGGCTCGGGATCCCGGGCGAGGACCTGCCGGGCGTCGTGGACGCCCTCGATTTCATCGAGGCGCTGAAAGCGAGGCCTCACCGCCCGCCGCGCGTGGGGCGGCGCGTGGCCGTCGTCGGCGCCGGCAACACGGCCATCGACGCGGCAACCCAGGCGAGACGGCTCGGCGCGGAGCGCGTCGTGATCGTCTACCGCCGGAGAGCGGCGGACGCCCCGGCCTGGGCCCACGAGATCGAGCTCGCGAAGGCGGAGGGATGCGAGTTCCGCTTCCTCCTCGGCCCGGTCCGGGTCCTCGGTGCCGTCGCCGTGGAAGGCCTCGAGTGCGCCCGAATGGACATCGGGCCGCCGGACGACGGAGGCCGCGCGCGGGTGACGCCGATCCCGGGATCGCTGCACGTCATCGAGGCGGACATGGTCATCCGCGCCACGGGCCAGGATCCGCTCGGCTGGCTCGGAGTCCTGCCGGGCCTGACCCTGGAGGACGGGCGGGTCGCTGTCGATCCCGCGACGGGGCGCACGTCCCACCCGCGGATCTTCGCGGCCGGAGACTGCGTCTCCGGGGGCGCCGAGATCGTGCACGCGGCCGCCGAGGGCCTTCGCGCGGCCCGCGGCATCCATGCCCTCCTCGGCGGAAGCACGGCCGGAAAGGATGGGACGCCATGCCGGACCTGACGTCGGATCTCGCGGGCATCCGGAGCCCGAATCCCTTCTGGCTCGCGTCGGGTCCGCCGGCGAACACGCTCGGCCAGGTGGCCCGGGCCTTCGAGCAGGGCTGGGGCGGGGCCGTCTGGAAGACGGTCGGCCAGCCCGTCGTGAACGTCAGCAGCCGTTACGGATCCATCGACTTCGGCGCCGCCCGGATGATGGGCTTCAACAACATCGAGCTCATCACGGATCGTCCCATCGAGGACAACCTCCGGGAGATCGCCGAGGCGAAGCGGCTGTTCCCCCGGAACGCCGTCGTCGTGTCCCTCATGGTGGAGAGCCGCCGGGAGGCCTGGCACGAGATCGTGAAGCGGGCGGAGGGCACGGGGGCGGATGGTCTCGAGCTCAACTTCGGCTGCCCGCACGGCATGAGCGAGCGCGGGATGGGGAGCGCCGTCGGACAGGTGCCGGAGTACGCGTCTCGCATCGTCGGCTGGGTGAAGGAGGTTGCCCGGACCCCCGTGATCGCCAAGCTCACGCCCAACGTGGGGGACATCGTCGCCATCGCGCGGGCGGCCCGCGAGGGCGGCGCCGACGCCGTGAGCCTCATCAACACGGTGAACTCGATCATGGGCGTGGACCTCGACACCTTCGCACCCCTTCCCTCGGTCAACGGCCGCGGGAGCCACGGGGGCTACTGCGGCCCGGCCGTGAAACCCATCGCCCTCCACATGGTGAGCGCCATCGCCGCCGATCCGGCCACGGCCGGCCTTCCGATCTCAGGCATCGGAGGGGTCGCCACGTGGCGCGATGCCGCCGAGTTCATCGCGCTCGGCGCCGGCACGGTCCAGGTCTGCACCGCGGTCATGCGCCACGGCTTCCGGATCGTCGCGGACATGATCGACGGACTCTCGAACTGGATGGAGGATCGGGGCTTCACGACCCTTGAGGACTTCCGCGGGCGGGCCGCCCGGAATGTCGTCAAGTGGGAGGATCTGGACCTCAACTGGCGCGTCATCGCCCGCATCGACGAGGCGTCATGCATCGGATGCGACCTCTGCTACATCGCCTGCGAGGACGGCGCCCACCAGGCGATGCGGCCCGTCGAGCGGTCCGCCGGAGGAGGCGTCCGCCGCACCGTGGAGGTCATCGAGGAGGCCTGCGTGGGCTGCAACCTCTGCTCTCTCGTCTGCCCCGTGATCGGGTGCATCACGATGGAGCCGGTGCCGAGCGGCGCCCCGTGCGTCTCATGGAAGGACGTCGTAGCCGGCCGGGGGATCCTCGCCCCTCGACCCGGGCGGCACGGGACATAGCCCGGGATAGCCCCCGCAGGGGCCACGGGACGGGCTCACGCGCCGGCGTCGAGGACCTCGCGGATCTTCCGCGCGAGAGCGACGATGGTGAAGGGCTTGTCGATGAGGGCGAACTCCCGGGGCAGATCGCCGTGACGGTCGAGGACATCGCTCGTGTAGCCGGACATGAAGAGCACGCGGAGGCCCCGCCGGGCGATGGTGAGGCGCCGTGCCAGCTCGGGGCCGGGGAGGCGGGGGAGGATGACGTCGCAGAGGAGGATGTGGATGTCGCTGAGCCCCCGCGAGTGCTCGAGGGCCCGTTCGGCATCCTCGGCGGGGAGGACCGTGTAGCCGAGATCGCGGAGGGAGTCCCGGAGGACCTCGCGGAGGACGGCCTGGTCCTCGACGAGGAGGATCGTTTCGTGTCCCCGCGGCGGCGCGGCGGGGGGCTCATCCCCGGCGATGGGGCCGGCGGCCTCGGTCACGGCCGGAAGGAAGATCGCGAATCTCGTTCCCTTCCCCGGCGTGCTGTCGACCGTGATGTGCCCGCCGCTTTGGCGGACGATCCCGTAGACCGTGGAGAGTCCGAGCCCCGTGCCCTCGCCCGGCGGCTTGGTCGTGAAGAAGGGCTCGAAGATGCGCTCGCGCACGGCGGGGGGCATGCCCTCGCCGGTATCGGTGATCGAGAGCCGGACCCACGGACCCGCCTCGAGGGGGTCATGCGTGCGGTCGCGGAGTTCCTCGGCCGTGGCGTTGGCCGTCTCGATGACGAGACGACCGCCCCGGGGCATGGCGTCGCGGGCGTTGACGACGAGGTTCATGACGACCTGCTCCATCTGGCCGAGGTCCACGCGCACGGTGGCGAGGTGGTCGCCCCGGAGGACCACGAGCTTCACGTCCTCCCCGATGAGCCGGTGGAGCATCCGCCCCAGATCCTCGACCATGGCGTTGAGGTCCACGATCCGGGGCTGGAACGTCTGGCGGCGGCTGAAGGCGAGGAGCTGGCGCGTGAGGCCGGCCGCCCGCTCGGCGGCCCGCAGCACGGGCTCGATCTTCCCCCGGAGGGGATCGCCGGCGGCGAGGTTCCGGAGGGCGATCTCCGAGTAGCCCGTGATGATGCCGAGGAGGTTGTTGAAGTCGTGGGCGACGCCGCCGGCGAGCCGTCCGACGGCCTCCATCTTCTGCGCCTGGCGGAGCTGGTCCTCGAGGCGGCGCTGCTCGGAGATCTCGCGGCCCACCGCGATCGTCGTTCCGTTCGAGAGGCGCGCGCTCACCCATTCCGTGTCGAGGCCCCGGCCGTCCCGCGCACGGGTCCGGAAGTCCCGCCAGTGCCCGGAGGATGCGGCGATGAACTCCATGGCAGTGCGCCGCTCTTCCGGATCGGGGAATACCTCCGCCATGAGATCTGCATGCCGCGCCTCCTCCATGGTCCAGCCGAGCGTACGCTCGAAGGCGGGGTTGGTCAGGATGGGCCGGCTCGTCGGATCGAAGAAGATGACCATGGCGGGGATGTTGCGGACGATGGTCTCGAGAGTCTCCTTCTGGATCCGAAGTCGCTCCTCCGCCTCCCGCTCGGCGGTGACATCCGACTTGACGGCCACGTAGTGGGTGATGGTGCCCGAGGGGTCGCGAATCGGAGCGATGGAGGCCCGCTCCCAGTAGATCCGGCCGTCCTTCGCGCGGTTCCCGAACTCGCCGCGCCAGATCCGGCCGGCCGTGATCGTGGACCACAAGTCCTCGTACGTTGCGGCGGGCGTCTGGCCCGACTTGAGGATGCGCGGGTTCTTCCCGATGACGTCCTCGGGTTCGTAGCCCGTGACCTCGGTGAAAGCCGGGTTCACGTACTCGAGGGCACCCGTCGTGTCCGTGATCATGACCGAGACGGGACTCTGCTCCACGGCGGCGAGGAGCTTGCGGACGAGATCCTCGGACTGCCGCCGGGCCAGGGCTCGCCTCACCGCGGGGCCGAGTCGGATCAGGTGCTCCTTGGTGACGAAGTCCCATGCGCCGGCCCGGATGAGCTCCATGGCGGCTTCGTCGCCGATGGAGCCCGTGACGACGATGACGGGCAGGCCCGGGCGCTCGTTCCTAAGCACGGCGAGGGCGGCGAGGGCGCCGAACTTCGGAAGGCTGTAGTCCGAGAGGACGAGGTCGGGACGGAACTCGCGGAGTGCCCCGAGGAACTCGTCGCGTGTCGCGACCAGTCTCCACTCGATGTCGAGCCGCTCGCGCCGCAGCTCTCGCGCGTTGAGCTCCGCCTCCTCGGGGACATCCTCGACCATCAGGACGCGCAGTTTCTCGGTCATGGCGGCTACCGGGGAGGCTCGTTGAGGAGCATCCAGTAGAGGCCGACCTGGGCCACGGCCTCGACGAAGCGATCGAAGTCCACGGGCTTCACGATGTAGCTGTTGACGCCGAGGCGGTACGCCTCGGCGACGTCCGGCTGCTCCCGGGAGGAGGTGAGGACGACCACAGGCACGTCCCGCGTGCGCTCGTCAGCCCGAAGGCGGCGGAGCACCTCGAGTCCGTCGATCTTCGGGAGCTTGAGATCGAGCAGGACGACCCTCGGCCGCCGCGCGGCGTCGCGCCCCGCGAATCGCCCCGTGCCGAAGATGTAGTCGAGTGCGGCGGCGCCGTCCTCGACGACCTCCACGGGATTCGTGAGGCGGGCGCGGCGGAGGGCGCGGAGCGTCATCTCGACGTCCTCGGCGTTGTCCTCGACGAGCAGGATGTCCACGGCGCGGGTGTTCACGGGCGCGTCTCCGTCGCATCGGGAAGCCAGAAAGTGAAGGCGGCGCCCTCGCCGGGGACGCCCTTCGCGCTCACGCGGCCCCCGTGGCGGCGGACGATGCGGTCCACGAGGGCGAGGCCGACGCCGGTGCCCTCGAATTCCTTCGGGGAATGGAGCCTCTGGAAAACCCCGAAGAGCTTGTCGTGGTACGCCATGTCGAACCCGACGCCATTATCGCGAACCGTCCAGGCGAAGCCGCCGTCCGCCGGCGCGCCCGAAACCTCGATGATGGCACGGGCCTTCGGCCGAGTGTACTTGAGGGCGTTGGAGAGGAGGTTCTGCCAGACCTGGCGCATGAGATCGGGATCGCCGTCGGCGCGGGGGATGTCGCCCGTGCGGAACTCGATTTCCCGCGCGGGATCCTCGGCGGCGCGGACGTCCGTGTACACGGAGCGGGCGAGTGCCGCCATGTCGAGGCGGGAGCGGCGGAGGGGCGCGCGGCTGGCCCGGGAGAAGGCGAGGAGGTCGTCGATGAGTCGGGCCATGCGGGCGACGTTGGTCCGGATGACGCCGAGGAGGCGGAGAGCCTCGGGATCGAGGGTGGCGCCGTGGTCCTCGATCAGCATCCTCGAGAAGCCGTCGATGGCGCGGAGAGGGGCGCGGAGGTCGTGGGAGACGGAGTAGCTGAAGGCCTCGAGCTCGCGGTTGGCGGCATCGTACTCGTCCCGGAGGCGGAGGTGCTTCTGATGGGCGTCGGAGAGCTCTTCCGCGCGGAGAGCGAGACCCTCGCCGGTCGCGGCGGCTTCTGCCCGTGGCCGCGCGGAGTCGGATCTCCGGAGTCGGACGAGCTCCGTCACATCTTCGACGCGATGGATGATCCAGAGGACGTCGCCGTACGCGGAGAGAACAGGAACGTTGAGCGGACTCCACCAGCGCTCCTCGAAGCCTCCGCCCTCCGTTTCAGGCCTGCGAATGTCGTACTTCTGGACGGGCATGGCGTCGCTGCCGCGTGTCCGGAGCACGCGGTCGAGGGATGCGCGGAGCCGCCGGACGCCATCTGCGGCGAGGTCGCCCGGGTTGTCGGGGAAGACGTCGAAGAGGGGCCGCCCGACGATGTCGGCGCGACGAGTCATCGTGGCGTCCAGGTAGCCATTCGTGACGGCGACGATGCGAAGATCGGGCGAGAGGACGAGGAACCGCCCGGGGGCGTTCTCGAACAGGATGCGGAAGTCGGGCTCGGGCAGGACGGCGTGACCCATGGACTCCACGGAGGAGCCTCCGATCCCCTCGATGATCGCCGGCGTAGCTGCCGGCGGGGGCGCCGCGGCCTCCGGACTCTCACGGCAGACCGGACCGGTCCGATGCGCCATCGCCGGGATTGTAGTCCCGGCGTCGATTCCTGTCACGGGAGAGTTCCCGGAGGTTCCGCGGCGCTTGCACGGATTGCAGGAGTCTGGGATCGTCCCGCCATGAACCCGCGCCTACGGAACCTTCCCTCCTATCCCATGGTCGAGCTCGAGGAACGCAAGGCCGCGATCCGGCGTCGCGGCGGGCGGATCTTCGATTTCGGAACCGGGGATCCGATCGAACCCACGCCGGACGTCATCCGCGAGGCCTTCCTCCAAGGAACCCCCCGCGTGAGCCAGTACCCGCCCGTGGCGGGTCAGCCCGGGATGCGGCGGGCCGCCGCTGGCTACGTGAGCCGCCGCTTCGGCGTCAAGCTCGACCCCGACCGGGAGATCCTCCCGACCCAGGGCAGCAAGGAGGCGATCTTCCACCTCCCGATGGTCCTCGTGGATCATCCCTCGGAGAGGCGCCTCGTCGTCTACGGCGTGCCCGCCTACCCGGTCTTCGAGATCGGCGCCCTCTTCGCCGAGGCGGAGCCCTTCGAGGTCCCCCTCGGCCCGGCGAACGGATACCTCCTCGACCCCGCCGCGATCCCGAAGGACGTGCTCGCAAGGACGGCGGTCGTCTTCCTCAACTACCCGCACAATCCCACCGGCCAGGACTTGCCGCCGAGTCTCTTCGAGGCGTGGGTGCGGGCGCGGGAGGAATTCGGCTTCACGCTCGTCTCCGACGAGTGCTACGTGGACCTTCACTACGGACCCGAGGCGCCGCGGTCGGTCCTCGAGTTCGGCCGCGAGGGCTGTCTCGCTGTGCATTCCCTTTCCAAGCGATCCGGCATGACCGGCTACCGGTCTGGTTTCGTGGGCGGCGATCCGAGCCTCATCGCCGAGTACCGCCGATTCCGCGCCGGCATGGGCGTGGCGCCGCCCGATCCCGTACAGGCCGCGTCCGAGGTGGCCTGGAACGACGCGGCCCACGTGGAGGAACGCCGCCGGATCTTCGGGGGGAAGCGCGATCTCCTCCTTGCGCACTTCGCATCCCTCGGACTTCGAGCCTGGCCCGGGACGAGCACCCTCTTCCTGTGGATCGGAGTGCCGGAGGGCGAGTCGGACACGGCCTACGCGCAGCGACTCCTCGAGGAGGGCATCGTCGTGTCGCCGGGCTCGTTCTTCGGGCCGGGCCAGGAGCGCTTCTTCCGCGTGGCCCTCGTCCCCGATCTCGACACCTGCCGCGAGGCGGCCGCACGCTGGCCGCGCTGAGGTTCAGAGGCGGCCGCCCCGCAGGAGGTCCGGAAGCGCGGCGGCGAGGCGCTCGACATCGTCGAGAGTGTTGTAGATCTGCGCGGAGACGCGGAGAAGACGGGAGGGCGGCGCCGGCCAGGGCATGACGGGCACCTCGATGCCATGGCGGAAGAACAGCGCGTCCTGGAGGGGATCGAAGCCGAAGGGCGAGGCCGGCGCCCGGGAGGGGTTCGGCGGGAGGGGGATGGCTGCGAGGCTCCCGATCATCGCGTCGGGGGCCGTCAGGGGGGATTCGAGGACGTTGGAGAGGCGGCGCCGGGCCGCCAGCGCGAGGCTGCGGTTGCTGGCGCGCAGCGCATCGAAGCCGCCGGGGAGAAGGCCCTCGAGGAACCGGATGGCCGCCGGGATCGAGAGGAACGGCGTGGGATCCGTGGTGCCGGGCCAGTCGAACTCGAGGCGGAATCGGGACCGTCGGTCCGTCGGGGCGTTGGCGCCGTGGCTCACGGCGAGGGGCCGGATCTCCGGCTGGCGATCCTCGCGAACGTAGAGGAAGGCGGATCCCTTGGGCGCGCAGAGCCACTTGTGGCAGTTGCCGGTGTAGAACGGCGCGCCGAGCTCCGCCACGTCGAGGGCCAGCATGCCCGGCGCGTGGGCTCCGTCCACGACGATGTCCTCGATGCCCCGGTCGCGGAGCGCCCGTACGAGGCGCGCGGCGGGGAGGACGAGCCCAGTCTGGCTCGTGACGTGGTCGAAGAGGACGGCCCGCGTGGCGGGCGTGACGGCGTCGAGGATGTGGCCGAGGATCGCATCCTCGGATGTGGGCAGCGGAATCGAGGCCACGACGACGCGGGCGCCGGCGGCGGACGCGACGAATTCGACGACGTTGCGGCAGGCGTTGTACTCGTGATCCGTGACGAGGACCTCGTCGCCCTGGCGGAGGCGGAGAGAGCGGAGCACGGTGTTGACGCCGCTCGTGGCGTTGGGCACGAAGGCGAGGGTGGCGGGCGGCGCTCCGATGAACCGCGCGAGGGCTTCGCGGGCCGCATCGAGGAGACCCGACAGATCACGGGCGAAGAAGCGGACAGGCTCCGCCTCCATCTGTTCGCGCAGGCGCGCCTGTTCCTCGAGGACCGGTGTCGGGCAGGCGCCGAACGACCCGTGATTCAGGAAGGTGACGGCTGGGTCGAGACGCCAGTGCTGTCGGAGCTCGTCTGCACTCACCAAGGGCCTCCATTCGGACCGCCGATGTCCGACGCTATGAATCCCATCGCACGAGATACAATCCCTTGGAGGTGTCGCCGATGCACGTACTACTCATCAGCAGCTCGGTGGCGCACGGGTCGGGCTACCTCGACCACGCCGAAGCGGCGATCGGCGAGCTTCTCGACGGCGTCCGGCGGGTCCTCTTCGTCCCCTGGGCGCTCCGCGACCACGACGCCTACGCAACCAAGGTCCGGGACCGCTTCGCGGCCATGGGACGCGAGGTCGTCTCGATCCATGCGGCGGGGAACCCCCGGCGGGCCGTGGAGGATGCGGAGGCCATTTTCATCGGAGGCGGCAACACCTTCCGCCTTCTCGCGGCCCTCTACGATGCCGAGATCATCGCGCCGATCCGGAGCCGGGCCGAAGGGGGCATGCCCTACATGGGATCGAGCGCCGGCTCCAACGTGGCCGGCCCCACGATCATGACGACGAACGACATGCCCATCGTCTACCCGCCGAGCTTCGCAGCCCTCTCTCTCGTGGCCTTCCAGATCAACCCCCACTACCTGGACCCCGACCCGACCTCGACCCACAAGGGGGAGACGCGGGAGCAGCGGATCCGGGAGTATCACGAGGTGAACGACTTTCCGGTTCTCGGCCTGCGCGAGGCGGCGATGCTCCGGGTCGACGGGACTCGGGCGACGCTCCTCGGCACGGCGGGGGCCCGGCTCTTCCGCCGGGGCGTCGAGCCGGAGGAGATCGCCCCCGGCGCCTCGCTAGACTCGCTCCTCGGGGGGTGATTATCGTACGCCGGCGCGGGGCGGCACCGGCGGCTCAAAGTCCTTGACCGACCGGGAGCGAGTCGTCGATAATCGGTGGTCCATGGCTCGAAGGACAGGGATACTTCCGGCGCTGGCGGCAGGCGTGCTCCTCGGCTGCGCCGACTCCTCCGGCGGATCCCCGGCGGCTCCAGCTGCAGGGACCGAGGCGCCGGCAGTCTCCGCGCCGCGGGATCTCCCCGGTGGAGGAGTGACTCCCTCTCTCGAGACCCGGCCTGCCACGCGTCCGGCGACGAGGCCGGTGGTGAAGCTCACGGGCGATCGCACGAAGGACAAGGCCGCCCTCGTGGCCGCCGCCGCGCGGATCGCCACGGAGCTAGAGGCGCTTCTCGTTGAGCAGCAAGCACTTGTGGCTGTCGGCAAGTCTGACGCGGATCCGGCCATGGCGCGAATCGCCCGCCGGCTCGACGAGCTCAACGCCGAGAAGGAGGAGGTGCGAAGACTCCTCGACGCGCTCAGGGGGGGCGGCCAGTGAAGCCCCGAATCCCCGCGCTCTTGCCGATTTTCCTGAAACCCGCCGCCCACAGGCGGCGTCCTACCCTCGCCACGACCCGTGTTGGAGGATATGCGTCATGAAGCAGGTCCTGTTCGTCCTCGTGACGGCGGGCGCGCTCCTCGGTCTCACCGGGGCCGCCAGCGCTTGCCATTCGGAGGAGTTCACCCGCGCCAAGCAGCGCCTGAACAAGCTCACGCTGACGCCGGCGCAGCAGCAGGCGATCCTCACCTACGAGCAGACCTTCCGGAAGCGGTGGTCCGAGACCCACGCCCGGGAAGGGTGCCGCTCCCACGAGGCCCACGCGGCCGAGTTCGTCGCCGCCGCCGCCGGCGTGCTCACGGACGATCAGTTCGTGGCGTTCCGGGGCCGCGCCCGCAACGGAGCCGAGAAGCTCGCCTACCGGCTCTTCCGGGCCCGCGAGGACGCCCGCAACCTGCAGAAGCTCGCCGAGCGGATCTGATCCGCCCGCGGCGCAGGGGCGCTCCTGATCGACGGCCTCCGGCGGTCATTTCATCCGCCGCCGGAGGCCTCGCCTTCATCGCGACGCTCACGTGTCTCTTCGGGCCGCTGCCATGGGCGGCAGCCCAAGGGCTGAAGGCCGGGGCCGACATCGAGAAGGCCCTCTTCGAGCTGGCTCTCCGGGCCGATCCCGACGCGGAATTGGGTCCCGCCCGCACCGCGCTCGCCCTCTACGAGATCGAGCTCGCCGATCGTCTCGGAAAGGTCCGCACGGCGGCAGATCGCGCCGGCGTCCTCGCCTCATACCTCTTTCGCGAACAGCTCTTCTCGGCCAGCGCCGACCTGACTTCGCCGGCGACGACATACATCCACCGGGTCATGGAGGGCAAGCAGGGGTACTGCCTCTCCCTCTCCGCCGTGATTCTCGCCCTCGGCCGCCGGCTCGGGCTTCCCGTCCACGGCGTCGCGGCTCCGCGGCACTTCTTCGTCCGGCTCGAGGACGATACCGGCCGGGTCAACATCGAGACGACGGAGGGCGGCCGGATCCGGCCCGACGAGTTCTATCGTCGCCGCGGCATCAGCCGACCCGCAGAGGAGGAGGGCGTCTACCTCCGGAACCTCACGGATGCCGAGGTCGTCGCCCATCTCCTCAACAACGAGGGCTATCTCTTCTGGGCCCGGGGCGACCTCGACCGCGCCGGCGAGCGGTTCCGCGAGGCCGTGGCCCTGCACCCGCGCCTCGCGGAGGCCTACGTGAACCTCGGCGTCATCGCGGGGGAACGAGGGGACGAGGCCGCCGCCCGGGAGCACTTCACGCGGGCGCTCCGCTGGATCCCGGGTGATGGTCCGATCCTCTTCAACCGGTCTCTCGCCGCGCTGCGGGCCGGACGCCTCATGGAGGCCCTCGAGGACATGGATCGGGGCCTTTGCGCGAACCCCGGGAGCGAGGACCTCCGGCACTTCCAGGCGCTCCTTTTCGCGCGTGTGCTCGAGCCGGAGACGTGGCGCAAGCACCAGGCGGCGGTCACGGCCGCGGCCCGGGAGGCGCGGGCCGCCGGCCGCCTCGCGCCGGGGCTCAGGGGGCGTTACTTCGCCGATCGCACCCTCGGCCGCGAGGCCGGCGTGCGGATCGATCGTGCCATAGACTTCGAATGGCGCTGGAACGCCCCGATGGACGGCGTGCCGTCGGACGGGTTCTCGGTGCGCTGGGAGGGCTTCGTGGAGATCCCGTCGGAGGGGATCTGGTCCTTCATGACCGTGGCCAACGACGGCGTCCGCGTCTTCGTGGACGGCGTCCGGATCATCGATAACTGGAAGGTCAACGAGGGCGCCGTGGACCAGGAGCACCTGCGCCTCATCCCGGGGCTCCATGCGTTGCGCGTCGAGTACTTCGATCACGAACGCTTCGCCGGCATCACGCTCGCCGTGAAGCAGGCCGAGGCATCCCGGCCCCTCGACCCGTCCCGCTTCCACCACGCGCGGAATCCCTGAGAGAGGCGGATCGCCCCCCGGGTCTGCTTCGGGCGATCAGCGCGGGCGGGAATCGGCCGCGCGGGATTCCGGCCCCGTGCCCGGGTCGGGCTCCGGCGGAGCGAAACGGTCGAAACCCCTCCGAATCGCGTTGGCCCGTTCCTCGGCCCTCCGGAGCCTCCGCTCCCGATCCGATCGCCCGTCCATGAGGCGGAGGACGTTGCCGCGACCGTCGGGGCCGGCTCCGGACGAGATGAGGATCCCGGCGGCGGCGTCGTAGGCGAGACCGGTGATGTGATCCATCTGGGTTCGGAGCGCGACGATCGACGTCGCGTCGGCCGTGTCGAGGATCTCGACGATGCCATTCCGCCGGCCGGCGAAGAGACGAGGCTCCGAAGCGTGGAAGGCGAGGGATGTCACCTCTATTCCGTTGCCGGTTAGCGCGTGCTCGGGCCGGAGGCGGGGCGAGGGATCGGATGAGTCCACGGAAAACAGCCGTATGGAGCCGTCGGCGTGCCCGGAGGCGACCCTTCCGTCCGACAGCCGCACGGCGAGGCAGAGGGTCGTGGCAGGGCACTCGACGAAGGTCGCCGGGCCCTTGCGATTCGTGTCGTGGATCTCGAGTCTGCCCGGGTTCCCGGTGGTGGTCGCCGTTCCGTTCCCGGCATCGCCGGCGCGCGCGCAAAGGAAGCGGCGGCCCTCGGCATCGAGGAACCGGACGGCAGTCACGGCGCCCCCGTCGAAGGCGGGGTACACCGGGTCTCTCGTGACCGTGAAGGAGTCGGCCGCACGCCTCGCTGTGAGGACATGGAGTTCACCGCCGGGCGTACCGATGACGATCCGGATCGCCCCTCCTGACGCCTCCGCCGCTGCGATGCATGGATCTCGGTTGGGGGCCGCGGAGTTGCGAGGCGGGATCGCGATGCCCGAGTCCTCGGGGCCCCACGGGACGGTGCGGAGCTCGTGGATGTGGCTCTCCTCGATCGCCTCCAGGAAGGCGAGCTCAATCGTGTCGGCGCTGCCGCCGGCGACCGCCCTCACCTGCCTTCTTGGGACGACCAAGGTCTTGCCTGCGATACGGATGCGCGAAACCGTCTTCGGGCCGTCATGGGGCTGCGTTCTTGCGACGACCAAGGTCTTGCCTGCGATAGCCGCGCCGTCGATCTGGCCGTGAGGGCCCGTGAAGAACCGATCCGCCGACGACTCCGCGAGAAGCTCGCCGGTCTCGGAGGACCAGAGACGGATTCCGCCGTTTCGATCCAGAGACACGCATCGCCTGCCTTCGGCCAGGGTCAGGACGCCGATCGTGTGCGTCAAGTGGCCGCGCAGCTCCATCGACTCCGCTCCGGCGGGATCCCAGAAGCGCAGGCTGCCGTCCTGCGAGGCGGACACGAGCCTGCCGTCGGGAAGGCAACCGAGGCTCCGGATCTCCGCCGTGTGGCCGTGCTGTATCGCGTGGCTGCGCCAGGTATGCCCGAGCCAGGGGCGTGATTCGAGGGCCGGCGGTACGGCGATGGTGTGGATGGCCGCGTCGATCCCACCCCATGCGAGCCAGAGCAGGCCATGGCGCTTCGCGAAGACCACAGCGTGGTCCGCCGCAGCGGGATCGAGGGCCACAGCGTGGTAGGAGGCGTTGCTTCGCTCCTGCTCGATGTCGGCGACCCTCCAGAGGGCCACGAGTCCGTCCGCGCCGACGGAGGCGAGCCACTGCCCATCCGGGCTGAATGCCACGTCCATGACGTGGAGCCCGTGTGCCCGCAGCTCTGCCAGGTGCGCGAGGGAAGGGCGTTCCGAGACTTCGGTGCAACGGAAGATCTGGATGAAGTACTTGCGTGCAGGGCCG
Source organism: uncultured Planctomycetia bacterium (assembly GCA_964419995.1). Taxonomy (GTDB): domain Bacteria; phylum Planctomycetota; family CAYQRN01; genus CAYQRN01. The sequence continues at coordinate 20,817 of CAYQRN010000014.1, forward strand.
CGGCTATGGCCGGCCACGGCGAGGATGTCCCCGGAGGGGGAGAAGACGAGCCTCTTGGGCGTGATCTCCCGTGCGTCCAGTCGTTCCATGAGGGAGGGCTCGGCGGGACTTGACGAAGGAGGCCAGGACCAGAGTTGAAGCCTTGAAGGCCCCTCCGAACCAGCCGCGGAAAGACCTTCGTCCTCGTTGACTCCGAGGACGAAACACCTCCCGCCGGGATGGAATGCGAGTCCAGTGAGCGCGTCGGTCTCTTCTCCCGGGATCCCGATGGTCCTGATGCGGTGGCGGCGCGTCGTGTCGATGTCGACGAGACCGAGCCCTGTCAACGCGTTGCGTGAACCAGATACGAGACAGTCAGGCTCCGGCGCGAAGGCGACAAAAGAGTGTTCCACGGAAGGGAAGGAAAGCTCCTCGCGAGGAAGCCCGTCGCGGATGAGGAAGACCCGTCTTCGCCACGAGATGGCCAGGGTCGATCCGCGACGGGAATCGACGATGGCCTCGAGGAGCGCCTCTCCGAAGACTTCGGTCCCATCGAGGCTGTTGCTCAGCCGCGACCGCAGATGTTCGACTTCGAAGGATGCGTCGTTTCTCTCGTTCGCGAGCAGGGCCCTTGCGGTGGCGATGTCGTGTCTCTCGATGGCGGCGGCTGCAGCCTGGATCCTCTGGACGCGCAGGGCGGACTCCTTCTTGGCGACGTTGGTGGCGGCGCTGCGCCACTGGACGAAGGCGACGAGGCCGGCCGAGAGGACGCCGAGGAACGCGAGGCCAAGGATGCCGGCGGTGACCCGGTGCCGGCGGGCGGCGAGGAGGACGGGACGCCAGAAGGACGGGGGGCGAGCGAGGACCGGCTCGCCGCGCCGATGGCGACGGAGATCGTCGGCGAGGTCGGAGGCGTGCTGGTAGCGGTGGGCAGGTTCCTTCTCGAGGGCCCTGAGGAGGATCGCGTCGAGATCGCCGCGGAGCTCGGGCTTGAGGCTCGACGGGCGGATCGGCGGCGACTCCCGAATCGCCCGGATGGCGGCCGTGACGGGGGAGGTGGGCACGTTGTAGGGCCGGCGGTCCGTGAGGAGTTCGTAGAGGACGAGTCCGAGGGCGTAGATGTCGCTCCGGACGTCGACCCCTGCCGCGTCGAGGTCGGCCTGCTCGGGGCTCATGTACTCGAGAGTGCCGACGAGGATGCCGCGCTCGGTGCGCGTGACGTCTCCGGACGCCTCCCCGGAGATCAGGCGCGCCACGCCGAAGTCGATGACGCGTGGCGAGCCGTTGGTGTCCACGACGAGGTTGCTGGGCTTCAGATCCCGATGGATGACGGCGCGCTGGTGGCCGTGGGTGACCGCGTCGCAGAAGGCGAGGAACAGATCGATCCGCTCCGCGATGGGGAGGTTCCTTTCGCCGGCCCAGGCCGTGACCGGCCGAGCGTCCGGCACGAACTCCATGGCGAACCAGGGCTGGAGGATGCCGCCGATCTCCGTGGCGCCGGCGGCGAAGACGCGGGCGATGTGCGGGTGATCGAGGCCGGCGAGGATCGACGATTCGGCTTCGAACCGCTTCCGCGCCGCGGGAACGGAGAGATCCCGCGCCATGATCTTGACGGCCACCTTCCTGCGGGGCCGGTCCTGGAGGGCCTCGAAGACTGCGCCCATGCCTCCGCGGCCGACGAAGCGCGTGAGCGTGAACTCGCCGAGTTGCCGTCCGATCCAGTGCTGCCAGACCGAGTCGGGGAGCGGTGGTACGGAAACGGCGCCATCGCCGCGGACATCCGTGCGGAGGAGTTCGGTCACGGCCTGGCGGTCGCTCTCCGAGAGGGCGGCGAGGAGAGGGCGCACATCCTCGCCTCTGCGCGCGCGGGCGAGGACGTCGTCGATGCGGCCGATGGCGCTGCCGCCGGGAGTTTCCGGGGAATCCGGCACGCCGCGGCCGGAGACCTCGTCTCCCCCCATGTCCGAAGGTGACGGAGTCATACTCGGGCGGATCTTCGACGGCGCGACTTCGCCTGTCAAGGGGCGAGGCTTGCCTTGCGGCTGCGCGCGCCGGCTCCGGGGATGCCCGTTGCGCGGGAACTTCGAGTATGCTGGAACCGCGGATCGCCCGGGAGCCCGCGCAACCCGGCTCGACCCGGGAGGCTTGCCATGAACAGGACGTCGCGGAGATGCCGCCGAGCCGTGGGGCGGGCTCGCATCGGGATGCTGCCCTGTCTGCTGTCGCTCCAGCTTGTCTTCGCTGCCGGACTTTGCGCCCAGGACGATCCCGCCGAGAGCGGACCCGCGGCAGCGCCGGACGATCCGATCACCGAGTTCCAGGAGCCGCTCCGGCGCCACGCCGAGGCTGCCGAGGGGCTCATCAAGGAGTGCGGGGACAAGATCTTCGGACCCATGATGGGGGAGGCCATCGGCGGCCTCGTGGGCGACGCGGTGGGGGCGGGGGCGATGGCGCCCGGCGGCGCGGGCGATGCCAAGGCGCGGGAGGAGGCGGCGGCGAAGGAGAAGAAGCGGGTCGAGTACCTGCGCGCCCTCCGGGATCTCACGCGGCGGGAGATCGAGGAACTCCGGGAGTTCCAGCGGACGATCGCGAAGTTCCGGAACGGCCGGACGCGCCGCGGCCTCATCGAGGAGTTCGAGCTCATCGACCGCGCGATCACGGCGCACTCGCAGATCACGGCCCTCATCGAGGGTCTCGGAACCGCGGAGGCGCAGCAGGCGCAGTTGAAGAAGCGCATGAGCACGTTCGAGCAGCTCCTGAAGGAGTCCCTCGAGCTCGTCGTCGCGGACGTCGTGAACGATCACGTGGCGCGGAAGCTCCGGATCGAGGGCCTCGAAGAGATCCTCCTCGCGGCGAGCTGGGACGAGGCGCGGGAGGCCGTGGGACGGCGGCTTCGGAGCGAGGTCCGGGCGCAGATCGAGAAGAAGACCTTCGAGACCGTGGGCTTCGCCTTCCATGACGTCGAATCCATGAAGCAGGGGCTTCGCCTGGCCGTGCGGCGGCGCGTCGAGGAGTGGGTCGGGAAGCTCGTCATCGACCTCGGAGGAAACGGCATCGTCGTGCGGCTGGCCCAGGAACTCATCCTCGACTGGCTCGGCGAGAAGGTCTGGCCGAAGATCCGCGAAGCCCTGAGGCCGAAGGGGAACCACGAGCCGCGCGTCGACATCTCGCTCGGCACCCTCGAGGAGTCACGGCGCGAGCTCAACGCCCTCGGCTCGGAGGAGGATCCGTCGAAGGTCGAACTGTCGAAGGTCCGCGCAGCCGTAGAGAAGGCCGAGCAGCGCCTGGCGGCCACCCGCTATCTCGAGGGGGATCTGACGCGCGCGGGCCGGAGCGACCTCCTCTCGCGACTCGCTGAGGCAAAGGGGCATCTCGCCCGGACCATCCGCCTCGCCGAGCGGCGCTTCCTCCTCGACCGGGCGGAGAAGATGGAGCGCCTCGGCGAGCGCTCCGCGCTCCTCCGTCAGAATCTGCGCACGCTCATGGATCTCGAAGCCGCCCTCGGACGGGCCGCCGGACCGACCGGCGCCCGCTGACGGACGCTCCTCCCGCTCACCAGCCGAGGGTGAGCGTGAGCCCGGGAGTCAGCGCCGCCGCAAGACCCGGCAGAAGCGGTGCGCCCGCGGGGTCGAGGACGAGGGCCTGCAGGTGGACGACGCCGCCGGCCAGCGTCGGGTCGAGGGGGAGCGCCGCCTGCGCGGTGAAGGATCCGCTCGCATCGGTCGTACCCGATGCCTGGAGGATCGTCACCGCAGGATCCAGATGGATGAGGGCGCCGCCGCCGAGCACGAGCGGCGGCGAGGCGAGGGCCGCGCTCGCGAAGAGATGGCCCGGGGAGAGCGGGCGCGCGCCCGAAACGACGGCGCCGAAGGGGTTCGTCCCGATGCGGGGCGGGGTCGTGGCCGCGAGGGAGGGTGTGATCCCGCCCTGTCCCGGAGTGCCGGCGCCCACGGCGATGGCCGACGCCGCGGGGAGCGGCGTGACCTCGATCCGGCGGCGGGCGATGTTGCCGGCTCCGTCCTTCACGCTCACGTCGATGGCATGCCTCTGGCCGGCCGGAAGGGCGGGCAGGGGGAAGGACAGGGTCTGACCGTTCTGGACAGAGAGGCCCGCCGCCAGGTCGGGTCCGGCGACGCCGCCGGCGGCGGTCACCCGGACCGTGAGGGATGACGGGTCGATCCCGGAGTGGAGATCGTAGAACCCGACGCGCAGCGGCGGCAGGGGCAGGGCCTCGAAACCGGCGTTGACGCCGGAGACGACGAGGGTCGGAAACATCTGGTCGTCGAACGGATCGTCCGTGGTCGCGGTGCCGGGCGTGAGATCGACGAGGCAGCCGAGATCGATCCAGTTGGCGATCGTGCGCTTCTCCATGAAGGTGAGGGGCGCCACGCCCGAGCCGGGAGGCGGCATGATCGTCCCCGTGAAGTCGATGTCGCCCGACCGAGAGGCGTTGGTGCGGCCGTCGAGGCGGGCCCCGTAGCATTTCCAGGCGAGGAGGCTCTGGGCCGCGGCATGGATTCGGACCCAGCGCGTCACCTGGTGGAATCCGAAGAGGCTCTGGGTCGGGTCGTTGAAGGCGAGGTTCCACCAGGCGTCGTTGCCCTCGAGATCGAGTCCCCCCGCCGGGCTCGCGTTGCCGTGGCAGGAGATGCACTTGGCCTGGAAGATGGGCTTCACGTCGCGGTGATACTCGACGATGCGGATCGTCTCCGGCATGACGGTGACCGTGGGATTGCCCTGGGCGTCGCGATCGACGATTGGGGTCTGCAGCGCGAGGTCGGGCACCGTGAAGCCCGGCGCGGCGGCCGCCGTGGAGGAGAAGGGCAGCGGTGTCACGTCCGTGGAATGCGCGTGGCATCCGCCGCAATGGACCTTCCTCTCGCCGGGACGGGAGGCATGCCAGGTCCACTCCGCCGTGAGGAGGATCCCGTTCTGGTCGATGAGGCGGTTGTGGACCGGCACGTTCGCGGGAATGCGGGCCTCGAAGGACGTGTCGGGATTGCCCTGGGGGTCGAGGATCGGCTGGCCGCCGGGGCCGAACTTGCGGAGCGGCACCTCGCCGAGGATCCCCCAGATCTGGCTGCCCCGGTTGTGCGAGAGGAAGCGGTTGTCGAGCTCGGCATAGCGCACGTCCACGTGGGACATGTCGGCCACGATCTGCGCGGCGTGGATGGCGCTGTCCGGGAAGGCCCACGTGTCCTGCCCGATGTTGAAGAAGGCGGTGCCGAGGGCGTAGTCGTTGACGATGTTGACGTCGAAGGGATCCTGGTATGCCGCGGGCCAGCGCGACTCACGGTTGTAGACCGACGATGTTCCCATGGTGGCGAACGGGCCGCCGGCGACGAGACCGGCGACGCCCCCGGCGTTGGGCGTGTCCGGGATGATCGCGGGCTTCGGGGTCCCGTGGATCGCCTGCCAGGGGACCACGGCCTTCGGGTAGAGATAGTGGTACTGGGCGCTTTGCTTCAGGATGACGAGATCGTTGCGGTTCTGGATCATGCCGCCGGCGGCGAAGCAGACCTTCATGTGCGGAAGCTCGGGCGTCGGGCGGTAGAGGTCGTTGACGTGGCCCGGGCTCCAGACGAAGACCATGTGGCCGCCCGGGGCGGCGGCCGGCATGGTGGACTTCCCGGCGCGTGTTCCGTCGGGAAGGAGGCGGGAGGCCTCGTCGTAGTTGAGGCTCGTGATGAAGGAGGAGAGCGACCAGGGCGTCGCGAGGACTTCGCCGACGCGGCGGTAGTGGTCGTTGTCCCCGTAGACCTGGTACGTGCTCGTGCTCGCAGAGGGCGGCGTGAAGGGATTGCCCGATGCCGTCGCCGGAGCCGCGGGGAAGCGGACCAGCGTACCGTGGCCGTAGTTGTTCTGGTGGTAGTAGACCGTGATGACGATGTCGCCGTTCGAGAGCTGGGTCCCGAAATGCCAGGCCGTGTCGGGGAAGTGGGCGCCGGCGAAGGTCCCCATGGCGGAGAGATCGGGATTGGCGACCATGAGCGGGTAGTTCCCCGTCTCGTCCGTGCGCCGGCCGGCGGGGTGGTGGTGCGTCCAGACGATCCGTCCGTCCGCGAGGATGAAGGGATGCTGGCAGCCGGCCTGGCTCATGGCTTCCATGGGCTCGAGGTTCGACCCGTCGGAGTTCATGCGCCAGAACTTCGGGGCGGGGAAGCGGCGATCGGAGGCGAAGGTGCCGTCCCGCGTCGAGAGGAAGAGGAGGCGCCCGTCCGGCAGCTCCACGGGGGCGAGATCGAAGGCCGCGTAAAGGGGATCGACCTGGTGTGCCGTGTCCTGCCAGGCCGGCGTGGTGCCGAAGGTGAGCTGCGTCGCCACGCGGGTCTGCACGTCGATCTTCCAGATATGCGACGGCGAGAACGAGACGCCGCGCTGCGTGTTGTAGTTCTCCGGATCCTGAAAGCGCACGAAGTAGATGGTCTTGCCGTCGAAGGAGACGAGGGGATCCGCGACGGCGCCGTCGGGCCCGGGCGAGAAGATGACTTCTTCGGAGCCGTCCGGATGGATGAGGATGAGCTCCGTGCCGCGGCCCAGGTAGAGGGAGAAATTGTGCGCGTCGGGGAAGGCGTCCCGATCGGCATTGCCGGCGACGGGCATGCGGCACGCCACGATGTCATAGGCGATGCCAACCTGGGACGGCGTGGCGACGGGCGGGCCGGCCTGGGCGATGGCGCCGGCGGCGAGGGCGATGGACAAGAGGAGAGCCGGCAGGGGGCGGAGGAGACCCATGGAGCACCCTTCCTGTCCGGAGGAGCGGCGCAGGGGACGCGCGCGCTTCCGGACTCACCACACGGACGGCTGCTGCGTTCTTACACGGGCGGTCGGGGTCGGGTCAAGATCCGTCCGTTTCGTCCGGCGCGGCGCCGAGGGGTGCGGTGCCGCCCGCGCGCGCGACGATCAGTAGCGGACGCGCGCGAGGCTCGAAGTGCCCGTTGCGGCCACCGTCACGATGAAGATGTCGCCGTGGTCCTTCGGGCCGATGTCGATGGGGCCGGCGATGCCGAGGGCGGCCGCGAGGGCCGGGATCGTGTCCGAATGCCCGCAGACGAGCACGGCCTTCCCGCGGTGGGCGGTCACGATCTCCCGGGCCAGGATCTTCGCATCGGTGGCAGCCGGTCGAACGGTGATGTCGAGGTTATGGGCCCCGGCTGCCGGCCGCACCGTCTCCTGGGTGCGCGAGAGGTGCGTCGCATAGACCGCCTGCAAGTTCGTGGCGCCGAGAACTGCGGCGAGGCGGGCGGCCCGCTCCCGGCCCTCGGGGGCGAGGGGCGGATTGCCATCGCCGGGGTCCTCCGCCTTCTCCGCGTGGCGGACGAGGTAGAGGGTCGTGGCGCCAGGACCGTTCCGGATCATGGCCACGAGGGCCGAAGCGAGGTCGTTCGGCACGGGAATCGTGAGGTTGTAGTGGCAGAGGCGCCAGGCGCCGTCGATCCGGCGGACCACGCCCGAGCCGCGGCAGGCTCCGTAGTGGGCGCTCTCGAGGACCTCGTCGAACCACGCGGTGTCCCCGCCGGGGGCGACCGTGACGTGGCGGCTCTTCGGGACGAAGACCCACGCCGACTCCCGCCGGAAGTAGGGTTCGGCGAATCGGCGGAACTCCTCGAGCGACCATCGTTCAGTTCCGTCCGTTCCGAGGAAGACGCCCTCGGGAGCAAAGATGCCGAAGTACCTGGTCTCGTCCGCCTTCGCGGCGGCCTCGTGGAAGGAGTCGAGCATGGCGGCGACCTCGCCCTTCGGGTCGTTCGCCTTGTCCTGCGCCGCACCGGTGGCAGCCGCGAGGCCGAGGAGGAGCGCTGTCGTCAGCGACAGCATCGATCTCGCACGGATGAGCATCGCATGGCTCCTGGGGAAGGCTCATCCGACACTATCACGCCTGCCGGGCACGCGTTCCGGGCGACGCGGCGGCATGAGGATCGGGGCCGGGGGTTGACCGCGACGGCCGCGGCGGATTAGGCTCTGGATCGCCGAAAACCCGGAGGGAGGTCCGCCATGCGCTCACGTTTCGCCGTCCTCGCAGGTCTCCTGGTCGTCACCGGCGGCGCCGCCGCGGCTCACGCGCAGATCGTGAACGGAGGCGACCTCGTGACGGTCGACTACTCGAACCTCGGCGTTTACCGCGTGCAGCCGTCGGGGACCGTGACGCTGCTCCACCAGGGCGGCGTCATCAACGGCCCGTCGGGGGTGACCGTGACGCCGGACCGGGACATCCTCATCGCCAACTACAACAACAACACGATCTACCGCCTCAGCAACGCGGGCGTGCTGACGCCGCTGGCGGTGGTGCCGGGCGGCCCGATCCGGATCGTCATGGACGTGAACGGCGACTGCATCGTGGCGGTCCTCACGACGGGGCTGCTCCGCCGCGTGACGCCGGCCGGCGTCGTGACGACCATCGCCTCGGGCTTCAACCGGCCCTTCGGTATCGCCGTGGAGCCCGACGGGAACTTCCTCGTCACGGAGGACACGTCGGGCAGGCTCTCCCGCGTGGATCGGACCACGGGCGCCGCGACGGTTCTCGCCACGGGCCTCGGTCTTGCGCAGGGCGTGGCCCTCTTCCACGACGGCGACTACGCCGTGATGAGCGGGAACCCCGACCTCGTCTGGCGGATCCCGAGAGCCGGCGGAGCTCCGGTGGTCCTCGTCGGGTCCCAGCCCCTCGGGAATCCGGACGGCATGGTCGGCGACTTCGCGGGCGGACTCTGGATCTCCGAATCCGGAGCGCCCAATGGAAGCCGCGTCGTCCACGTGACGTCCACCGGCGCGCTCACGGTCCTCGCAGCCGGAAGTCCCTTCCAGAATCTCGAGGCCATCGCCATCGTGCCACGGCTCCGGGGTCCGGTGCTGCCCTCGACGGGGCCGGGGTCGAGCTATGTCCTCGATCTCGATTGCCCCGGCGAGGCCGGCGCCTGGTACGGCATCGGAGCGTCCCTCAGCACCTTCCCGGGAGTGGCGCTTCCGGCCCCCGACCCGCGGGGCGCCGCCGTCAATCTCGACAGCCTCTTCCTCCTCACATTCGCCAACGACTTCCCTCCCTTCACGACGGGCTGGTCGGGGTTCCTCGGCGGCAGCGGCCAGGCCTCGGCCACCCTCGACCTCTCGGCCGTGGCGCCGGGCCTGCTCGCCGGGCTCTCTCTCCACGTCCAGGGACTCACGCTCGACAGCCTGGCTCCGAGCGGGATCGGTTCCTTCACGAACGTCCACACGCTCAGGTTCTGAGCTTCAGGTCGGGACGTAACGGTCCGCCCTTTCCTTCCGCCCGCCCCGCCGTATAGTTGTCAGTAACAACTATGTCCAGGACCTCATCCCGCAACGCCTCGGCGGAGCGCAGAAACGCCGGAAGTCTTCATCGGGACGCCCGGCGTCTCTACGAAGCCGCGGCTGCCTTCGTGCGGCTCCACCAGTTCCGCGACCGCGACCGGATCTGCTGCCGCGACGTCTCCGTGACGCAGTGCTGGGCCCTCGAGGCGCTCCTGCGGAGCGGTGGCCGCCTGCCTCAGACGGCCGTGGCAAGCGCCCTCCGGATCGACAAGAGCACGGCGAGCCGTGTCCTCGATGCCCTCGAAGCCAAGGGCCACGTGCGACGGCGGAAGGACATGGCCGACCGGCGGGTCGTGCGCGTCTCCATCACGGATGCGGGCCGGCGGCTTCACGGGGCGATCGAGGCGGATCTCGTCGCGGCGCACCGGGGCGTGCTGGCCGGCACGACGGCGGCGTTCCGGCGCCGGGCCATCGATCTCTTCGATGGCCTCGTCGCCATGACGGCGGCGCGGATCGGCCGCGAGGGGGCGGGGGACTGCGGGTGCCACGAACCGGCCAGGATGACGGAGGATCTGCCATGAGCTCAGGATGCTGCGGAGACAGACGCGGGACCCCAGGAGATGACAGGAAGAAGGACACGGGCCGAGCCGGGGGGCCGGCGGGATCCTGCGGCGACAGTGGCGACGTGAGACGGAGCGTGGGGCGGCACTACGCCGATGCGGCGCGGCGCATGGCCAGGACGGGCGCCGGCGCCGCGGAGGCCGGGGTGGAGAGCCCGGGCGCCGGGTTCTACGGCGAGGACGACGCCAACGCGCTGCCGGCGGACCTCGTTCGCGCCTCTCTCGGGTGCGGGAATCCGACCGCTGTTGCGGATCTGCGGCCGGGAGAGACCGTCCTCGACCTCGGTTCGGGGGCCGGCGTGGACGTGCTTCTCGCGGCGAAGCGTGTGGCGCCGGGGCGGGCGATCGGCCTCGACATGACCGATGAGATGCTGGCGCTTGCGGAGGAGAATCGCCGGAAGGCCGGCGTCGACAACGCGATCTTCCTGCGCGGCACCCTCGAGGCGATTCCCCTGCCGTCGGCGGTGGTGGACGTCGTCATCTCGAACTGCGTCATCAATCTCGCCGCGGACAAGGGCGAGGTGCTGAGGGAGGCGCGGCGTGTCCTCCGGACCGGCGGGCGGCTCGCCGTGGCCGACATCGTCGTGGACGGCGCCATTCCGGAGACCGTGCGGCGGCAGGCGGAGCTCTGGGCGGGGTGCCTCTCCGGGGCCCTCTCCGAGGAGGACTACCGGCGAAAGCTCGAGGCCGCGGGCTTCCGGAAGATCGACATCACGACGCTCAAGGCGTACACGAGGTCGGACCTGCCGGAGGACATCACGGCTGACGCAGGAGCTCTTGCTGCGCTTGATGGGCGCGTGCGCAGCGTCCTTGTGCGGGCGCAGGCTCACTGACGGTCCGGAATCGGGTTCGAGCTTCCGACGGCCGGTTCGGGCGGCGTCCGCCGGATCCCGCGTTCCCGAAGGCGCCCGGCGTGCGTCTCTTCCGGGGCGCTGCGGAGGTCCCGAAGCGACCGAAGCCGCGGATGTGGCATCATGTGGCCCATGCCGAGGAGCCGCTCCATGAAGACGGTCGCCGACTACATGAGCCGTCCGGACGACGTCCGTGTCGAGCTCTTCGAGGGGACCTTCTACGTGACGCCCTCGCCGGATTTCCGGCACCAGGCGATCAGCATGAGCCTGGCCCTGCTTCTCGGCCCGCACATCCGGGATCGACGCCTCGGTGCGCTCCTTGCAGCCCCCTTCGACGTGATCCTGTCGGATGAGAACGTCGTGCAGCCGGACCTGGTGTTCGTGGCGGCGGCCCACGCGGAGAGGATCAGGGATCGGCTCCACGGTCCACCGGACTTGGCGATCGAGATTCTCTCGGCGGCTCACGCGGAGCGGGATCGGATCGTGAAGCGGGAGATCTACCGGCAGCATGGCGTGCCGGAGTACTGGATCGTGGACGGCGCGGCCCGGGCGGTGGAGGTCCTGCTCCTCGATGCCGGCATCTGGCGGCTCCACGGGATGTTCGACGCCGGCGACATCCTGACCTCCGTCGTGCTTCCGGATCTTCGCCTCGACGTGGCGGAAGTCTTCGCCTGACATCGGGCAGGGCCCCTGCCATCGCCTTCCGGATCTGCGTGGCGAAGATCGCGGTCCCCGGGTCGCAGCGCATCCGTCGAAGCGGTCGAAGTCGGTGCGTGCGTCCCGCGGGAGGGGGCGCAGATGGCGTATGATAGGGCGATGCAGAGGAGTCGCTCCATGAAGACGGTCGCCGACTACATGAGCCTTGCCGACGACGTCCGCGTCGAGCTCTTCGAGGGGACCTTCTACGTGACGCCCTCGCCGGACTTCCGGCACCAGAGGATCTGCCTCGCCCTGGCGGCCCGCCTTGACGCACACGCCCGTGCCTGTGGTGCCGGCGATGTCGTGACAGCACCCTTCGACGTGATCCTGTCGGATGAGGACGTCGTGCAGCCGGACCTGGTGTTCGTGGCGGCGTCCCACGCGGAGAGGATCAGGGATCGGCTCCACGGTCCACCGGACCTGGCGATCGAGATTCTCTCGGCGGCTCACGCGGAGCGGGATCGGATCGTGAAGCGGGAGATCTACCGGCAGCATGGCGTGCCGGAGTACTGGATCGTGGACGGCGCGGCCCGGGCGGTGGAGGTCCTGGTCCTCGAGGCCGGCGCCTGGCGGCTCCACGGGATCTTCGACGCCGGCGACATCCTGACCTCCGTCGTGCTTCCGGATCTCCGCCTCGACGTGGCGGGAGTCTTCGCCTGAGAACGATCCGCCATGGCGTTGGCGGAGTACGGACTCGCGGCCGGGAGAGTTCCGCGGGCTACGCAGGCCGGCGCGGCCGGGTCGAGGGGGTGTCAGACCCTCAGGGCATCCAGGCCGGAAGCGCCGCCACGGCGGCTCTGGCCTCGGCGGACACGGGGATTCCCCAGCCGTCGAAGAAGGGGCCGAGGTTCCTGCCCACCGCGCGGGAGAATCGCACGAGCCACTGATCCCTCTTCGTCTCGTCCGTCCGCGGCCGTTCAGTGGCGTCGAGACCTCTGTACTCCCGGAACACCCGCCGGAACGCTTCCCACCCGAAGGCCCGCCGGAGCTGCTCGTACATGACGAGGGCGAGGAAGGGGTCCTTCTTCCACGCTTCGAAGTCGGCCTTGGCCCCGAAGTGCTTCCGGATGCGTTCGTCGATGGACGCCGGTGTGAAACCGCCGTGGCCGGATTCCCTCACGCCGCACACGATCTCGAGCCCGTAGAGGGCGAAGAGATTGCAGGTGACCTCGCCGGTGCCTCCGAAGGTCCAGTCGCCGGACTGGTGGTTGTGGCCCATCTCGTGGAAGAAGCCCCAGACGGAGTCTCCCTTCCTGAGGCGCGCAAGGTCCACTGCGACCTCCGCCACGTCGAGGTGAGCCATGATGGGATACCCGGAGTGCATGTACCCTGCGGAGATCTGCTCGTCGAGCACGTAGCGCTCGGGTCGGGGTCGCTCGCGGGGCACGGCCGCGAGATCGGCGCAGGCGTCGGCGAAGGCGTCCCAGAACGCGAGAAGCGCCTCCGGATCGTCGAGGGAGCGGACGACCCGGGACGGCACCGTGAGGATGACGCGGCGACCAGCCAGTTCCGCCCAGGGCGCCGGCGCCTTCCGGATCCGGCTTCTCCACTCCGCGGGATCCGTTCTGCCGGCCTCGTAGAAGGGCGCCTCGACGGCCCCCGAAATGGCGATGGTGGCGGGGGCGGGCGGTTTCTTCCCGGAGGGCTTCCCCGGGACAACGATGTAGATCGGGCCTCCCCAGGGATTGGCGTGGCCTGTCGTGGGGGCGATGAGCGGCTCCTCGATCGTGATTTCGGGCGCCCGCCGCCACGCTTCGAGGTGCCAGAGGTGGTCCCGGTGGGCTCCGATGCGCAGGGAGAGGTCGAGGGCCGCCGCGCCCGGATCGATCGTCGCTTCGATGAGAGTGCCCGGCGGCGCGTAGAGTCCGGTGGAAATCCAGCCCGTCCTGCCCGCCTCGAGCCGGAAGGTCCGCCGAATCGGCGGCGCGTCCGCCGGTACTGCGCCGGGGAAGACGGCGGCCGAGGGGTGCGCGGTCCTCCCGGCCGGGGGGAGGCCGAAGGTCATGCGAGTTGCCAGCATGAGCCGGAGCCGTGCGAGGGCGTCCTCGGCGCGGACGGGCTCCCGGGGTTTCGGGATCACGGTCTCC
>CAYQRN010000015.1:0-18989 GCA_964419995.1 uncultured Planctomycetia bacterium
CAGATCTCCCACTTCAAGGTCTCCTCCAAGGCTCTTTGGGGCCGCTCGAAGGACACGCTCGCCCTCGTGGAGAAGGCCCGCGCCGCCGGCCAGGAAGTCACGCTCGACCAGTACGCCTACACCGCTTCCTCGACGAGCCTCGACGTGCTCTTCCCCGAATCCGCCCGCGAGGGCGGCGCCGCCGCCTTCGCCGCGCGGCTCTCCGATCCCGCGGAGCGCGGGAAGATCCTCGCCGCGGCCGCGGCGCATGTGCGGTCCATGGACTTCCAGGACCTCGCCTACGCCCAGATCGGGAGCTGCCCCGCGGACCCCGGGCTCAACGGCCGGACGATCAAGGCCGTCGCCGACGCCGCCGCGGGGCGGCAGACCACGCTCGAGGAGCAGATCGGGACGGCCATGGACCTCATCGTCCGGAGCGGGGGACGGCGGATCCAGATGGTCTACCACAAGATGTGCGAAGAGGACGTCGAACGGATCATGGCGTCGCCCCTCGTCATGATCGCGGCGGACTCCGGCATCCACGCCCCGGGGCCCACGGTGCCCCACCCCCGCGGCTATGGCAACAACGCCCGCGTCCTCGGCCGATACTGCCGCGAGCGCAAGGTCTTCCCCCTCGAAGAGGCCGTCCGCAGAATGACGTCCCTGCCCGCTGAGATCTTCGGATTCCGGGATCGCGGGCGCGTTGCGCCCGGCTGCGTCGCCGATCTCGTCGTCTTCGACCCGGCAGCGGTCCGCGACACCGCGACCTTCGATCGCCCCCACAGCTACGCCGAGGGCATCCCCCACGTATTCGTGAGCGGAAGGGCCGTGGTGCGGGATGGACGTACGACCGACGCGCGCCCCGGAAAGGTCCTGCGCGGACCGGGATTCCGGAAGGACCGATGATGCCCCGTGTCGTCCATCTCGTCCTGTCGGCCGGCCTCTCGACGCGCATGGGCGCCACCAAGGCGCTCCTGCCCCTGGCCGGCAGCACGGTCCTGCGGCGGATCCTCGCCGAGGCGGCGGCATCCCAGGCCTCGGGATCCCTCGTCGTCACGGGGCATGACGCGGACCGCGTCGCGGAGGAGGCCCGGAAGGCCGGGGCGGCGGTCGTCCACAATCCCAGGTACGAGAGCGGTCAGACGGGATCCCTGAAGGCCGGCCTCCGCGCGCTGCCGCCGGGCGCGGCAGCCTTCCTCCTCCACCCGGTGGACTTCGTCGGCGCGGGCCGCGACGACCTCGACGCCCTCATCGACGTCTACGCGAACCATCCGGCGCCGGCAGGCCTCATCGTCGCACCCACCCACGCCGGTCGCCGGGGGCACCCGGTGCTCTTCGACTCGCGCTGCGTCAGGGATTTTCTCGCCCTCGCCGACGACGAACCCGCCCACCGCGTGATCCGGGCCCGGGGCGACCGGGTCGTCCACGTCCCCCGGGAGAATCCCTGGATCGTGCGCGATCTCGACACGCCCGACGACCACCGGGACGCCGTCGCGGCCTTCGGCCCCTGACGCCGTCAGCGGCGGAGCGCGGGCGGACCCGAGAGACTCGGCGAGCCCTTCACGATGAAGCGCCAGAGGCGGAGCGCCCATTCGCCGGCGTAGTCCACGCCGATGCGCCGCGTCCGCCCCCTCCGTGCGGGCGGCACGGGCGTACCCGGGAGGATCGTGAGCGGCCCGCGGAGCAGGTCGGCGCCGTTCCGGTCGCGGTCGATCCCGAATGCGCGGCACAGGTTCGCGGGCCCCGCGGCGAGGCGCGGCTCCGGATGGTCGCCGCCTCGCCGCGCTCTCAGGATGTCGATGCCCTCGAGAGGCTCCACGGCGCGGATCAGGACGGCCTCGGGAACGCCGTCCACGGCGGCGACGACGTTGGCGCAGTAGTGCATGCCGTAGACGAAGTACACGTAGGCGTGGCCGGGAGGACCCCACATGACCTCGTTCCGCGGCGTGCGCCGCCCCCGCGCCGTGTGGGCCGCGAGATCCGCCGGCCCGCGATAGGCTTCCACCTCGACGATGCGCCCCGCGACGCGGCCCTCCGGCAAGTCGTGGGCGAGGATCCGGCCGAGGAGATCGCGCGCCAAGGTCACGGCGTCGCGGGCGAAGAAGGATCTCGGAAGGAGCCGCGTCACCGCGGAGCGATCGGCGGCGGCCTCAGACGCCGGCGGCGGCCAGGGAGGCCGCCTCCTCCGCCACGGCCCGCCCCACCTCCGAGCACGGCGCCGGGGCTCGCCCCTCGGCGACGATGTCGTACGTCAGGGGCTCCCCGCGGCGCAGAACGCGCGTGACGGCCTCTTCGATGGCCTCGGCCGCCGCCAGGAGAGCGGCGTCCTTCTTCCGATCGCCAAGCCATGCGAGACCCTCCTTCGTGGCGAGGATCATGGCCATGGGATTCGCGCGGTCCTGGCCGGTGTACTTGGGCGCGGATCCGTGGATCGGCTCGAACATTCCGTGCCTGTCGCCGATGTTGCAGCCCGCGGCCAGTCCCATGCCACCCTGCAGGACCGACGCGAGGTCCGTCACGATGTCCCCGAACATGTTCGTGGTCACGCAGACGTCGTAGCCCTCGGGCCGCGTGATGAGCCACTGGGTGAAGGCATCCACGATCGCTGTCTCCTTCTCGATCTCGGGATACTCCCGGCCGACCTCGAAGAAGATCTCGGCGAAGAGGCGGCAGCCGTGCAGGACGTTGTCCTTCACGATGGCCGTGACCCGCTTGCGTCCGTCCGCGGGCGCGCCGCGGCCGCGGCGCCGGCAGATCTCGAACGCCTTCCGGATCACGCGCTCGCATCCGGTGCGGGTGATGACGCGGGTGTCGATGGCCACCTGGCCCCGTCCGCCCGGCGCGAGAACGCCTCCCGTCGGGCTGTAGAGCCCCTCCGTGTTCTCCCGGACGATGACCATGTCCACGCGGCCGGGCTCCCAGACCGCCCGCTTCGCGCCATGGATGCGGTGGTGGACGCCGGGGTAGAGTTTCACGGGACGGACGTTGGCGTAGAGATCGAGGCGCGTGCGATTGCCGAGGACGGCCGAGTGCCCCGCCATGAAGCCATTGGCCATGAGCGTCGGACCGTGCCCGTCGGGCGAGGGCCATCCCACGGCCCCGAGCAGGATCAGGTCGGCGTCGCGGCAGGCTTCGAAGCTCCCCTCGGGCCAGTCGGAGACGCGGCCGTGGGCGAGGTAGTACTGGCCGCCGCAGGGGATCTCGCGGAACTCGAGGGAGATGCCGAGGGGGCCGGCGACAGCGCGGGCCACGCGCAGGCCCTCGGCCATGACTTCGGGACCGATGCCGTCGCCGGGAAGGACGATGACGCGGTAGGACATGGATCGGGGCCCTCGGAGACTTCGCCGGCTCTTCGCGGGTGGGAAAGGCGGATCGGGCCGGAACCGCCCCCGGCCTCTCCGCCAGTATTCCAACGCGCCGGAGGCGATCCAACAGATGCCGGCCGTCTCAGCGGCCCGCCTCGCGGAGCTCCCGGAGCGGGAAGCCGCCCCTCAGCCAGTCGACATCGTGACTTCCGCCGGCGACGCCGATCCGGATCTCCGCCGACGCCGGCAGGTCCTGGTCCGTGACGGGCAGCCCGATGTCGGTCTGCTCCGAATCCCCGACGAGAACGTCCACGGGACGCGACGCGATTCGGCCTGCGGCATCCGGTCCCGGGAACACGCCGGTCACGAGGCGGTAGCTCCCCGGCGCCGCGACGAGGCGCGCGCGGAGGAGGACGGGCACGACCCCCGCGAGGGCCGACGGGCTCAGGCGGGGCGCTTCGACGGTGCGGACATCTTGAGCACCTCGCCGGTGCGCGCCAACGCCGCCGGGGGCCGGGATCTCCGCGGCCTCGAGCACTTCGAGCGCCTGGCGCTCCGCCGCCGCAGCCGCTGCCGAAGCCTCGACGCCTCCCCGCAGCGTAAGGAGATCGAGGGCGGCCGAGACTTCGGCGATCCGTGACAGGGGCAGGACGCGGGACGCGACGGAAACGGCCCGATGCCGCACCTCCGGCGCCGGATCGCCCGCGAGGCGGAGGAGGAACGGCAGTGCGGCCCCGGGTTCGTCGGACAGAGCCTCCACCATGGCCAGGCGCAGCGCCGCGGAGAGGCCGGAAACGTCGAGGCATCGCAGGGCGCCCGCCACGACGAGCCCGCGACGGGAGACTTTGAGAGCGTGGAGCGCCACGAGGCGGCTCTCGAGGTCCGCGGGATCGGAGAGGATCTCCGCCTCGAGGGCATCCGTCATGGCCGGATCACCCGCCTCATGCAGGCCCGCGAGAACGCGCAGGCGGTCGGCGGCCCCGAAACTCCGGAGCCGCCCGAGCAAGTCGCGGTAGCCGGAGTCCGAGCCGAGCGTCAGGAGCACGCCGGCCCGGAGGATCTGCTCGCCGGCGGGGATGTCCGCCTCGACGCGGAGGTGCTCCGCCGCGGCGGCCCCTGCGCGCGCGAGCGCCCGGACCGCTGCCATGCGCACGCCGCCCGCCGGATCCCGGAGGAGCGGCACGGCGGTGGCGAGGATCTCGCCCGCTCCGGCGTCCGACAGCGCCTCGAGGGCGGCCTCCCGCAGGGCGGGTTCGGCGGCCGCCGTCCACCGGAGTACGCCGCGCCTGTCCTCCGCCGTCCCCCGGGCGGCCAGGGTCGCGATGGCGCCCGCGCGCTCCGCAGCGCCGGCGCGGGGATCCTCGAGGACCGCCCGCGCGGCGGCGAGCACCGCCGACTGCGCCTCCCGCGGATCCTCCTCGGGTCCCGCGGGAAGCACTCGCGCCATGTCGGGCGCGGCCGGCGGCGTTCCCGTGAGTGCGAGCAGGACGTCGAGAAGTCGAGACTCCTCAGGAGATCGCAGACCTGCGATGTTCCGTCGCTCGCCGGGATCGGCGGCAAGGTCGTAGACCTCTCTCTCCCCTTCTCCGGGTCGCAGGATGAGCTTCCAGCCGGCGCCGTCGACGATCATGCGGCGTGTGGCGCTCGGCAGGTGCGCATAGGACACCTCGGAGAAGGCCCAGGACTCCATGGGACGACCGAGCAGGGCCGGCGCGAGGCTGTCCCCGGCACCTCCCGGAAGGGGCGGAGCGTCGAGGACGTCGAGGACCGTAGGCGCGAGGTCGGCCAGATCCACGGGAAGGTCGGACACCTGCGGGTCGAGGCCCGGAACGAGGATCAGGAGCGGTACGCCGGCTTGCTCCTCGTAGACGCTCGAGTAGTGATACCGCCCGCCGTGCTCCTCGAATTCCTCGCCGTGGTCGCCATGGACGACGAGGAGGGTGCGGTCCCGGAGCTCCCGATCCGCCAGCATGGCCGCCGCGCGCCGGATGGCGCGGTCCACGCGGCGCACCTCGCCATCGTAGCGCTCCTCGTCCGAACCGCCCGTTGCCGCGCCGGCAGGGTCGGGTTCGTAGGGTGCGTGGCAGTCCATGAGGTGCATCCAGACGAAGAACGGCGCCGTGCCCGGCCGTTCCGCGAGGAAGCGCCCGAAGGCGTCCACGATGGTCTCGCAGGTCGGAGCCGCGAGATGCGGGTAGGGGTTCTGCGTGTCGAAACCCCGCAGGTGCTCCGCGAAGTCTCCCTGCAGGAGAGCGGCATGGAGCGCCGTGAGCGCGGCCGTGTCTCGACCCGCATCCCGCAGGGTTTCGGGAAGCCATGGATCCGGCGGGCCGGGATCGAGGCCCCGCTCGCGCCGGTGGCGGCGTGACTGGAAGGCATAGCGGCCCGAGAACATCGTGTCGATGGCATGGGCGCTGGTGGGGAAAGTCGTGTAGGCGCGGCGGAAGACCGCAGCGTCGGCCGCGAGGGCGTCGAGTCCGGGCGTGAGCCCCCGGGTGCCGCCCGTGAATCCCGCGCGATCCCGCCGGAACGTGCAGACCGTGATCCAGAGGACGTTGAGATCGCGGCGGGAGGGGACCAGCCGGTCGAGATCCGTGCCGTGGCCTCCGCGCACGCGGCCGAATCCCCGATGGAGAGGAAAGAGGCTCCGCCCACTCTCTTCCACGGTCGCGGTCGAGAGTGAGTCGAGCGCACGCAGAATCCCGGGGCCCGAGGACGCGCGCGTCCCGGAGGGCACGAGCAGGCCGGCCACCGCGAGGATCGAGGCGATGCCGAGGCCGAGGGCGGCACGGCGGGGCGATGCCCTCGAGAACAGACACCGGAGCGGCACGCCGAGGGCCGCGAGGAGCCCGAAGGCCGCTCCGAGGTGAAGCCGCGGCAGGACGGCGAGGGGAAGCCGATGGAGCACGACGGTGGCGGCCAGGGCCGGCACGAGGAGCAGGACACCGCGGCGGAGGCCACCCTCCGGCGCCGTCCGGAGAACACGAAACAGGATCGCGGACGCGAGGATCGCCCCAAGTCCGAGGGCGGCGAGGATGGCATCGGGCCTCGGAAGCCGCGCGAAGCCGGGCCGCGATCGCAGCTCGAGGAGCCCCGGCACGATCGCGGCGGCGAGCAGGAGTGCCCCGATGAGGATGCCGGGAAGCGGCGGTGGCCGGTGCCGCAGGGCCGGAGCATACACCGCTGCGATGCCGCCTGACAGGGCCGATCCGACCCTGGCGATCCCCTCGAACACGAGCGCCGCGAGAATCCCGGCGGGAATCCAGATCCGGAGGTCGGAAAGACCCGCGCCCCGCGGAAGGGCGAGGCCCGCGAGCCCGGCCAGCGCTCCGGCCATGGCCCCGGCGGCGGCGATGCGGAGGAGGCTCTCCACTCAGTTTCCCGCCTGCGCCGCCGGCTCCGCCGCCAGCCTGAATCCGACGTCGGAGCGGCGGCTCCCTGCCGGATCGCCGACGAGCGCATCATGCCGGACGGCGTCGCCGAACGAGCTCCACGAGCGGCCCATGACGACACGACGCACGGCCCGGGGATCGGCGGCGTCCGCCGTCCATTCGGCCACGTTGCTCTCCATGGCGAAGAGCCCGTACGGCGACCGGCGGCCCGGCCGCGCGTCCACGGCGACCGGGCGCCAGTCCTGTTCGTCCCTGAAGAACTCGTGGCGGTAGTCGTTGCCCCAGGGGTAGCGCCGTCCGTCCGTTCCCCGCGCGGCCTTCTCCCATTCGATGGCCGTGGGGAGCCGGAACACGATGCGCCCTTCCCCCCGCGCCCCTGTCTCCCAGGCGGCGTAGGCCGCGGCGTCGTACCAGCTCACGGCCGCGACGGGGAGCCGCGCCGCGCCGGGCGCCGCGAGATCCAGGGCCTCGACGGACCCGTGCCCGCGGCAGCCCCCGGGATGAGCGATGCGCTCCGCCTCGCCGCACCAGGGCCGATGCGGCCCCGCCTCCGCACCCCCCGCCTTCAGGAACTCCGCGAACTCCGCCCGCGTCGTCTCCGTCCGCGCGATGAAGACGAGCCGGTTCGTCCGCGCCACGGCACCGCCCGGGCCGCGGACGAACGGACCCGGCGGCACCGGCACGAAGCCCCGCGGCGGCGGAACCGTGAGATCGACCTCGACGGCCGGCTCGTCATGACGCACGAGCAGGGGGATCGTGACGGCTTCGACGGCATCCGGCGCGCGGAACCGGAGGAGATAGTGTCCCGGGGCGAGGTCCGCCGAGAAGCGGGCAGCGCTGCCGCGAAGCGTCGCGAACTCCTCTCCCTCGCGCGGCGGCGGGTGCGTGAGGGAGCCCGTCCGCTCCACGGACCAGTCGCCGGCGACCTGGAAGCGGACCGTGAGGACCGTCCTCTCGAGGCGGCCCGAAAGCAGGATCGCCGCGAGCGCGGCGCCGAGGACGAGAGTCGTCGTCAGGAAGACGCGGTCCCAGCGGACGACGGACGACACCCTGCCCCTCCGGTGACAGCGGGCAGGGGTTCGGAGGCCGCCGCACTGGGCGGCCCCCGGGATGGTCCCGGCCCTCGAGGGGCGACGTTACCGCACGAGCCGTCGCGGGACCATCGGGGACCCGCCGCGGCGCTCAGTTGAACTGGAACGACACGGGGTCCGAGAGCTTGAGGAGCGCCAGATCGAGGGCCTGGAGCGTGAGGAGGATAGGGGCGGAGGGATAGACGGGGACCGCAGGCAGCGTGATGTGGAAGCACGAATCGCCGTTATCCGCGCCGTTGGCCGGGTCGATCGCGGTGAAGACGGGGTTGATCCCGCTGTTGAAGGCAGCCTGCACGGCCGGGAACTGGCTCCACGGGGCGAAGAGCGTGGGCGTCAGGATGCAGGCGGTGTCAGCGATACCGAAGGGATCGACGTAGAGGTCGGGGTACCCGCCGACGAGTCCGGAGACGCCGTAGCGCGGCACGAACCCGCCCGGCGCCAGGATGTCGACGCGCCCGATCACGGCGATCACGGAGCCGAGGTTCCCCGCGCCGGAGAGATAACCGGTGAGAGTGATGGGAGCAGGCAGGCTCCCGAGGCCCTGGTCGGGGAAGATGTCCATGTGCAGGGGCTTGTCGAGGAGCGGGTTCAGGGCCGGCGTGTGCGTCGCGATGTGGAGCGCATCGAGTGGGCCCGTGTAGAACTGCGACGAGAACGAGGTGTCGCGCATTCCGGCGCTGTTCGGGTGGTTCATGACGACACCGTTGATGGTCGCGAACGTGCCGCCGGCCTGGGTCGAGTAGATGGCCGTGGCCGTGGCGTTCTGGGTGGTCGTGCCCACCGTACCTCCGCGGTTGTCCACGACGAAGAAGAGGTGCGCCATCGTGAAGCCCGACGGCGCCGCGAAGGTCCCCGCCGCGGCATCGACGCTGAGGGCCTGGGCGTCCGTGGCCGAGACGCCGGTGATGACGCCGCCGGCGTTCGTGACCATCGCGAGGACCTGGGTGTCGGTGAGCACGAGCTCCGCCTGGCCGCCAAGCGGCGCCGAGACGGCGCCGAAGGGGCCGGCGGGCGTGTACGCCGCGCCGGGGATCCGTACTATGGCGCCCTGGTGGAGCGTCATGGCGACGGGAGCAGTCCCCGGAGCGGTCCGGAGCTGGACGCCGGAGATCGCCGCGTCGAAGGAGGCGTAGATGTCGCCGTTCGACTCGTCGACCGTGAAGCCGTCCACGTCGATGCCGTTGCTCGGCGCCGCAAGGCCGAAGAAGGCCTCCCAGTCCGCCTGCCGGATGAAGAAGACGGGAGTCCCCGGCGTCGAGGGCGCCGGATAGCCGTTCGTCGCAGCGGGGTAGAGCACCATGTCGGCCTCGGTGATGGCCGCGCCGGCGTAGCCCTGGGTGCCGGAAGCATCGGACCACGACGAGATGAACATCTCGTGCATCGTGTTGTGCCGCCCCGAGGCGAGGAGAGATGCCGGAATCCAGATCTCGTCCACGCCCGCGAAGTTGCTCCCCGAGGAGCCCTCGTTCTGGACGCCGTCGCCGTCGGCGTCGCCGAGGTAGACGTTGAGCTGGGGGAAGTTGAAGATCTCCACGAAGTCCGTTGCGGGAAGTGCCGGACTGCTGCCGTAGACCGTGACGTTGGGGATACCGGGTTCCACGTAGCCCACGCCGGGCGCGTTGATCACGCCGGATTCCACCGTGTTGAACGGCGGGTTGAACGTCGGCGTGGGCACGCACGAGGCGCCATTCGAGTTGATGTCGCCGGTGCGGCCCGAGACCGGAACTTCCGTGAACCGGCTCGAGAAGTAGACGGTCCGGACGTTCTGGGCGGCGGCCAGGGCGGCGAGGAACGGGAGCAGCACGAGGGGGGCGGACAAACGCTTCATCATCGGATCCTCCGGCGGAACCGTTTAACCCGGGCCGGGCCGTCGGGTCAAGGCGAGGCGATAGTCCCGGGGATCCGTGAAGATCCACGAAAGCCCGGGGAAGGTCCCTCGATGGCCGGAGACTTCACCGCTAAGTTGAGGAGCCGCAGTGGTTCACGCCGGCGGCCCCATTCCACGGAGCGACGTCCCATGAGCATCACGCCCGAGACCCGTATCGGCCAGATCGCCACGGAGCACCCCCTCGCCACGCGGGTGTTCGCCCGCCACGGCATCGACTACTGCTGCGGCGGGGGAAGGGCCCTCGCCGACGCCTGCCGCGAGAAGGGACTCGACGCCCCGCAACTCGTCGCCGAGATCCTCCGGGAGATCGCCGCGCCGGAAGGCCGCGGCGCCCGCCGCTTCGACGAGGCTCCGCTCGCCGAGCTCGTCGATCACATCGTGGAGGCCTACCACCGGCCTTTGTACGAGGAGCTTCCGCGCCTCGAGGCCATGGCGCGCAAGGTGCACGCCGTCCACGGCGACAAGGACCCCCGCCGTTTCGCGGACCTCCTCGCCACGGTTCTCGCGCTCCGGGCCGAACTCGAGCCCCATCTCGAGAAAGAGGAGCGGGAGCTCTTCCCCCGCCTCCTCGGCTCCGGCACGGGCAGCGTCGGCCCCACCGTGGCCTCGCTCGTCGGCGAGCACAACGCCGTCGCCACGCTCCTCCGCAGCAGCCGCGACCTCACGGGCGGTTTCGTCGTCCCCGCCGAGGCTTGCAACACCTGGCGGGCTCTCTGGCACGGGCTCGCGGCCCTCGAGCACTCCCTGCACGAGCACATCCACCTCGAGAACAACGTCCTCTTCCCCCGCGCTCTCTCGCTCTGACCCGGGAGCCGCCGGCGGCGCCACGGTTGCACGGGGCTGGTGCCCCCGGGCACTCCCAGGTATGTTCCATCGTGAAACGCGACGGAACAGGCCCTACGCCGCCACGGACCTGCGAAACGCCCTTCGAGAGGGACCCGCACACCTGCGCCACGTGCCGCCTCCGCACGGACCCGCCGGGCCTCCGTCGCTGTTCGCGGCTGGTCGCCGAGAGCCCCGTGATGCAGGCGCTCCTCGTCCGCGCGGCGCGGATCGCGGCTTCCGACGCGCCCGTCGTCCTTCGCGGGGAGAGCGGCACCGGGAAGGAGGTCCTGGCCCGGGCGCTGCACCAGAACAGCCCCCGGCGGAACCGACCGTTCCTCGCTGTCAACGTCGCCGCCCTCCCCGCCGACCTCCTCGAATCCGAGCTGTTCGGCCATGTCAAGGGGGCCTTCACGGGCGCGACCACGGCCAAGACGGGCCTCTTCGAGGCTGCCGCCGGCGGCACGCTCCTCCTCGACGAGATCGCCGAGATGCCGGCAAGCCTCCAGCCGAAGCTCCTCCGCGCCCTCCAGGACGGCGAAGTCCGCCGCGTCGGCGACGTCCGGACATCCTCCGTGGATGTGCGCATCCTCTGCGCCACGAACCGCGATCTCGAGGCCTGCGTGGCCGGCGGGCGCTTCCGCGAGGACCTCTACTACCGCCTCAAGGTCTTCACTCTGACGCTCCCGCCCCTCCGCGACCGCGGCGAGGACATCCTCCCCCTCGCCGCCCAGTTCCTCGCGAAGGAGGGCCATGCCACGGGGCGGTTCACGACCGCCGCCGCCCGGGCCCTCGGGAGCTGCCGCTGGCCCGGCAACATCCGCGAGCTCCAGAACGCCGTGATCCACGGGGCGGTCCTCGCCGGCCGGGAGGACGTGGACGTCGGCGACCTGCCCGAGGAAGTGATCCGGCCGGCCGCCTCCGGCTCCCTGCCTCAGGGATTCCGGACCCTCGCCGAGGTCGAACGTGCCCATGTCCTCCGGGCCATCGAGCTCTGCGGCGGGCGCCAGGGCGATGCGGCGAAGCTCCTCGGGGTCGGCCGTACGACCCTCTGGAGGAAGCTCCGGGAGTACGGGATCTCCGGGTGATTCCGTTCCGCCGGAGGTCGATTCCGTTTTCGGCATGCCGCATGCTTGGCATCCTGCCGACCCACTCCCCCCAGGTTTCGAGGAATCCGAGGAGGCCGCATCGATGAACGTTCCCCATCCCGAGACGAGTCCCCGCGAGCTGGACGTCCGTTCGCTCGAGCCCCGCAAGCGCCATCCGCTCATCTTCGAGACCTGGAACGGCCTCGGGCCGGACGCGGCGTTCGTCCTCGTGAACGACCACGACCCGAAGCCCCTCCTCTACCAGTTCCAGATGGAGAAGGCGGGAGCCTTCGACTGGAACGTCCTCGAGGCCGGCCCGGAGCGCTGGCGCGTCGAGGTCCGGCGGCGCGCGGCGGCGGGCTCCCGCACGGTCAGCGAATGCCTCGGCACCGACCACCGCCGCCTCGACACCATCCTCGAGCGCGTCGAGGCCCTCGGCGAGGCCGGGAAGTTCCCCGAAGCTCTCGACCGGTTCGCCGAGTTCCGCTGCGGGCTCAACCGCCATATCGATATCGAGGAGCAGATCCTCTTTCCCGCGTTCGAGGGCTTCACGGGCATGACCATGGGACCCACGGTCGTCATGCGCCATGAACACGTCGAGATCCGCACCCGGATGGACGCCATCGCCGCCGCCCTCGAGGCCGGCAACCGCGACGACCTCACGCGCGCCCTCTCGGGGCTGCGAGCAGTTCTCGGCGAGCACAACATGAAGGAGGAGCATGTCCTCTACCCCATGACCGACGAGTCCACCGGCAGCGAGCGCGCCGCCGACGACCTCGTCCGCCGCATGCAGGCCTTCTGATCCGCAGCCGCAGGCACGCCGGGCTCCTCGACCGGAAGCGTCGTGAGTCCTTCCCGGAGAGGAACCTGCGCGTGCCGACCGTCTGCTGAGTCACTGATTCGCCATCGCCCCGCGCCCCGCTATCGACGGCCGGCGCCCGGGTGCCCGCATATCGCAAGGGTTTCATTCGCTTCGGTTTCGGGTCTATAATCCACGTTCCTGCACCAGCAGAATCGGGGACGGGCGGTCGAGGCTCCCGGCCTCAGGGGAGTTCCTTCCTTGTCCACCCCGTATCGACGTGGGAGCACGCGCATGGTTCTTCGACCTTTCCGATTCGGCGTCATGGCCGCCCTTCTGGCACTGGGCGCGAACCTGAAGGGGCAGGCTCCCGCGGCAACCCCGGCCCCCGCCGGCGCGCTTCGCTTCGAACCCCGGATCCTCGACTTCAAGCGCATCCGTGAGGAGAACGGATCCGTCTCCGGGACGGTCCGCGTCACCAACGCCTCGGACCGCCCCGTGAACATCACGAAGGTGTCGCCATCGTGCGGCTGCACGGTCGCGGCGTTCGACGCGAGGGTCCTGCCGCCGGGCGAAGGCGCCGACATCCGGATCACGTTCAATCCCACGCTGCGCCAGGGCAAGGAACATAAGCCCGTCTGGGTGGAGTCGGACGACCCCGCGAAACCGAAGGCCGACTTCTTCGTCGACGCCGAGGTCATTCCTCGCGTCGCCATCGAGCCCCGGGCGCTCTGGCTCGGCGAACTCAAGCGCGGTCAGGTCGCGGAACCGCACACGATCGTCTTCACGGCCCGCGTCCCCGGATTCGCCATCCGGAAGGCCTCCTCGCCGGACCCCCGCATCGCCCTCCGCCCGCTCGACCAGGAGGACGTCACCGTCGATGGCGAAGCGGCCGTGCGATGCCGCTACGAGGTCGCGTTCGCCGGAGACAAGGAAGTCTCCATCCTGCAATCCACGGCGGCCTTCGAGACCACCGATCCGAAGATGCCGGTGATCAACGTCGCCATCGTCGGCCGCGTCGTCGGAGACCTCCGCCTGACACCGGACATGCTGAACCTTCGCCTCGAGAAGGTCGGAGAGCCCTTCAGCCAGTCCTTCATGGTGTCGAGCCGCAGCAACACGCCGTTCCGCGTCCTCGAGATTCGCGCCGCAGGTCGCGATGACATGAAGCTCGAGGTCGTGCCCGAGGCTCCCGATGCGCGCATGCCGGGCTTCTTCAAGTACAGCCTCCGGGGCGTCACTCCCGCGCTCGACGCCAGCAAGGGAAACACATTCCAGGCGCTGATCAGCCTGAAACTCGACATCGCCGACCAGCCCACGGCCACGATTCCCGTGAGCGGATTCGTCGTCCTCAAGCCCGCCGCGCCCGAGAGCGCGCCCGCAGCCCCCTCCGGCCGATAGACCCACGGGAGATGCAGCGGATCCTCGTCATTCTCGCCGCCGCCGTCGTCGCCGGCCTCATCGACTCCCGGCGACGACCCATCCGGCTCTCCTTCCCCGCGCCTCCGACGCAGCCCTCCGAGG
Source organism: uncultured Planctomycetia bacterium (assembly GCA_964419995.1). GTDB lineage: Bacteria > Planctomycetota > CAYQRN01 > CAYQRN01. Next base: position 13,889 of record CAYQRN010000015.1, read on the forward strand.
CCCTCGTCGCGGGGTCGTCGCCGCAGGCCGCCACGGGCGAGCTCATCACGCTCGAAGAGGCGCGAGCGTTCCACGAGGATCCCGGCGTCGTCTTCGTGGATGCGAGCTACGCCCACGAGTTCGAGGAGGAGCGCATTCCCGGGTCCCTGAGCCTTCCCCCGGAGTCCTTCGCCGCCGGAGCCATGCCGGAGCTCCTCGGGATGATCAGTCGCGACGCCACCGTCGTCGTGTTCTGCCGGACGAGCGAATGCGATGCCGCCCTGCTCGTGGCGCTCCGGATGCGCGAGTTCGGGTTCGCGCGGATCCGGGTCTTCGAGGCCGGTGTCGCCGGGTGGAAGGCCGCCGGCATGCCCACTCAGAAGGGATCCTGAACGGTGCCGAAGCCCGCGCGAGACCTGATCCGCGACGCCGCCGGCTCCGGCCCGTCGCTCGCCGCCGCGGGCCTCCCCCTCTGCGGACGCCTCCTCCTCGGGGGCGTGTTCGCCTTCAGCGGCTGGTCCAAGCTCCGTGACCCCCAGTTCTTCGCCTTTGCCATCAAGGCCTTCAGGCTCGGCCTGCCGGAGTCATGGATCGTCGCTCTCTCCTTCGTCCTCGCCTGGCTCGAGGTCCTCTGCGCGGGGCTGCTCGTCCTCGGCGCCTGGACCCGCGCCGCCGCCGCCATCACCGCCGGACTCATGATCCTCTTCTCCGGACTGATCCTCTCCCTGCTCGTCCGCGGCCTGTCGGTCGACTGCCCCTGCTTCGGGGCCAGCTCCTTCCTCTGCACGGGGCCCCTCGGAGCGTGCCACCTGGCGCGCAACGTCCTTCTCGCCGCCCTGGCTCTCTATGTTGCCCGCCGCGGACCCGGCGCTCTGGCCCTCGATGGCCGGACGAGGCTCACGGCTTTCGCGTCGCCCGCCGGCCGCGGGTGAGCCGCCGAAGTTCATGCGCCTCGACAGGCTCGCGAAATCCGGGCGGTCGCGGGTCCTGCGTACGACGCTGGTGCGAAAGCCGGCCGCCAGAGGCCCCCGGCGTGACGCGGACGGCCGCCCCAGACCTCATCGATCCGGGACGGCCGCTCCCTTCCTGATGTCCCTGCCCGGCCCGGGGACTCACGACCTCGGCTCGAGGACGACATCGGCCAGCGTATCCCTGTTCGGACCGAACTTGCCGTAGAGGTTGCCGCCCCCGATCTTGAACACCGCGGCGTCGAGGGTGCCCGCGACGCTCTGCCCCGTCGCGACGTTCGTGAGGGTCTTTCGCCGCCCCCTCATGACGAGCAATCCGTTCTTGTCCACCGTTCCGGTGAGCAGCTCGTCGATCTCTGCCGTGAGGATGCTCCCGTCCTTCGTCGTGAACGAGATCTGGAAGCGGGCAAGCGCCGTATAGCCACCCTCGCCGTCCTCCTGGACGACCAGCCAGAAGGGGACGCGAAGAGGTTGGGCGCCTTCGCCGCTGAACGTGATCGTCCCGCCCCACGATCCGGCGTAGCCAGCGGCGGGCGCCGCGGACGGCGCTTCATTGTCCGACGGCGTTGCCGGCGCAGCCGGCGCCTGCCCGGGCCCGATCCCCTTGCGCTCGAGGATGTCGGCCGGAAGCGGATCGAGCTCGGGGTTCGCGACGCCGATGCCCCAGAGCTGCCGGACGTCCACGAGATGATGGTCCTTGCTCTGCTTCACATACTTCTCGACCTCGGCATTGCCTGTCCGGACCGCGTCCTCGAAGGAACGGTGATGGCCCCGGCCGCCGCCGATTCCGGTCACCTCAACGGCCATGTACTTGCCGCTCGGCAGGAACACGATCGGGAAGCAATGGCCGGGCACGAGCGCGAGCACCGGCTTCAGGCCGATCGCGTTCACCATCGAGGCGTAGAGGATCGCGAGATCGATGCAGGTTCCGGATCTGTCGAGGATGACGTCGCGCGGGTACTTGATGTTCTGGACATGCTGTGGGTCGAAGCTCGCCCGCTCCGTCACGAGTTCCGGCGGATGCTGGTAGGTGAAGTCGTTGGCGACGAGGATCTCGTAGCAGGCCCTCATCGCGAGTTCCGCGTTCGCATCGTTCTGGCTCGCGCCGACGCCACCAGCCATCTTGTTGGCCATCGCCGCGAACTGCTTCACGACGGGATCGTCCCGACTCACCCAGGCGGCGAGAAGTGGCGCGTTGCTCATCCTCGCCTTGAAGTCGGCGGACGCACTGTCCTGGGCGCTCGAAAAGACGAACTCATTCGCTCCGAGGAGGTGGACCCGCTTCGAGGCGTTGTCTTCGTGCTCCCTCCCCTCGGATGTCCTGCACGTCCACTCGACGAGCACGTCGGACGGCGTCGTCGACCGGATCTGGGCGATGGATCTGTCGAGGACCGGGTAGTAGGTCCTGACGTCGGTCTCGCCGGGCGCGAGCCTTGCACGCTTCTCCCAGGACGACCACTCCGAATATCCTCTCAGGCGAAATCGGACGCGGAGATCGGTGATGACGCTCGCCCCCGCGTTCGTGAACTCGACTCGCGCGACCCATTGATCGCCGATGTCCTCGCCAAGCCCGTAGACCTTGTAGGTCGCGGTCATCAATCGCTGCTTCGCCTGCACGTCGACGGCGAGGCCGCCCTGGCCCGTCGCGACGGACGAAACCCAGCACAAGAGCGTCACGAAAAGCGCGCCGGGAAGCCTCGGGCCACGTAAGAGCGAGGGACTGACGTGCGCTTTGGTCGACCGCAGCATGATCGTTCTCCGTTTTCTCGACGTCAGGGCAACAACTCAGGGCGCCCACCGCGGATGCCCCGGACATCACCCCAAGCGGAGGCGAGCAGGTCCGGTCGCCACGGGGCTGCGGGCCGCTCGCATCGTCAGCCCTAACGTACAGCGCACTAATGTCTTGTGTCAGAGCCTTGCGCTACGTCGGCCTGCCTGTCGTCCGGAGGGCGCAGGTGCCGACCCGTCGGTCTGATCCCCCCGCCCGCGAGCGACGGTGTCAAACGCGTCGCAGGCAGTCGCCGGGCCGGAACGAATCGAGTCGCCTGTTCGCACGTGCTGCACCGGCCGCCCGACGGGGAAGCCGGCGCGCAGGAGGACGGCCAGGGTGGCGAAACGGCCATGGATCCCCCTCACCCGTCCCAGCGAGGAACCCCTTCGCCGCCCGGGAGCCCGAGGACGAGGAGTCGTCCACGATCGAATCGGACGCTCCTGCGTCGTCGGTCCGGCGACTAGCCGACGAACCGATCCTGCGGTTCCCGATGCCGCGGTGCCGGCAACACCGCCGCGCGAGCCGCGTGGGTGGCTCTTCGCGAGAGAACGCAGCGTCAGGCGCCCCCGACCCGCGGGGCGCGCCAGCGCGCAGCCGTCGTGCGCCTGCCGCTGCCGTGACCTCCGGGTCGGACGGCCCCGTCACTCCTGCGCGCGGTCCTCCGCTACTGGAGCGGACCCGAATCCACGGGCAGAGAGAAGCAGTGCAGGTGCAGGGTCACGGGGTCGAAGGTCGTCGTCACGCCGAACACGTGCTGGTTGCCCAGGGCGCCGATCGGTCCCGGATTCCATGAGCTCGACCCCGTCGCGTCCAGGAAACCCCAGAAGGGAGCGCCCCCCGGCCACGTCGCTTCCACGATCCACGTGTACATGTCGATGATGAGGCCGAACCACCAGCCCGTGCCGAGGCCCGGAGGGAGGTTCGCCGTGTCGATGCTGAAGGCCGAGAAGTAGAAGTCGCCCGGCTTGCCGCCCGAGTTGGTGACCAGGATCGTACCCAGACCGCCCGGCTGCGTGATGCTGAGGGTAAGGGACGAGCTGAACTGGAACGACAGCGAGTACGCTCCGAAGTTCGCGGCGTCCGTGCCGGCCACGCGGATGTAGTAGGACTGGCTCCACGTGACGGGGAACGTGATCGCGGCGCCCCCGCCGCACCCCGGCACATCGTCGTTGCAGGCCACCTCGGTGAAAGTCCCGGAGCCCGGTCCCCAGGGGCAGACCAGCGCCGACTGCGGCGGACCGGCCCACACGGAGAGATGCGAGTCGAAGGCCGCTGAGCCGGAACTGCCGAGCGGGCAAAGAGATGCGACGCTTTGGCCCTCGCACATCGGCGTGAAGACCCACCACTGGTCGTTTGATGTCCAGTTGTTGGTGCCGCAGCCGCCGAGGGGCAGGAGCACGCCCTGAGGCGTCAGACAGGTCGTATCTCCGGCGTAATTGCCGTTGATCGAGATCACGCCCGCCGTGCACGGCGTCTCGCCCGAGATCACCGTCAGGACCGCTGCCGCGCTCACCACGGAGCCGCAGGGGTTGGTCACGACCACGTCGTAACTACCCGCGTCGCCGGATTGGACCGGGTTGATGGTGTACGTCGAGGCGGTCGCGCCCCCGATGGGAACGGCGTTCTTGCGCCACTGATACGTGAGGTTGTTGCCGGACGCCGTGACCATGAAGGTCGCCGATGTGCCCTCGCAGGCCGTCTGGGAAACCGGCGGGGCGATCACGGCAGGAGGATCCTCGACGGTCACGATGGCCGCGTTGCTCGTGGCGGATCCGCACGGGTTCGTGACGACGCACACGTATGTGCCCCCGGTCGCCGGTGTCGCGGGGCCCACCGTCAACGACGGTGAATTGGTGCCTACCGGGGCCGCGTTGTGGAGCCACTGATAGTCGAGAGGCGCCGTGCCCGTCGCGGACACGGTGAGGATCGTGGTCGCGCCGAGGCAGAGCGTCTGGCTCACCGGGTCAAGAGTGATCGATGGCGCATCCGCCAAGACGGTCACGGACTGGGTGCACGTTGCGCTCAGCCCGGCACCGTCCAAGACAGTCCAGGTCACGATGGTCACGCCCTGCGGGAAGTTCAGGGGCGCGTTGTTGCCAACGCTCGCAACGCCACAGTTGTCGCTCGTCACGGGTGCGCCCAGGGCGACGCCGGAGGCCGAGCACATTCCCGGATCCGCGGGTACCACGATCGGCCCGGGGCAGGCGATGGTCGGGGCCTCCGTGTCCGTCACCGTCACGTCGAAGGAGCATGTGGCCGTCAGACCCGCCCCGTCCGTCACGAGGAACGTGTTCGTCGTCGTCCCCACCGGGAACACCGAGCCCGAGACCAGGCCCGCCGTCTGGACCATCGAAGCGCCGGGGCAGTTGTCCCCGAAGGTCAC
>CAYQRN010000015.1:19089-23533 GCA_964419995.1 uncultured Planctomycetia bacterium
CGACATGTTCGCCGGGCAGGCGATGGTCGGGGTCTCCGTGTCCGTCACCGTCACGGTGAACGTGCACGTCGCGGTCAGACCGACGCCATCCACCGCCGTGTACGTAACCGTCGTCGCTCCGAGAGGGAACGTCTCACCGGGGTTGTGGTTGCTTGTGAAGCTCGCGAGAAGACAGTTGTCCGAAGCCGTCGGAACCGTCCAGGCCACGACCGCGCTGCACTGGCCCGGGTCCGTGCCGACCGCGATGTTCGACGGACATCCAGCGATGGCAGGCGGTGTCACGTCCACCGTCACTGAGGCGGCCGGAAGCACGAACAGTTCGAAACCGCTCGCGCCGTTGTCAGCACGGAAGAAGATATTCGATCCGATCTGCCGGTACAGAGAGCCGCTCGACGATCCACTTCCGGCGGCCAGATCCTGGATCAGCGTCGTGCCGCCCGCCGTGCCGTCCGAACGCCACGGCTCCACGCCGCCGACACCGTCGTTCGCCGAGAAGATCGCGGCCGTACCGCACGCCGAGGTCACGGCCGCGATCCCGGAGGGGCTCGAAGACGACGACCCCGCTCTGATATTCGCCACCATCGCCGTCCCGCCCGGCGTTCCGTCGCTCTTCCAGAGCTCCGAGCCATTGGAGCCGTCGTTCGCCCGGAAGTAGAGCATCCCTCCGATGTCCGCGAGATCGGCGGGCGACGAGCTCGCGCTCGAGGGCCTGATGTTGGCGACGAGGCTCGCCGGTACGCCGGGCTCCGCACGCCACAGCTCGACGCCATTCGACCCGTCGTCGGCGGCGAAGAGCAGGACGCCCCCGACGACGCGGAGCGACGTCGGATTCGACGCCGCAGCGCCCGGGTTGATACCCGTCCCCACGGACATCTGGGTTCCGCCCGCCGTGCCGTCACTTTCCCAGAGCTCGACGCCATTCGCGCCATCCGTGGCCGCGAAGAACAGAGTACCCCCCACGTCCGTGAGCTGCGCCGGCGAGGCGTGCCCCGGCGTTCCGAAGGGCGCCACCGGAACCGTGTTGATGTCGGTCACGAGCGCCGTTCCACCGGTCGTCCCGTCGCTCGACCAGAGTTCCTGACCGGCCAGGTCGTCCTCCGCCTGGAAGAAGAGGCGCGAGGGACTCCCTGACACCGTCAAGTACTTCGGATTGCTGTTGTAGACGATTCCGAGGGCTGGAATGCCGCCCGGGCGGATGTCCTTCACCAGTGTGATCGACGTGCCGTTGCTCTTGTAGAGCTCGACGCCGTACGCCGCAGGGCCGGACGTCGAGCCGTTCGTCGCTGAGAAGTAGACGTTTCCGCCGAAGCTGGTCAGATACTCGGGGTTCGCGTCACCCGTGGAATTCAGATTCTGGACCAGGACGGTATTCGCGCCGGTTCCGTCGCTCTTCCACAACTCGACGCCGTTGGTTCCATCCGTGGCCTGGAAGAAGAGCGTCGACCCTACGACCGTCAGGTAGCGCGGATTAGAGGATCCCGCTCCCGGGTTGATGTCCTTCACAAGCGAGGTTCCGCCGGCGGTCCCGTCGCTCTGCCAGAGCTCGACGCCGTTCGAGCCGTCATCGGCGGCGAAAAAGAGCTTCCCCTGGAACGTCGCAAACTCGGCAGGGATCGATCCGCCCACGGGATTGATGTCGATCAAGGTCGTCTGGGCACCGGCGGGCGAGATGGCCAGAGCCGCCAGCAGCGCCGTCAGAACGATCGTCAACCTAGCGTAGCTTCGCCGGCCGCAATTCGAGAACGGGCACTTCGTCTTCATGGGAATCGCCTTCCAGGTACTCCAAGGCGCCGCCATTCGGCTCCGTGCAGGCCGCATGACCAGCGAGACACGAGGGTGACGATGCCGGTCACGCGTACCGGCGGATCGTCCATCGTCCGTCCGTTTGGCGCGGTTCCTGGCTTCATCGTAGTTGTTCGAACTGCCTCCCCCGATGACTCTCGTCCCGACCGTCCCGTCCGCGGTCGGGGGAGACCCCGCAGACGACGGTCACCGTGATCGCTCCGGCTCGGCCGCAGGCAAACTCCGCCCGCGACGTCGATCCCCGAAGGGATCCCGCCGCCGCCAGGATCGTGACCCGGCGGCGGCGGCCCGGCATCCCGCCTAGCTCCCGATCCTCATGTGCAGGCCCTGGCTCAGGATGATCCCGCCCGGGCCGCACGGATCGAACACCGCGTACTGGAAGTACAGCGAACTCCCGGTGTAGAGCCCCACCGGCACGTAGAACGGGAAGTGGACCTCCCCGAGCGGGTCGATGGGCACCGCCGGAGTCGTGAGGATGTAGATCGGCGGCGCGATGTACACGTTGCACAGCCCTGCGTAGACGCCGAACCCGGAGAACGGCGACACCGCTAGGATCGCCGGCAGGCCGACGGCCAGAGGACTGTACGTCAGCGCCACGTCCGCCGTGGTCCCTTCGATGGGCTTCGGTGCCGCGCTGATCGCCGGCGTCCCGTAGCAGCCCGAGCACGCGGTGCCGTACGCGTTCCCGAGAGCCCGCATCACGGCGCACATCACCTTCACGGTGTTGTCGAACTGGTCCGTGAGAACCACGTCCGGCAGGCCATCGAGGTTGACGTCGCCGAGAATGACGTCCGACGGGTTCGTCGGGAAGTTGCAGGCGGTGATCGTCGTGAAGGGCGTCACCCCGTCATACCCGAGGAACTGCCTCAGCAGGCCGCCGCCTCCGGCCTCCGTCATGACCACGTCCTGGGCCATGCGCAGAGCCTCGGAACCCACGCCGCTCCCGAAGATGGTGTCGCCCTGGATGTCGCCGCAGGCCAGAGCGCTGGCACCCTGACCCGCCGCCACATGGACGGCCGGCAGGAAGCTCCCCGGCCCGAGCGGCGGAACCATCGCCGGGTCGTTTCCGAAGATCGAGAGCTGCCCGGGACCAAAGCCCGTCGTCGACAGAAGTCCGAGGTCGTTCGCCCTCTGGTCCCCGTCGAGATCCCCGGCGCAGAGCCGCTGCGCCTGGTAGCCCGCCGGGCCCGCGAGGACACCCGCCGAACCGAACGCGCCTGCGCCGTTGTTCCGGTAGAGGATCACGCCATTGGCCTGATCCGCGACCGCGAGGTCCAGCGCGCCGTCGTTGTCGAGGTCGCCGGTCACGATGTCCGCCGGGAGGGCTCCCGGAGGCATCGGGAGGCTCGGAGCGAAGAAGGCGCCGTCGATGCTCACGTGGACGCCCTGCCCGCCGCTGAACGGCACCCCCGCGCAGGCCACAGCGATGTCGTGCGTGCCAGCGCCGTTCCACTGCCCCGAGGTGATCGCGATCGGATTCACGGACACGAGGGAGAGCGAGACGAGCTCGATGGGAATGGTCCCGTCGTTCTCGAGCACGCTCACCCGGTGCCCGCCGGTCCTCTGGATGGCGACAGCCAGGTCCGTGTTGCCGTATGTCGGGCTGAAGTCGCCAGCCGTCACCGCCACCGGAACGTCACCGGCCGGGAAGGTGTGGACCAGCGGCGGTCGCCCGAGGTCGTCGAAGAAGCCCGTCCCATCGTTGAAGCGGATCGTCAGAGTTCCTGACGTGCTCGCCGTGACGATGTCCGGGTAGCCGTCCGGCACGAGCGGCGTCGCCCCCATGCCGCTTCCCATGTCCGCCATGATCACGGCCACGGGGCCCACGCCGACGCCGTAGCTGACGACCGGCTTCCAGTCGGCCACGATCGTCACGGTGAAGGTGCAGCTCGCGCTGTTCGGCGGCACGGCGTTGTCGTAGGCCGTGCATGTGACCGTTGTCACGCCGTTACCGAAGTAGGTTCCCGATGGCGGCACGCACACGATCGTCGGGGACCCCGCGCAGTTATCCGTTGCGGTCGCTGCGAAGGTCACCGCCGTCCCGCACGCGCCGGAGGCGAGCTGCATGGAGATGTCCGCCGGGCAGGTGATGACCGGAGGCTCCGTGTCGTTCACCGTCACGCTGAACGTGCAGGACGTCGCATTGCCGCATTCGTCCGTCGCCGTGCAGATGACAGTCGTTACGCCCACGAGGAAGGTGGATCCGCTCGCCGGCACGCACCCGACCGTGATGTTCGCCGGAGCCGAGCAGTTGTCGCTCGCGGCAGGCGTCGCCCAGCTCACCACGGCGCCGCAGGTTCCGGCGTCGTTCCCCGTGACGATCGGCGCCGGGCAGGTGATCGACGGCGGGGTGTTGTCGTCCACCGTGATCGTCTGCGTGCAGTCCGCGAAGTTCCCGCAGGCGTCCGTCGCCCGGTAGGTCCGGGTGATCGTCCCGCCGCAGGCGCCGCCCGAGAGGCCCGAGTCGCCCTCCCAGGTCACGGTCACCGCACCGCAGTTGTCCGACGCCGTGACGAGACCCGTGTTCGCCGCCGGCACGTCGGCCAGGCACTCCACCGACACCGGACCCGGGCAGGTGATCGACGGCGGCGTGTTGTCGTCTACCGTGATCGTCTGCGTGCACTCCGTGAAGTTCCCGCAG
>CAYQRN010000015.1:23633-34209 GCA_964419995.1 uncultured Planctomycetia bacterium
CAGGCGTCCGTCGCCCGGTAGGTCCGGGTGATCGTCCCGCCGCAGGCGCCGCCCGTGAGGAGGGTGTCGCCCTCCCACGTCACGGTCACCGCACCGCAGTTGTCCGACGCGGCGACGAGTCCCGTGTTTGCCGGAGGCACGTTGGCCAGACAGTCCACCGTCACGGATCCGGGGCACGCGATCGACGGCGGGGTGTTGTCGTCCACCGTGATCGTCTGCGTGCAGTCCGCAAAGTTCCCGCAGGCGTCCGTCGCCCGGTACGTCCGGGTGATCGACCCGCCGCAGGCCCCACTGAGCGCGCTGTCCCCCTGCCACGTCACGGTTACGAAGCCGCAGTTATCCGTCGCCGTCACGAGACCCGTGTTCGCCACGGGCACGTCGGCGACGCACTCCACGGTCACCGGACCCGGGCAGGTGATCGACGGCGGCGTGTTGTCGTCCACCGTGATCGTCTGTGTGCAGTCAGCAAAGTTCCCGCACGCATCGGTCGCGCGGTACGTCCGGACGATGGTCCCGCCGCAGGCGCCGCCAGAGAGGGCGGTGTCGCCTTCCCAGCTCACGGTCACCGCCCCGCAGTTGTCCGACGCCGTGACGAGCCCCGTGTTCGCCGGCGGCACGTTGGCCAGGCAGTCCACCGTCACCGGGCCGGGGCACCCGATCGACGGCGGTGTGTTGTCATCCACCGTGATCGTCTGAGTGCACTCGTTGAAGTTTCCGCAGTCGTCCGTCGCCCGGTAGGTCCGCACGATGGTCCCGCCGCAGGCGCCCCCCGACAGAAGGGTGTCACCCATCCATGCGACGCCGACGCTCGGATCGCACTGGTCGATCGCCGTCACGAGGCCGACGTTCGGCCCCGGAACGTCACCGATGCACGACACGGCGATGGAGCCCGGGCAGGTGATGCTCGGCGCCACCGTGTCCTGGACGGTGATGAGCTGCACGGCGGACGACGAGTTCCCGCAGGAGTCCGTCGCCGTCCAGGTCCGCGTGAGAAGCGTCACGATCGGGCATACGCCCTGCGCCGTGACGTCCGAGTACGTCACGACGGGGCCCGGATCGCAGACGTCGGTCGCCGTCGCCTGCCCCGTGTTGGACGGATCCGTCCCCACGAAGCCGCACTCGATCGTCATGTTGGGCGGCACCGTCAGGATCGGCGGCGTCGCGTCCGTCAGGTAGATCGTCTGCGAGCAGCTCGACGAGTTGCCCGAGAGATCCGTAGCCGTCCAGGTCCGCGTGAACACCGAGACCGTCGGGCAGGGCCCCGCCGCCGTCACCGGGCCATCGCTGAAGGCCGGGACCACTGGATCGCAGTTGTCCGTCGCCGTGGCGAAGCCGGGCGCCGGAAGAGCCGGCGCAGTGGACTGACCCCATTCGATGTAGGCCGTCGGCGGGCAGGCGATGCTCGGCGCCTCAGCATCGTTCACCGTCACGTTGAAGGAGCACGAGCCCGTGTTCCCGCATGCGTCCATCGCGGAGCACGTGACCATCGTCACGCCCTTCGGGAACGTCCAGAGGCTCGGCGGCGCGCACGACACCGGCGCGTTCCGGACGAGGCGCGCGTTGTCGACGTGGAGGAGCGGCGTCTCGAGGAACGTGAACCACATATACCGGTTGCCGCCCACCACGGTGGCGATCAGGTCCGAGGGATCCGACCGCGTCTCCGTGAACAGCAGCGTCCCGAGCGAGTCCCGCACGTTCATGTCGACGGCGAGCACGCCCGATCCGTTGTCGCGGTAGACCCACTCGAAGGTGTACCACCCGGTCGTCGTGATGATCGCGTGGTTGAGCGAAAGGAGGTCGTTACGCCGGGTGAAGTTGGTGTTGTTGCTCGCGGCGACGACGACGCCGCCGCTGCTGCCCGGCGCGCCGCCGGGTCCGTAGGCCGCCGCGTGGAAGATGAAGTCCCGCCGGTGGCTGTTGGCCTGGTTGCTCACCGCGGCGCTGAGGTCCCAACCGTATCCCGTCGTCGGGGTCGCTCCCGCCACGTCGGGCAGAGTCACGTCGATGAAGACGTCGAAGAAGCTCGAGAACCCGCTTCCGAAGACCGGACTGTAGCCGCCCTGTCGCGAGAAGGCCCCCGTCCAGTCGTCCGGGGTGGGCGGCAGGACCGACGAGTCGATCGTCGCGTGAGCGCTTCCATGACTCGATGTTACGCCCATGAAGCCCGACGCAACCCGCGTCATGTGGCTGTTGTAGTCATTCCAGCTCACGGAGGGACCCGTCGTCCACGGGCCGACCTCGTACGCCGGATCCTCGAACGACTCGTGGTAGCCGAGGTCGCCTCCCACGCCGTTCGGGAAGGCAACGACGGCATCGCAGCTACCCGGGTCCGTCGTGGCCGTCACGTTCGGAGAGCACGCGACAACAGGCGCGATCGTATCGACGATCGTGATGACCTGGACGCAGGTGCTCACGTTGCTCGCGCCGTCCACCGCGGTCCACGTACGGAGGATCGTCCCGGTGGCGTTGCACCCCGTGAGCCCGCTTCGATCATCGTCGTAGCTGATCGCCGGGGCCCCGGGGCAGTTGTCGGCTGCCGTCGCAACGCCTGTCGAGTACGGATCGGTCGGATCCAGGCGGTCCCGCATCGCGTTCGGCGGGCATGTCAGAACCGGAGGTGTCTGGTCCTCCACCGTGATCGTGGCCTGGCAGTCCGCGTCATTCCCCGCCTCGTCCACGACCGTGATGGTCACGACCGTCGCTCCGAGGCCGAGAACCGTTCCCGCGGGAGGCGCCTGGCTCACGACCAGATTGGCGGACGACGTGCAGTTGTCCGTCGCCACGATCTGCGGAGTCAGGTCCGGCAGGATCGCCGCGCAGGTACCGTCCGCGGCAAGCGTGGCGTTGGCCGCGCACGTCGTGATCACCGGGTCCTGCGTATCCTGGATCGTGAACACCTGGTCGCAGGTCACCGTGTTTCCGCACGCATCCGTCGAACGGTACGTTCGCGTCAGGATGGCCGGGTTGCTTCCACCGATCACGTCCCCGTCGTGCGTTACGGTCGGGGTGCCGCAGTTGTCCGTGCTCGTGACGAGGTTGACGTCCGCCGCCGGCACGTTCGCAACGCACTGGACCGACGTTCCAGCCGGGCAGGAAATCGTCGGCGGCGTGTTGTCGTCCACGGTGAAGACCTGCACGCAGCTCGCGCTGTTGCCGCAGTCGTCCGTGACCGTGTAGGTCCGGGTGACCGTGCCGCCGCAGGCGCCGCCGATGAGGCCGCCGTCCGACGACGTCAGCGTGGGGCTCGTGTCGCAGTTATCCGAGGCGCTTCCGCCTGCGGACACGAGGCCGGCCACGGTCGTCTCGGCCGCCGGAATTCCGGCCAGACATTCGACCGTGGCCGACGGCGGGCAAACGATGGTCGGAACGACCGTGTCCGACACGGTAAAGACCTGCGTGCAGCTCGCGCTGTTTCCGCAGTCATCCGTCACCGTGTACGTCCGCGTCATCGTCCCGCCGCAGCTCCCGAGGACCAGCGGACCGTCCGAGGACGTCAGCGTCAGATTGTCGTCGCAGTTGTCGGACGCGCTGCCTCCCGCGGCCACGAGAGCTGCGACCGTCGCCGCGGCGCCCGGGATGTCGAGTACACACTGAACCGCCGCGGACGGCGGGCACGCGATGACGGGCGGCGTGCCGTCGCTCACGGTGTATGTCTGCTGGCAGCTGGCGCTGTTGCCGCAGTCGTCCGTGACCGTATATGTTCGCGTTACGGTGCCGCTGCACGGCGTCCCCACGAGGGGACCGTCGGCGGAGGACAGCATGAGATCCTGGTCGCAGTTGTCCGAAGCCGCGCCTCCGAGGCCGATGAACGCGGCGATCGTCGTCGCCGCGGCCGGAATCTCATCCTCGCACTGGACCGCAACTGTCGGCGGACAGGAGATCGTGGGATTCGTGGCGTCGTCCACCGTAAAGGTCTGGAGGCAGGACGCGCTGTTGCCCGCGTCGTCCGTGACCGTGTACGTCCGGGTCACGGTACCGCCGCAGGCGCCACCGGAGAGCGGCGCATCCGACGTCGTCAGGGTGAGGTCATTGTCGCAGTTGTCGGAGGCGGCGCCTCCTGCCGCGATGAGCGCTGCGACCGTCGCGGCCGCGGTCGGAATGTCGGTCAGGCACTCGACCGTCGCGTTGGGCGGGCACGTGATCGATGGAACCTCCGCGTCGACAACGGTCACGCTTTGCGCGCAGCTCGTCGTGTTGCCGGCCACGTCCGTTGCCGTCCAGGTGACGACGGTCAAGCCGAGCGGGAAGGTCGAAGGCGCGTTGTTCCCCACGGTCACCCCAGGGCAGTTGTCGGAGGCCGTCGCGGAACCGAGGGCCACGCCGCTCGCCGTGCAGATCCCGGCGTCCGTGTTGGCGGTGATCGGGCCGGGGCATGCGATGGCCGGAGGCTCCGTGTCGAGGACGGTCACGGTGAACGAGCAGGAGCTCGAGTTCCCGCAGGCGTCCGTCGCCGTGTAGCTCACCGTGGTCATGCCCACAGGGAAGGTGCTGCCCGGCGCGTGGGACTCGAGCGTCGACGGCGTCGCGCAGTTGTCCGTCGCTGTCGGCGGCGTCCATGTGGCCACGGCCGAGCAGAGGCCCGGCGCCGCCGGGAGGCTGATGTTCGAAGGACAGGGCGTGAGAACCGGCGGCGTCGTGTCCGCGACGGTGATCGTCTGGACCTGCGACGTCACATTTCCGCAGTCGTCCGTCGCCGTCCATGTTCGCTGGATCGTGAAGTTGTTGGCGCAGGCGCCTGGCAGGATCGTGTCAGAGTGGCTCACGGACACGCTCGGGTCGCAGAGGTCCGTTGCCGTTGCGGAGCCCGTTCCGGCAGGCGTGGTGTCCTGGTCGCACTCGCGCGAGGTATTCGCCGGGAAGGACGCGTAGACCGGGCCGACGATGTCGCGGACGTTGATGGTCTGGACCACCGTCGTCGAGTTCCCGCAGGGATCCGTGGCGATCCACGTCCGGGTGATGACATGGGCGATCGGGCAGACGCCCGCGGAGACGACGTCGCTGAAGGACGTGCTCACGGGTCCGCCGCAGTTGTCGGACGCCGTGAGGGTCCCGGTCGGGTTGCCGACCCCCGGGGCGACGTTCGTACCGCAGTCGATCTGGATCGGATTCGCCACCGTGACGGACGCGACCGGCGGAGTCAGGTCCTGGACGGTGATCGTCTGGGTGCAGATCGCCGTGCGCGGGGGCAGACAGTCATCGGTGACCGTGTAGGTGCGGGTGATCGTGTAGTTGCAGGGCGGAGAGCCGGAGATCACGTCCACGGAGGTCACGGTCACCGTGCTCGCGAGGATGGTGCCGCCCTGGGCGACGAAGCCGGCCGCGTCCGTGGCGGCCGCCGGGACGCCGCCGGGGCAGGAGATGGCCAGGCTCGGCGGGCACGAGATGACGAGCGGCCCCGGCTGCGAATAGTGGACGCGGGACAGGGTCCCGTTGTCCGTGTCGTCGTACATGAGGGTCTCGATGTCGTCCGTCGGGCCCGCCCCGAGGGCGTTCAGCTCGCAGAAGACATCGAAGAAGCTCGAGGCGTTCTGGTTGCGGACGACCCACGGCTCGAGATCGTCGAAGCCATAACCCGTAAGCGTGTTGCCGCCGGTGCTCGATCCGAGGCCTGTGACGTCCGCGCCGCAGTTGCCGGCGTCGCAGAGGGCACCGAGGTAGACGCCGATGGCGCCCCTCTCGGCGGGGTCCGGATGCCACCCGGCGAAAACCCATGCCGGAGCGAGGTTCAGGCCGGTTCCGTTCCCCGTGAGGTCGTTGTTCTGGATCCTTGCGCGGCAGCCGCCGACCATGCTGATGGCCTGCAGGTCGTGGGCGGTGATCGTGTTGCCATCCATGATGGCGATGGTCGAGTCGGCAACGTCGTAGCCCAGCGCGACGCCGATGGTGCAGTCCTGCAGCACGTTGGCGCCGGGAGCGGTTCCGTTGCCGAGGGTCAGGATGGTGCCGGGAGCCCAGTAGGTCGTCGCCAGGATGCCGGCCGACGTCGATCCGTCGACGGAGGCGAAGCCGCGGCACTGGGTGATCGTGTTCCCGAGGAGCGTCGCCGTTCCGCCGCCACCAAGCTCGACACCATAGTCGAGGTGATCTCCCGTCCCCTTGCCCGTGTAAGTGCAATCACTGACGGTGGTTCCGGCGGTGGCGCCGAAGATGTGGATGCCGATGCGGCGGATGTTCGAGAACTGGCAGTTGGTCACGGCGGCGGTGGCGTCGTAGATCGCGATTCCGCGGCCGTCGTAGGACCCGAGCGGGTAGCCGTAGCAGTTCTGCAGCACGCAGTCCTCGACCGATCCGTCCGCCCGGAACCGGATGGCCTGGTAGACGCTGATGTCCCCGGGAGCGCCCGTGTTCGTGCCGCTCGCCCCATCGAGGGTGAGCCGCTTGAAGTGGACGCCGTCGGCCGTCACGAGGAACCACCCCCGCGCGTCGCCCCCGGAGCCAGTATTCGACGAGGCGACGACCGTCGCCGTCCCCGCCGTCGGACCCTGGATGGTGCAGGCCTTGGCGATGGCGACCTGGGCATCGGTCGGGTAGGTCCCCGGTTCGATGTCGACCGTCCCGCCTGAGTCCACCATGTCGATGCCTTCGGGAATCCGATCGAGGGCGCCCGACTGCGGGCTGTCGTCATCCACGTGGAGGAAGCTCAGGTCCCCCTGGAATCCCGGCGTGTCGACGTCGGCGCCGGTGTCGAGCCACGGCGTGTAGTCGACCTGGCCATCGACCGCCGCGGCCACCGTGGCGGCCGCGTTCGAGCCCCACCAGTTCCCGGAGGCGTCGGCGATCACGACGGTGCTCGAGCTCTCGACGCCGTAGGAGGCGTTGCCGCTCAGATCGTTGCCGTGGGCCGCGATGATCGTCGCGTCCGTCGCGGCATACCCGTGCGCGATGCCAGCCGAGTTGCCGTTGAGGTAGTTCTCGGTGATCGTGACGTCCGTTCCGCCACCGAAGTAGTCCGTTGCGAGGACGCCCGCGGACGTCGAGCCGTCGACGAGAGCAACGCCGAGGCAGTTGGTCACCGTGTTCCGGTGGACGGTGCCCACCGAGCCGCCGCCGAACTCGATCCCGTAGTCGAGCCAGTCTCCCGCGCCCTTCCCGGTGTACGTGCACTCCTCGATGAGTGCGCTCGTCACCATGATGGTCGGCGGCGAGCTTCTCACGTGGATGCCGATGCGCGCGATGTTCGACAAAGTGCAGCGCCGGACCGTGATGTTCGCCATCGCCATGATGCCGCGGCCGTCGTAGGAGCCTCCAAGACCCATCGGGAGGTGCGCGACGTCCCGGATCTCGCAATCCTCGACGAGCCCGGCGTCGCTCGTCGGGCTGAAGCGGATCGCGTACTGGACGGAACGGCCGATGTCGCTTCCGCCGTCAAAGGTCAGCTTCTTGAAGGACACGCTGGACGTCGTGACGAGGAACCAGGCGCGGGGATCATCGGCGGGGGTGCCGCCCGAGGGGCTCGTGTCGCCGCCAGCCGTGATCAACGCGACGCCCGAGCTCGGTCCCTGGAAGGTGACGCCCGCCTTGCTGATCGCGACCTGCGGGGCTTCGACGTAGCTGCCCTCCGCGATCTCGATGGTCCCGCCGGCGCCCACGGCGTCGTAGCCATCAGAAACGTCTGCGAACGCGTCGCAGCCGATGGCCTGCCTCGGACCACCGACGCCGTCGGGGTCGGTGCCCAGCGGCAGGCCGGTCCAGTCATCGTCCACCCACACCGTGGACGGAGCCGGGACGTTGACGCAGATGAAGACGTCGAAGAAGGACGACACGGAGTTTCCGGCCGTGTCCATCGCCTGGACCGTCACGGTCGTCCGACCGGCAGGGTAGTTGTTTCCGCCGGGGCAGCCGCTGCACGTCGTCGGAATCGATCCGTCGCAGTTGTCGGTGGCCGTGACCGTCGCGGTGATGTCGAAGAAGTACGGCGCGCCGGCCGTCGTGAAGAAGAAGATCGTCCCCGAGGCGTGCGAGAGCGCCGGGGCCTCCTGATCCGCCACGGTGACCTGGAAGTCGCAGGTGGAGGTGTTGGGCGGCGTGGCCGTGTCCGTCGCCGTGAACTGGAAGTTGTAGACGCCGGGAGCGAGGCTCGCCGGCAGCGCCGGCCCGCCGGTCTGGGTGACGGAGGCCACTGCGCAGTTGTCCGTCACGACGGGCGCGTACGAGAACGACCGCGTGCAGATACCAGGCTCGGTCGGGAGGGTCTGGGTCGCCGGGGGGCAGTTCGTGAACACGGGCGGGATGATGTCCGCGATAAGCGTGGCCAGAGTGCTGTCTTCGGTGAAGACTCCGGTCCCGCAGGTGTTGGTCACCGTGAAGCGATAGGTTCCGGCGTCAGCGTTGGCCGCCGACGAGATCGTGAGGCTCGTCGAGCCTCCACCCGTCACGATGACGTAGGTTCCGCCACCCGCCGCCGTCTGCCCGTTGGTGATGGGCCCCGCGCCGCTTCCGGAGACCTTCGTCCACTGGACCGTCGGGGCCGGGTCGCCGGCGTAGGTGCCCGAGAAGCTCGGGCTTGCGCCGGCGCAGATGGACGTGCCCGCCGGGTGGGTGAGAATCTGTGCCGGCTGCTCCACGTCGAGGAAGGTGTCGGTCGGGTCCGACGCCGACAACGACGCCGAATCCGTGACCGTGCAGTTGTAGTTCCCCTGATCGCTCAGAGCGACCGCGCCGATCGAGTAGCTCGGCGACGTCGCGAGGCCGATGTTCACACCGTTCTTCGTCCACTGGTACATGTAAGGAGGCGTGCCTCCGCTCACGAGGACCGTGAACCCGACCGACTGGCCGGCGCACCGCTCCACGGTGCCGTCCGGCACTACGTCGACCGTGGGAGCCTGGGGCATCACGGACGCGGCGAGGGAAACGAGGCCAAGGAGCACCATCATCGCGGTCGTGGCGCCGCGGATCGAGAACTGGTTGATCGTCGCGGTGGACGCGAACGAGGTGTGGCAACGCGTTGACATGGCTAAGCCCCTACTTCTCCCGCGAAGGGACGACACGAACAGCATCCTTCACGTTCACGAGCATCGCGCGGCGAAACAGCACCAGAGACGTGCAGGTCCACTCCGGAACCTCGACCTCGAGATCATGGTCCGTCGACGCCATTCGAATCTGGAACCTCTGACGGAGCGCGCATGCCTGGCGAACGAGGGCGGAGTGTACGATGAGCGCAACGTCCGCGTCCAGACACTATTTCTTTTTTTTCACGGCCGACGCGCAAGGTCTCTCGACCGGGGTGGATGGGCAAGGGCCGGGCCCTTTCTCCTGCTGAGAAGGTGATTCGCCAGCGCGTCCTGTGGCGCTGCTGCGATGGCACTATTCAGCGAGTCACGGCATCGCCTCCATGGTCGCCGCACTTGAGTGTCCGCGCACCGCATACCGCCGACGGAACTCCCTTCTGCTCAAGGCGGTGGAGTGCTGATGCACGGCGGGGCCAACGGGGGATGCGTCGTGCGCAGAGCCGGGCGTCGGCCGCGCGCGGCCCCGGCCGTCGTTCGCGAGCCGCTCCGGAGGCGCCGGAGCGCCGCCGGCGACGTGGGCCCTCGCCACCCGCGCCGTCGCCGCGGCGCCGGGACGACGGGCGAGGCCCGCGCCCCTCAGGACTCGGTCCGCGACGGCGGCGAGCGACCTCCTCCGGCAGATTCCGCGCGCTCGCCCCATCCGGGGGACCGACGGCGCTTCCCCCGACGGGAGCCACCCTGATCGATGTCAACGCGAGGCGAGCGCGAAGATCCTTGACGAGTCATTCCGTCATCGACTATGCTCCCGCCCGGAAGCGATCAGGCGCTTCCCCGTCGCCGTGCGGAGGAAGGGCGAACGACGATCGCTCGCGGCCCGCCCGCGGATCCGCGGACTTGGCCGCGGGGTTGTCCGTCCCGTCCGGGCGCGGCGTCGCGCGTCACCCATCACGCTTGCCGTACGTGAACGAGATCCGACGCGATCACCCGCGGGGGCGACGCGTCGCGGAGAGACTTGGATGACGAGAACGAGATCGGAGCGGGCCGTGGACCTTCGGCCCGACGAGAGGAAGCTCCTGTCCCACTGGACCCGGAACGGCGACGTCGCACCCGATCTAGCGCTCCGTGCCCGGATCATCCTCGCCTGCGGCCGCGGCGCCACCAACGCGCGCGTGGCCACCGACCTCCACGTCAACGCGCAGACCGTCTCCAAGTGGCGAAGCCGCTTCCGGCGGGATCGCCTCGCTGGGATCCTCCCCGATCCGCGAATCGACGCCCGGTCGCGCCGGTGGGAAGTCGCGATCAGCGAGATCCTGCGTCACGCGTCCGCCTCGACCGGCGAAGCGCCGAGCACGCGATCCCTCGCCAGCGTGACGGGGTTCTCCCAGAGCAAGGTGAGCCGCCTCATCCGCGCGCTCGCCCTGTTCCCGACCCGCACGCACCCCGCCGAATCGAGCCGGATCCGCTTCGATCCGGAGCGCGCCGAGTGCATCTCGGGCGTGTACTTCGATTCTCCCGACCGTATCCTCGTCCTCGTGCTCGATCCGGCGGGCTGCCCGCACGTCCCGGCCGACGAGCCCGTCGACGACGGCAAGCCCTCGACCTGCCGCCCCCCCCTTCCCTGGCTGCCC
>CAYQRN010000016.1:0-33810 GCA_964419995.1 uncultured Planctomycetia bacterium
CTCCGCGAGGAGCCACTGGCGGATGTCATCGTTCGTTCGGAGGACGGCGCCTGCGGGGGAGCGCCGGCCTGCGACATCGAAGCGGACGGTGAGGTAGATGGCGCCCTCCGGGGCGATGGCCCGGACGGGCAGGCCGGCGGCGCGGAGTGCCTCGATGCCGCCGTGGAGGAGGCGAAGGCGGGACTCCACGCCGTCCTTCAGGCTGGCGACGAAACGATCCACGGCCTCCGTGGCGCGGAGGAACGCGCCGGTGGCCACCTGTTCCGGACGCGGCGCCCAGGCGCCCACGTGCGCGAGGATGTCGCGGAGGCGTGCGATGACGGTCGGGGGGCCGGTGGCCCACCCGACGCGGAGCCCCGTCGCACAGAAACTCTTGCTGATGGCGTCGGCGAAGAGGACGAACGGGGCGAGCCGGGGTCGCAAGGCGACGGGCGTCAGATGCTCGTGGCCGTCGAACGTCAGCATCCAGTAGACCTGGTCGAAGAGGACGTAGAGCGGGCGCTCCGAGGCCGCTTGCCGGCGGGCGTTCTCGTCGAGGACGAGGTCGGCGAGGTCTTCCATGGCCCGGCGGGACAGAAGCGTGCCCGTGGGGTTGCAGGGCGAGTTGAGCACGAGGAGGCGGGCCTCGCGGACGTGGGGGGCGAGGAGATCCGCCGTGGGCTGGAAGCGATCCTTGACGGACGTCTCGACGGCGAGGGGCCTCGCTCCGGCGAGGTGGCAGTAGTGGGCGTTGTTCCACGACGGAACCGGGAAGAGCGCAGTCTCGCCGGGATCGAGGACGGCGCGGTAGACTGCGTAGAGGATGGGGCGCGCGCCGCCGGCCACGAGGATCCCGGTCTCGGGGTAGCGGAGCCCGAGACGGGAGGCATAGAAGTCCCGGATCGCCGAGCGGAGCTCGGGGAGACCGTCGGAGGGAGGATAGTTCGTCTCGCCGCGGGAGATGGCGGCGGTGAGCGCCTCCGAGAGCAGGGGGGGAATGGGGAACTCCCGCGGGTTGAAGTCACCGACGGTGAGGTCGCAGACGGCAAGACCCCGGGCTTTCATCCGGCGGAGATCAGCGCTGATGCGGAGGATCTCCGATCCCGCGAGGCCTGCGGCCATGCGGGAGAGACCGAGACGGGCCTCTGCCTCCCCGCAGGCTGGGTCGATCTCGAGGGGAGCTCCGGCGACGCGGCCTCCCGGAACTCCGGTTTGGGGCTCCACGGCCGTGCAGGTTATCACGGCGCACGGGAACCGCTAACCGGGTTGATTCACGGAGACGAGCCCTGACGCGGTCCCGGCCGGAGGAGGCCTCTCTGACGGCGCGGCATTCGTGAATCGTCCGGGCCAGGCACGGGCCGGAGGTGACCCATGGACGTCGAGATCCTGAAACGTGAAGCTGCCCTGGCGGCCCTCGCCTTCATCCCGCAGGAGGGGATCGTGGGACTCGGGACGGGTTCCACGGCCCGCCACGCCATCGTCGAAATCGGCCGCCGCGTCCGGGCGGGCGCGCGACTCTCCGGCGTCCCCACGTCCGAGTCGAGCCGTTCCCTGGCACTCGCCGAGGGCATCCCCCTCCTGCCTGACGAAGGCCCCTGGGCCATCGACGTGACCATTGACGGGGCGGACGAGGTCGATGCCTCGCAGAACCTCATCAAGGGGGGCGGCGGAGCCCTTCTCCGGGAGAAGATCGTGAACGCGGCCTCGCGTCTCCGCGTCATCGTCGTGGACGCCTCGAAGCTCTCCACCCGACTGGGCGAGCGGTTCCCGGTGCCCGTCGAGGTCGTCCCCTTCGGGCATGCCGCCACGGCTCGCCGGCTCGCGACACTCGGACGGACTGCGCTGCGACCCTCCCGCAGCGGAGAAGCGTTCCGGACGGACGGGGGCAACGTGATCTATGACGTGACGACCGGGCCCATCTCCGATCCGGCGGAGCTCGAAGAGACGTTCCGGAGGATCCCCGGCGTCGTGGACACGGGGCTGTTCGTCGGGCGTGCGGACCGTGTCGTCGTGGCCGACCCGTCCGGCGTCCGCGTCCTCGGCGGCTGATGCGGGGCGCCCTGCAAGCGAGCCGGCGACGAGCCTTGACGAAGCCCCGGCCGGAGAGGACCGCTCTGACGGCCCGGCATTCGTGAATCGTCCGGCTAACGACCGTCCCGGAGCTTCATGGCGAGGAGCGACATGAAGTGGGCCTGGTTCACCTGCCAGTACTCGAGGGACTGCCACCCGCCGAGGTTTACCGGCGTGTCCGACGGCGCCCAGCACCGGAGCCCGTTCTTCACGCCGGCGTTGATCTCGGGCTGGTAGATGAAGGGGCCGTTCGGACCGTTCGAGTGGATGAACCCGTAGTAGTGCCCCGCCTCGTTGTCGCCGTAGTTCTCGACGAAGGACAGGAACCCGAGGTTGTACCCCAGAGGGTGGCCGAGGAGTCGCGTGCCGAGATCACGGAAGTCCTGGCGTCGCAGGATGCGGCCCGCGAGCTGCGCAGCCGTGCCGAGACCGAGCGTGTACGCGGAGCTGCCGTCGGCGAGGCTTCCCACGACGTAGGTGTACCGGTAGCCGAGCGCGGACTGGGGCCAGGTCCTCATGCCGGGCTCCGACGCGCCATTCCAGTAGAACCGGAACGCGGGCATCAGGAGCGCGTTCGGTGCCGTCGCCGGATGCGTGCGGACATCGAAGCGCAGGATGCTGTTCTCGAGGAAGTCGACGAGGGCCGTCCGAATAGCCGCGAAGAGCGGATCCGCGGGCGGCAGGGCCTCGAGCGTGAGCGCGAGGGCGATGGGAACCACGGCGAAACGCCCCGGGAAGCTCCGAGGCTCGAGGCCGTCGGGCTGGAGGCTGTCCACGTCCCGTGCGAAGAATCCCCTGAGATCGCTCTGCCCGCCCGGGGGTGTCGCGATCTGGAGGTCGAGGAGATCGTTCGCCGCCGCCGCGACGTGGGAATAGAAGGCGGATCCGAAGATCCGGTAGAAGGCAAGTCGGGCGAGGAGCCGGGCAGCGCGCTTGTCGGCTCCGCCCCCCGTGGCCGACAGGACCGAGACATGGCCGGCCACCTGGAAGGCCCGGGTGGCGAGCATCTGGGCGTAGACCGAGTTCCCGTCGTGGTGGCGGAAGATCGACGCGGCCGTGAGGAGGGCGTAGACGAGCTCTTCCGCCGATCCGCCGGGCACCTCGTGGAGTCCGTACGTGCCCGTGGCCGGTTCGTCTCCGGTGCCCGGAATGTTGTCCGTGGTCCAGTTGTCCGGCGTCACGGCCCAGACGAAGCCGTCGCTGGCGATGACGGAGGGCCAGAAGTCCGTGGCCCAGCGGAGCTCGTTGCGGACGGAAGCCTGCGTGAGTAGGGGGAAGGACGCCGCGTAGGGTGAGCCGGCGAGTTCCTCGTGGACGCGGGCGAGGGCGTGGGTGAGCCAGACGAAGACATAGCCCATGTACCGGACGTCGGAGGCCTCGTAGTGCCCGCCCGCGGTCAGCGTGGGCGGTCCGAATGTCGCCGGGTTGTTCCGGTTCCAGAGGCGGATGCCGTCGAGGTGGGTCGGTGCGCCGGTCCAGTTCTCGGTCGTGTTGCCGCGCCGCGTGCGGCGGCACCAGAGCAGGGCGTCGGAAAGGAGCTGCCCCATGTTCGGCGAGTACGTCGAGGGCTCGATGAAGAAGGACGGAGATTCGCTCGTTCCGATGCGGAGGCGGTAGACGCCCGTGGCCACGACGGGGGTGAAATCTCCGTGGACCCACGCGCCGAAGTCCCCGGTGTGGGCGTCGGCGGTGCCCGTGAAGACGATGGCGCCTCCGGGGCTCGTGACGACCTGGAAGGGCGTGGGGCCGGCCACGCCGCTGGCGGCGAAGACCTTGCGCTCCCGTGCCAGGAATCCGTGCTGATTGACAGCGAAGTTCACGCCCTGGCCGGCGAGGGCGTCCGCGAACAGCGGCAGGATCGCGAAGAGGAAGAGCGCTCTGGATTTCGGCACGATACGGACTCGAACGGAGCCCCCGGGCCCCGGGGGAGCGTGTTCTCTACGACACGGGTCAGGATACCGCCCGGGGGCGTCCATGTCCATGAACAGGGGGGATCGCAGCTGGCCGCCGGTGCGAGCGGGACCGGGATTTCGTACGGTCACTGCCCCGTAGCGGGCCTCGACCGGACCGCGGCGGACTTTCCAGCGCCATGCCGAAGACCCTGCGGACATTCTCGTTCCCCCCGGACATCGTCCTCGCCGGCGATGGCGTGCCGGACTGGCGCGCCGTCTTCGGGCGGTCCGCGCCGCTCCACCTCGAGGTCGGGGGCGGGCGCGGCTCGTTCATCGAGGAACTGGCCCTCTCGGACCCGGCATCGGATTTCGCGGTGAACGAGCTCAAGCCGAAGCTCGTGGAGGCCATCGTGGCCCGGATCCGGCGGAGCGGACTTCGAAACGTCCGCGTCCTCGTGGGCGACGCGCGCAGGGCGCTCCTGCGGCGGACGGCGCCGGCGACCTTCACGAGGGTCATGGTCAATCACCCCGACCCCTGGCCGAAGCGACGCCACGCGGCGCGGAAGCTCCTCGGGCCCGAGTTCCTCCATCTCCTTGCGACGCGGCTCGTCGAGGGCGGCGATCTCATCATCGTGTCCGACGTCCATGAATACCTGGCGTCGGTGCGGGCTCTCCTCGAAGCGCTGCCGGGACTTCGAAACGCCTTCGGGCCGGGGGGGACCGCCGCCGCGCTGCCCGGGTATCCCCGGTCGCACTACCAGCGGAAGGAGGAGAGCCTCGGGAGGACCGTGGGGTTCCTCCGGTTCATCCGGGAAGGACCGCTCCCGCCCTTCGAGGTCGACGTTCCGCGGCCGCTCGGCGTCATGCCGGGCGATCCTGACTTCACGGCGCTCGAGGAGCGACTTCGGGGCGAAGGACGCCGGACGCGCGGACAGGTCGGCTCCCCGCGGTCCTGACGCCGGTCCGGGGCACGGAACTCAGCGGCCGCCGGCCTTCTCGAGGTCGCAGGCGAGCACGATGCGGTTCTGGCCGAGCTTCTTGGCGCGGGCGAGGGCGCGGTTCGCGAGGACGAAGAGCTCCCGGCCATCGAGGGCGTCGGTGGGGAAGGTGGCCACTCCGGCGCTGACCGTGACGGTTCCGCGGAAGTCGGGGAGCTTGCGGGCGAATTCCGCGGACGCCACGGCCTGTCGGACGCGCTCGACGAAGTGGTGGTGGCGGGCGGGGGGCGCTGCCTCTGCGGAGTCGAGACGGCCGGTGTCCGGCAGCATGATGGCGAACTCGTCGCCGCCCCACCGCGTGACGATATCGATCTCGCGGAAGCTCCGCCGGATGACCTCGCCCACGTGCCGGATGACCGCGTCGCCGGTCACGTAGCCGTTCTGGTCGTTGAGCGCCTTGAACCGGTCGATGTCGATGAGAGCGAGCGTGAGCTCGCGTCCGTAGCGGCGGGCGCGCTCGAGCTCGAGCCCGAACTGGCGATCGAAGTAGCGGCGGTTGTAGAGGCCCGTGAGGGGGTCGATGACCGCCATTTCCATGAGGTCGCGGAGCAGCGTCGCGTTCGAGAGGTTCTGAGCGAGCTGGCCCGCGAACCGCGTCGCCAGGTCGAGGTCCGCGCTGTCGAAAGGTCGGCCGTCGGCGCGATCCGTGAGATTGAGCACGCCGAGGACGGTCTCCGCGTCCTGGAGCGGGACGATGAGGAACGAGTCCGTGGCGTAGCCCTCCCGCCGGTGGTGGGGGAAGGTCCGCGGAAGGTCGGCGACGAGGAGCGGGCGGCCCGTCTCCGCGACGGCGCCGGCGAACTCGGCGCCCATCGGCGTCTGGATGGGTCCGGAGAAGCCCGTAGGGAAACCGCTGCGCCGGACGACTTCGAGGTGGCGCCCCTCGGGCGTGCGGAGCATGAGCGAGGCCCGGCGCGCGTCGAGAAGAGACCGTGCGGACTCGAGGGCCTCCGTGAGGAGTTGCTCGCGATCGCGCTCGAGGGCCGTGAGGCGCCGGGCCGCGGCCACGAGGGCCTCGGAGTGGGGCGTGGATGGCGTGGCGGCGGACGAAGCTGGTGGCGGCGTGGAGGATGCCGGGGTGCCGGGCGGCGGCGCGGCGGCAGGCGGGGACGGGGCCCCGGCGGCGGCGGAAGCAGCGCCGACGGCGGCGAAGAGAGCTTCGCAGGACAGGGGCGCCGTGAGAACGATGGCGCCCTCGGGTGGAGCGACCGGTGCCGCACCGGGCGACGGATCCGCGGCGAGCACGATGCGGACGCCGGGGACATCCCGCCGGAGATGCTCCACCATGGCCGTCACCCGCGGCGTCACGAGGGTGCGGCGGAGGATCAGGGCGTGGCAGGGGCCGCGGGCGAGGAACGCCTCGACGTCGCGCGGGAGAGCCGTGGCGAGGACCCGGAAGCCCCTCGTGCGGAGGGAGTCGAGATGAGCAGCGAGACCGGGATCGCCGTCGGTGAGCGCGATGATGGTGAGGGGCGCCGTCAAAGCTGCCGTCTCCGCGAACCCTGGCCTGCGTCCTGCCGCCAGGCAGGAAGAAGGAGGGTCGTGACGAGGGTCTCCGGTTCGGACCATCGGACGGCGAGATCGCCGCCATGAAGCAGCGCGGCGCGGGCCGTCGTGGCGAGCGCGAGGGCGCGGCGGAAGGTGACGAGCGCGAAGGCCCGGCCAGGGTCGAGGAGGGCCGGCGCGCTCGCGGGCGGGATGGGAGATCCGATCTCGATGATGTCGAGGCGGACACGCCCGTCCTCGGCCGGCGCAACGCTCACGCGGTGCCGCGCCGCCGTCTCGTGGTTCTCGGAGAGGGAGCGGAAGAGGACCGAGAGGACCGATGCGAGGAACGCCGGATCCGCCAGAGCGGGCGGGGTGGAGTCGGCGACCTCGACGCCTTCCGCTCCGAGACGCAGCGGTGCGCCGTCGAGCGCCGTGCGGACCGTGTCGGCAAGCGGCAGCGGTCCGGGGTGGAGCTCCGGGGAGCGGCCGAAGAGGCTCAGGCGGGCGGAGAGGTCCTCGACGCCGGCGATGGACCGGAGGATCTGGCGGCAGGTTCCGGCCGCGCCGGCGTCCGGGCCCACCTGGGCCTCGAGGAGCTGGGCCCAGGCGGAGACGGCGCCCACGGCGTTGTTGATGGCGTGGGCCACCGCACGGAGAGCCTGGGCCGTGCCAGCGAAGGGGTCGGCAGCGCGACGGAGGGACGGGGCGGCGGAGTCTATGGCCCGGGGGCTTCCGGCGGGAGTCGCGCCGCGATCGTCCTCGGGCGTCATGGCGTTGAGTTCCCGGCCTGGCGGCGGGGCATCCGCACCGTGCGGGCGGGGGGGACGCCGGGCCGGCGTGCCGTCGCTCTCAAGACCATTCAAGCCTCCTCGTTGCGCGCCGGGAAGCGCGGCCGGAGAACCCCTCGTGGGGTGCGGCAGCTCCGGCCGCCCTCCGACCGCGGCGCGGAACGCCGCTCTTCGATCATAGTCGGCACGGGAGGGGCACGAAAGGGAGCCGCAAGGGCGGCTTCGGGTGAAGGCGCAGCCGCGGGGCCGGTTGCCCGGGGACGCGGAAGGGATAACGTGTTGCGTCGAGGGTCCATGACCCGCCGGAGGTCCCTCCTCGGGCCGGCGACGGGGCTGCGATTGCCTTGAGACGGAGGCGCTCTGGCGCCGAAAGGTCCTGCGCGGGGCTCTGCCCGGAAGAGCGGACATGGTGGTGCCGGCGCCGGAAGGGAACATCGAACTCTCGGTCGTGATCCCCCTCTACAACGAGGAGGACGGGATCGTTCCCCTCATCGAGCGGCTCGACGCCACGATCTCGTCGTTCGGCAGGAGCGTCGAGGTGCTCTTCATCGATGACGGAAGCACGGACCGGACCGGCGCGCTCCTGCGCCTCAACCGCCGTTCGTGGAGCCGCATCCTGCGTCTGCGCAGGAATTTCGGTCAGACGCAGGCCATGTCCGCGGGCTTCGACCACGCAAGGGGCGACGTCATCGTCTGCATGGATGGCGATCTCCAGAACGACCCCGCCGACATCCCGCGGCTCCTGGCGAAGCTCGACGAGGGGTACGACATCGTGAGCGGCTGGCGGCGGGACCGGAAAGACAGGACGTTCACGCGGAAGATCCCCTCCCGCGCGGCCAACTTCCTCATCGCCGTCGTGACCGGCGTCCGGCTCCATGACTTCGGCTGCACGCTCAAGGCCTACCGGCGGAGCGTCGTCACGGATCTCCACCTCTACTCCGACATGCACAGGTTCGTGCCGGCCCTCGCGACGCGGCGGGGGGCGAGGGTCGCGGAGCTGGTCGTCGCCCACCATCCGCGGCGCTTCGGCCGCAGCAAGTACGGCCTGTCCCGCGTCTTCAAGGTGGCCTTCGATCTGCTCGTCGTGAAGCTCATCGTCACGTTTTCGAGCCGCCCGGCGCACTACTTCGGCATGTTGAGTCTCGGATTCCTCGGCCTCTTCGCCGTTGCGACGTTCTTCTACGGCCTCAATCTCATGAAGGGCTACCGGGGCTACAACGTCGTCCCGCCGACGCTCATGATCCTGTTCCTGTCGAGCTTCCTCTACTTCCTCTTCCTCGGCCTCCTCGCCGAGATGATCCTGCGGTCGAGTCCCCAGGGTTCGAAGGATGCCGTCCGGGATGCCTCCGTCCAGCTCCTCTGAAACGCTTCCGGCCGCTCCCGGGACGGTGGACCTTCCGCCGGAGAGCAACGTCGACGTGTCCCTCGTCGTCGTCGCCTCCAACGTCCGCGTCGACCCGGGGCTCTTCGAGGAGATGGTCGCGGGCTTCCAGGCGGAGTTCGCCAAGGAGAACGTCACGGCCGAGATCATCGTCGTTGACGACGGGATCGGCGGAGCCTTCTTCGAGAGGGTGAAGTCGCTCCGGAACCGCTGGCCGCGTTTCCAGATCATCCGGCTCCTCCGCTCCTTCGGCGAGTCGACGGCCCTCACCCTCGCGTGCGACCGGGCCCGAGGGCGCTTCGTCATCACGAACACGTGGTACCTCCAGGTGGATCCCACGCAGGTCCACGAAGTGCTCGGGAAGCTCCGGTCGGGGTATGACTACGTGGCGGCGCGACGCGTGGGTCGGGTCGATTCGCCCGTGGCTCGCGTCCAGTCCTGGCTGTTCAACGCCTTCACACGGGGCCTCACCGGAAGCCGCCTGCACGACCTCAACTGCTCGTTCCGGGGGTTCCGCCGGGAGGTCCTCGCGGAGATCCCGCTGCACGGCGACATGTTCCGGTTCCTTCCCGTCCTCGCGCGGCAGACGGGTTTCCGCGTCGTGGAGGTCCCGGTGCGCCACCTCGCGGAGAAGGGGCCCTCGACCTTCCTGAACGTCGGCCTCTATGTCCGCCGGTTCCTCGACGTCCTCACGCTCTTCTTCCTCATCAAGTTCACGAAGAAGCCCCTCAGGTTCTTCGGCCTCATGGGGACGGTGTTCTTCGCGGCGGGGTCCATCATCTCCGTGTGGATGTTCCTCGAGAAGGTCGTCGGGGGGCGAGGTCTCGCGGACCGGCCGCAGATCATCCTCGGCGTTTTCCTCCTCGTGCTCGGGGTCATCGTCGTGTCCATCGGCCTCATCGGCGAGATCATCATCTTCCTGCACGGCCGGCAACTCCGCGACTACCACATCGACACGCTTCTTTCGGACGGGACGGTGCCGGCGGAGGCGGCCGATCCGGGACGGATCCGGGCCGACGCCACGACGGTGGAGGACCTTCGGCGGGGAGGCGAAACCGACTGGTCTGCCTACGTGGAGGCGTGCCCGGACGCGAGTCTCTTCCACGGGCTCGCCTGGCGCGATGTCCTCGTGAGCGTGTTTCGCCATGAGCCCTGCTACATCGTGGCGCGTCGCGACGGGCGCGTCGTGGGCGTGCTTCCGCTCTTCGCCGTGCGCTCGCTCCTCTTCGGACGCTGTCTCCTGTCCGTCCCCTTCGGCGTGTACGGCGGGATCCTGGCGGACGACGAGGATGCCTGCCGGGCCCTCGTGGATGCCGCGGCGGAGCGCGCTGCGGCGGACCGCTCGCGGTACGTGGAGCTGCGCCACCGCACCCGGGTCGTGCCGGGACTCCCGGAGACGGACCTCTACCAGGCCTTCGCCGGCGCCGTCCCCGACTCCCGGGAGGCCTGCCTCGCGCGGATTCCGCGGAAGGCGCGGGCCGAGGTGCGGCGCGCAGCCGCGGCGGGCCTCGTCGCCGAGTTCGACGTGCGCGACGTGAGCGAGCTCCACCGGCTCTTCTCGCTCAACAAGCGCCGGCACGGCTCGCCCATCTTCCCTGCGAGCCTCTTCTGGCGCATCCGCGAGATCTACGGCGACCGGTGCGTGTTCCTGCGCGTGCGCAAGGACGGACGGACCCTGTCGGCGGTCCTCTCCTTCATCCACGGGGACACGATGATGCCCTACTACTCGGGGGCGACGCCGGAGGCGCCGGCTCACTCGGCGGACAACTTCATGTACCACGCCCTCATGGAGCGGGCCTTCGAGCTCGGGCTTCGGCGGTTCGACTTCGGGCGGAGTCGCGAGGGCACAGGCCCCTGGATCTTCAAGCGCCACCAGGGATTCACGCCCGAGCCCCTCTGCTACCAGTACATCCTCAACACGGCCACCGCGATCCCGCAACTCAATCCGAGCAACCCGAAGTACGACGTGGTACGGGCCGTGTTCCGCCGCCTCCCGCTGCCGGTCGCGCAGAAGATCGGGAGCTTCGTGAGCAAGCGGATGCCGCACTGAGACCTCCCGTGCGGGAGGGCGCGGCGCCGCTGTTCGGCCGGGCCCGGGCTCGGTATGATCCACCGGGGGCCACGGACGTGAAGGTACTTCTCGCAGACGACGAACAGAGCATCCTGACCACGCTCGCGGACGATCTTGTCGCGGCGGGGCACGTCGTCACGACGGCCGACGACGGCGAGGCCGCTCTGGCGGCGCTGCGGCGGGAGAGCCTCGACTGCATCGTCTCCGACATCAACATGCCCGGGATCCGGGGAATCGACCTTCTCCGGCGCGCCAAGGAGATCGATCCGCGGATCCAGGTCGTCCTCATGACAGGATTCGGCACGATCGAGTCGGCCGTGGAGGCCATGAAGCTCGGAGCGGCCGACTACGTCACGAAGCCGTTCTACAACGACCAGATCGTCCAGATCCTCGCGCGCTGCGAGCGGATCCGGACGCTCGAGCGGGAGAACGAGACGCTCCGGGAGCAGCTCGAGGACGTGTCCGGCGTCGAATCCGTCATCGGGCGGAGCGAACCCATGCAGAAGGTCCTCGCCACGGTGAAGACCGTGGCGAGGTCCGATTCGAGCGTCCTCATCGTGGGCGAGACGGGCACCGGCAAGGAGGTCATCTGCCGGGCCATCCACAGCCTGTCGCGGCGGCGGCAGCATCCGCTCGTGAGCCTCTCGTGCGCCGCGATCCCCGCGACGCTCCTCGAGGACGAACTCTTCGGCCACGAGAAGGGGGCGTACACGGACGCGCGGGAGCGGAAGATCGGCCGGTTCGAGCGCGCCGATCACGGGACGATCTTCCTCGATGACATCGACGACATGCCGCTCAACACGCAGGTGAAGCTCCTGCGCGTCCTCCAGGAGCGGAGCTTCGAGCGGCTCGGCGGCGAGCGGACCATTGCCACCGATGTCCGGGTCATCGCGGCCACCAAGGTGGACCTGAGGAAGGCCGTGGCCGACGGAGAGTTCCGGGAGGACCTCTTCTACCGCCTCAACGTCGTTCCGATCCATCTCCCGCCCCTCCGGGATCGCCACGGCGACGTGCCTCTCCTGGCCGCGCACTTCATGCGGAAGTACGGCGGGGGGCGGGAGTACGAGATCCGCCCCGAGGTCATGGAGGCCATGGAGGCCTACTACTGGCCGGGCAACGTGCGGGAGCTCGAGCACGCCGTCGAACGGGCCATCGCCTTCGCCGGCCAGGGCCGCATCCTCCGGCGGGAGCATCTCGTCGAGGTGTCGCCGGAGCATCGCAAGGCTCTGGCCGTGCCGCGAACCCTGCGCACGCTCAAGGAGGCCGTCGACGAGGCCGAGAAGCAGCACCTCATCGAGACGCTCCGCCTCGTGCACGGCCACAGGGCGCAGGCGGCATCCGTCCTCGGCATCTCCCGGAAGAGCCTCTGGGAGAAACTCCGGCTCCACGGAATCGGGGAGTGAGGGAGGAGCGCGCCGCAGCAGCGGAGCCGCACCGGGTGGAGGCCCCGGCGATTTTCGTTTCGGACGTGCATCTCCGGCACGGGGACGCGCCCTGGCTCCGCGGCTTCCTCGAGTTCCTGGATTTCGTGGAGCAGCAGCGAGCGGGCCTGTTCATCCTCGGCGATCTCTTCGAGTTCTGGTCCGGGCCGGCCCAGGCTCGGGTGCCGTTCTACGCCCCGCTTTTCGAGGCCCTCCGCCGCCTGTCCGCACCGGGGCGCCCGGTCCACATGATTCACGGCAACCGGGATTTCCTCATGGGGCGCGCGTTCCGCCGCGCCGGCGTGAGGTTCATCCGCGAGGAGGCCCTGCTCGATCTCGCGGGCGAGCGGGTCCACGTGAGCCACGGGGACCGGTTCTGCGTGGACGACCGTTCCTATCAGTGGGCGCGTGTGGCCATGCGCTCGCTGCCGGTCCGCCTCGCCGCGGCCCTCGCGCCGGCGTCGGTCGGGATCTTCCTCGCGCGCCGCTACCGTCGGATCAGCGGGAAGAAGACCGCGCGCATGCGGGCGCACGGGGAGCACCGCCTCGGGAGCATCCTCCGGGGCGTGCGGGGGGAGCTCGCGCGGGGGCGCTCCGACACGATCCTCTGCGGGCACGTTCATCACCTCGCCGAGACGCGGATCGACGGCCCCTTCGGGGAGGGTCGCCTGCTGACGCTGGGGGCGTGGGAGGACCGTCCGAACTACGCGTTGTTCGATGGCAAGTCCCTGTCCCTCAGGTACTTCGGCGAGACGTCCGGACGGGCTGACCCGGCGGGGCCGATGGCTCCGGGGACTTGCGGTGACGCGGGATCCGAATAAACTCAACCTTTTGCGTCGCACCAGTTTCTTGACGCTTTCGGTCATCACGCTGGACGGGCCCGCCGGTGCGGGCAAGAGCAGCGTCGCCCGGGAGGTGGCGCGGCGGATCGGGTTCCGGTTCCTCGACACCGGAGCGATGTACCGCGCTGTCACGCTGGCCGCGCTCCGGCGCGCCATCGATCTCCGCGACGACGTGTCGCTCGGCCGTCTCGTGCGCGAACTCGATCTCTCCTTCGACGCCGGAGGGCGGATGCTCCTCGACGGCGAGGACGTGAGCGAAGCCATACGGAGTCCCGAGGTCACCGGGGAGGTGTCGCGGGTTTCGGCGGCCCCGCGGGTCCGGGAGATCATGTCGGCGCTGCAGCGCAGGATCGGAGAGCGCGGGAAGGTGGTCTGCGAGGGGCGCGACATGGGAAGCGTGGTGTTTCCCGATGCCCGCCTCCGGCTCTATCTCGATGCGAGGAGTTCCGTACGCGCGGAGCGCCGGGCGCGGGAGCTGGCCGCGAAGGGCTCCGCCGTGGCGGTGGAGACCCTGCGACGCGAGATCGAGGAACGGGACAGGCTCGACTCCACGCGGAGCGTCGCACCGCTCCGGCGGGTGGAGGGCCAGGTCCATCTCGACACGAGCGACATGACCTTCGAGGACGTCGTGCGACGGATCGTCGCCCTCGCCCTCGAGGCTTTCGGCCCTCCGGTTCCCGGGGATCCCGGGGACGGGAAGGGCTGAAGCGGGGAAGCGAGCCTCCCCGCGGAGAACCGGCCGGACCGGGCCCACCGGGTCCGTGCGGCGGGTGCTCCGGGGTTCTGTCGCCGCGCCGTCGTGGCGCGGCGGGCCCGGGCGGGTGTGCGAGTCAGGTGCGGAAGCGAGTGGCCCCCGACGACCCATCGGGCGGCGACGGAACGGATTTCATGGGCAGTCGCGACATCGTCAGGCAGTTCGGTCCCTCGGAGGACGAGGTGGACCGTCTTCTCGAACAGTGCCTTGCCGGGGACACGCCGGCCGGCACCGCCGCCCTCTATGAGGACTCGGTCCGGAACTTCAGCCTCGACACGGTGCTCAAAGGGCGCGTCATCGAGGTCATCGGCAACGACGTCATCGTGGACGTCGGCTACAAGTCCGAGGGCGTGGTGCCCGCGGCGGAGTTCGGCGAGACGGCGCCCAAGGTGGGGGACACCGTCGAGGTCTACCTCGAATCCGTCCAGGACGAGTCCGGGCTCATCGTCCTCTCGAAGCGCAAGGCGGACAAGATCCGCGGCTGGGAACGCGTCATCTCCACCCACAAGGAGGGGGACGTCGTGAAGGGCGCGGCGGTCCGCAAGATCAAGGGCGGCCTGCTCGTCGACATCGGCATCCCGGTCTTCCTCCCCGCGTCGCAGATCTCGATCCGCCGCACCGGCGACATCTCCCAGTTCCTCGGCCAGGAGATCGAGGGCCGCATCATCAAGATCGACGAGTCGCGGATGAACATCGTCATCTCGCGGCGAAAGCTCCTCGAGGAGGGCCGCGACCGCCAGAAGCAGGATCTGCTCGGGACCCTCGAGGAAGGCCAGATCCGGCGGGGCGTCGTGAAGAACATCGCGGACTTCGGGGCCTTCGTGGACCTCGGAGGCATCGACGGCCTCCTCCACATCACGGACATGGCCTGGGGCCGGATGAATCATCCCTCCGAGATGCTCGGCATCGACGACGAGATCGAGGTCAAGGTCCTGCGGTTCGACCGGCAGTCGGAGCGCATCGCGCTCGGACTCAAGCAGAAGACCGAGTCCCCCTGGCGCAACATCGAGGAGCGGTACCGCCCCGGCATGCGCGTCCAGGGCGAGGTCGTCAACGTCATGAACTACGGCGCCTTCGTGAAGCTCGAGGAGGGCGTCGAGGGCCTCGTCCACATCTCCGAGATGTCGTGGACGCGGCGGGTCAACCACCCCTCGGAGATCGTGAACGTCGGCGACATCGTCGATGTCGTCGTCCTCTCCGTGAACCCCGCGAAGCAGGAGATCTCCCTCGGCATGAAGCAGGTCGAGATCAACCCCTGGACGCAGGTGGAGGAGAAGTACCCCATCGGCACGATCATCCGCGGGCGCGTGCGCAACCTCACGAACTACGGCGCCTTCATCGAGATCGAGGAGGGGATCGACGGCCTGCTCCACGTCTCCGACATGTCGTGGACGAAGAAGATCAGCCACCCCTCCGAGCTCCTCAAGAAGGGGGACGAGATCGAAGCCGTCGTCCTGTCGGTGGACCAGGAGAAGAAGCGTGTGGCCCTCGGAGCGAAGCAGCTCCACGAGGACCCCTGGACCACCGCCATCCCCGACCGATACCAGATCGGCGCCGAGATGCAGGGACGCGTCACGAAGATCACGAACTTCGGCGTCTTCGTGGAGCTCGAGTCCGATCTCGAGGGACTCCTGCACATCTCGGAGCTCTCGGATCGCAAGGTTGCCAATCCGGAAGAGATCGTGAACGCCGGCGACCTCGTGTCCGTGAAGGTCATCAAGGTGAACTCGGAGGAGCGTAAGATCGGTCTCACGCTCCTCTCGGTCATCGAGAAGGCGAAGCCCGAGAAGAAGGCCAGGAAGGCCCGGTCCGACGCGGAGAAGGGCGAGGCGGCCGCCGCCGGCGCGGAGGAGGCTTCCGAGCCGGCCGAGACCGAGCCGGGATCGGCGGGCTCGGAGCCGCCGTTGGCCGACGCACCCGTCGGCACGTGACATCCCGGCGGGCGCGGCGACGGCCGCGCCCGCGATCCCCCGGAGCGGCAGATGATCCGGCAACTCATCCCGCGTTCGTCCGCTCTCCTGCTCACCGGCCTCCTGTCCGGCCTGCTCGCCGCCTGCACGGCGACGGCCCCGGAGGCTCCCCCGACGCCCGGAGCGGACCCGACCGGGTCGGCGCCGGCCGTCGCGGACCCCGCGGAGGCCTCGGCTCCGGAATCGCGGCAAGTCCTCGAGGCGGCCGCCGGAGCGCCGCCCCCGGCCGTGTCGCGGGAGACCCTGGAGGCGATTCTCGAACGGGCCCTGCACGAGCATGCCCGCCACGATGACGAGAAGGCTCTCGACCTCGTGCGGGAGGCCCTTGCCCTCGGGCCGGATGAGGAGATGCGCGCGCGGCTGTCGTCGCTCCGCGTCGAGATCCGCCGGAGCCTCGTCCAGGCGACTCTCATCGATGCCGTGGCGCTCTGCGACGAGCCCCGGGTCACCGTGGGGGAGGTCGCGACCTGCCGACTCGTCCTCCAGAACATCTCCGGCGGACCGCTCCGCATGCCGGCGGAGGCGCCGGCCCCGGGAGCGCCGGCGGAAGGGACGACCCTCCGTTCGGTGTTCGCGGTGGACGTGGTCTACGACGAGTGGAGCCCGACGGGGACGACCTTCTCCCAGCGGTTCAGCCTCAACGAGACGCCCGGGGGCGACATCGACCTCGCCCCCGGAGGCAGCTTCGAGCTGCGGATCCCCGTGGATACCGGACGCTTCAACCCCAGGGGTGTCCTCTACAGGACCTACACCGTCCGGGCCGTGTTCCGCCCCGCGGTCCTCGAGATCGGCGGAGAGGCGGTGCCCGCCGTCGTGACGTTCCGCCCGGCGACGATCCACGTCTTCCCGAGGCAGTGGGAGCCCGTGGCGCGGGACCCCCTCGGAACCCTCGACCGCGCCCTCGACCGCGGAAGCGCCGGCCATCTCCCGATCGCCGCTGCTCTCACGGAGGAGCCCGACCGCGCTGCGGCGATCGAGCGCCTCGTAACGGCCCTTCGCGGCGGACTCGATGCCGCCATGCAGGCCGCAGCCGAGATGGCGCTCCGGATCCTCCGCGGAGAGACGTCCGCCGGGGAGGCCGGTCGATGAGCCACGGCGCGGGCACGCCCCCGGAACCCACCGACCCGGCCATGGCGGCGGAGGCCGACCGCCAGTTCGAGATCCTGCGCCGGGGCTCCGTGGACATCATCGAGGAGGCGGACCTGCGGAGGCGCCTCGCCGCGAGCCTCGCCGCCGGGCGCCCACTGCGTGTGAAGCTCGGCGTGGACCCCACGGCTCCGGACCTGCACCTCGGGTTCACGGTGGCCCTGAACAAGCTCAGGCTCTTCCAGGATCTCGGCCACCAGGCGGTCCTGATCCTCGGGGACGCCACGGCCCGCGTGGGCGACCCGAGCGGCCGGAACCGGGCGAGGCCTTCGCTCTCGGGAGAGGAGATCGACAGGAACGCAGAGACGTACCTCGCCCAGGCGGGCCGGGTCCTCGACGTGTCGAAGCTCGAGGTGAGGCGGAACTCGGAGTGGCTCTCCCGCCTCGACTTCGAGGGACTCGTGCGGCTCGCCTCGCGGGCCACGGTGGCCCGG
Source organism: uncultured Planctomycetia bacterium (assembly GCA_964419995.1). Classification (GTDB taxonomy): domain Bacteria; phylum Planctomycetota; family CAYQRN01; genus CAYQRN01. The sequence continues at coordinate 17,235 of CAYQRN010000016.1, forward strand.
ACCCTCGAGCGCGACGATTTCAGCCGGCGCTGGCGGGCGGGAACTCCGATCCACCTCCACGAGTTCCTCTATCCCCTGTTCCAGGGCTATGATTCGGTGGTCGTGAGAGCCGACGTCGAGCTCGGCGGCACGGACCAGCTCTTCAATCTCCTCGTCGGCCGAGATCTCCAGGCGGATGCGGGCCAGCCGCCCCAGATCTGCATGACGAATCCGCTCCTCGTCGGTCTCGACGGGGAGCGGAAGATGAGCAAGTCCTGGGGGAACGTCATCGGGATCACCGATCCTCCGGAGGAGATGTACGGCAGGGTCATGAGCATTCCCGACGGCCTCGTCCGTGACTGGTTCGTGCTCCTCACGACGCTCCCCGCGGAGGAGATCGAGAGGCTCATGGCGGCCGGCGTGCACCCGCGGGACCGGAAGGACCGGCTTGCCCGCGAAATCACGGCGCGGTACCACGGAGAGGCCGCCGCCGCCGCCGCCGCCGACCGTTTCATCCGGATCCACCGCCTGCACGAGGCGCCGGAGGAGATGCCCGTCGTGACGATCCCCGCCGCCGAGCTCGAGGACGGGACCCTTGCCGTCGCGCGACTCATCGTCCTCGCGGCGATGGCATCATCGATGAGCGAGGCCCGCCGGCTCGTGGAGCAGGGCGGAGTCACGCTGGAGGGCGCCGTGCTCGGGGATCCCCGGGGGCGGACGCCCGTGAGGCCGGGCAACGTCCTTCGCGTCGGCAAGCGACGCTTCTGCCGCCTCGAGATCGGCTCGGAATGACGGCGCTGATCCTGCTCCTCGTGCTCGCGACGATGCCGCAGACCGGCCCGGTGGCCGCGGAACCCGCCGCGGGGATCTCGGCCCTGGAGGCGCGACTCCGGAGTCCCTTCGCCGAGGAACGCACCGAGGCCGTCCACCGGCTCGGACGCGCCGGCCCGGAAGTGCTGTCCGTACTCATCCCGGCCCTCGATCATCCCGACTACCGGGCGCGCGCCGGAGCGGCGGCGGTCGCCGCAACCACTGCCGAGCCGGGCCTCCTCCTGCCTCTCGTCCGGCGGTTCGCCGTCGAGGAGGACGCCGCCGTGGCGCGGAGCCTCGCCAGGGCTCTCGCCCGGTTCGAGACCCGGGCCCTCGAGGCCCTGGGGAGCGCCGGAATCTCCGGAGAGGACAGGAAGCACCGTCTCTTCATCGAAGAAGCCGTCTCCGTGATCGTCGAGGACATCCTCCGGCTCAACACGACCCCGGGAGGCGACTTCAAGGGCTTCTACGACGATCAGTTCGCCCGCGTCACGGCGCTCGGGCCGGCAGTGGATGGTCCGCTCCACCGGATCGCCATCAACGCGAAGATGCGCGACGTCGAGCGTTTCGCCGCGATCCGGGCCCTCGGCAGCACGGGGCGGGGCTCCGCGCGGGAGCTTCTCCGCGACATCCGCGGGCGGCGGAACTGGCGGGTGGACGACGAGGTCGTCCAGAGGGACCAGGAACTCGAGGATCCGTTCCTCGAGGCCACGGCCTATGCCCTCGCCTGGCTCGGGGACGGCCGCGAGATGGACCAGCGGATCGCGCGGATCCGGGAGATCGTCGAAGGGCTCGAGCGGCAGTACGCGAGCCTCCGCAGCATGCGGGGGAGCGCCGTGGAACAGATCCGGATCCGCTGGGGCGAGGACTATGCCCGGTGGCTCTTCAAGCTCGGCTACGAGTCCATGCAGATACGCGACCACGCCGAGGCCCGGAAGTGGTTCGTCGAGATCGCGACGAAGCTCCCGGGGACGGGCTTCGCAGAGACCGCCCTCTACAACGTTGCGTGCATGGCCTCGAAGGACGGACACGTGGCCGAGGCCCTCGCGTTCCTCGAGCGGGCCATCCTCGCCGGATACGGGGACGGCATCTGGATCCACCGCGACAGCGATCTCGCGCGCCTGCGCGAGGATCCGCGTTTTGCGGAACTCATGAAGAAGTACAACCTCGCGCCGTGAATGCCGGCCCCCATGATCTTGTCGTTGCCGGCGGCACGGTGCTCGGGGCGGGGACGCGGGGCACCGCCTCGATCGGCATCCGGAACGGCCGGATCGCCGCCATCGCGGCGGGGCCCCTCGACGGCCGCCGCGTCCTCGATGCCACGGGTCTCGTCGTTCTGCCCGGCGTCATCGATTGCCATGTCCACTTCCGGGAGCCGGGACTCACGGCGAAGGAGGATTTCGCGACGGGGGGGACCGCCGCTCTCCTCGGAGGCGTGACGACGGTCCTCGAGATCCAGAACAACGAGCCCCTCGTCACGGATGCCGCGATCGCCCGGGAGAAGCTCGCGCTGGCGGCGGGCAAGTGTCCCGTGAACTTCGGCATCTACGGGAACGTGGGGACGGAGAATCTCGCGCTCCTGGCCGCCCTCGCGGAGTCCGTCGCGGCTTTCAAGGTCTTCATGACCCAATCCACCGGACCGCTCACGGTGACGGGGAACCACGACCTCCGGGCGGCCATGCGGGCCGTGGCGGCCACCGGCCGGGTGCTGGCCATCCACGCCGAGGATGATGCCATCGTCCGGGCGGCGTCCGCCGGTGTTCCCGACCACCCGGCCTCCCACGCGACGGCGCGCCCGCCGGTGGCCGAATGGGTTGCGGTGGCCGCCGCCATCGAGCTCGGCCGCGACACGGGATGCGCCATCTCGATCCCCCACGTGTCCACCGCCCGGGCCGTGACTCTCATCGCCAGGGCCAAGGCGGACGGCGCGGACGTCACGGCGGGCACGTGCCCGCACTATCTATTCTTCACCGACGCGGACGTGGGACGCGTGGGGAACGCCCTCAAGGTGAACCCCCCGATCAAGTCGGCGGCGGATCGAGCCGCCCTTCTCGACGGGCTGCGCTCAGGCGTTCTCGACCACGTGGCGTCCGACCATGCGCCCCACCTCGCAGACGAGAAGGCGCGAAACTACCGGCGCGCGCCCTCGGGGATTCCCGGCGTTCAGCACATGGTCTCGATGATGCTCGATCTCGTGGCGCGGGGGGAGTTCACGCTGGAGCGCGCCGCCGAGCTCATGACGGCAGGGCCGGCAGCGGCTTTCGGCCTCACGGACCGGGGCGTTCTGAGGCCCGGCGCCCACGCCGACCTCACCCTCGTGGATCCCCACCGGCTCGTGACGGTGGAGGAGGGGAGCCTCGCGTCCCGGTGCGGGCATTCGCCGTACGTGGGGCGCGACTTCCGGGGTGCTCCCGTGGCCGTGGTTCTCGGCGGCGAGGTCGTCCTCGAGGACGGGCAGCCCGCCGTGGCGAACCTCCGGGGCCGCGTCGTCGACGCCTGCCGGCGCGCGGTGGTCCGGGACCTCCCTCCCGCGTAGAATTGCGGGTGTCGGAGGATCCTCCCGTGAGCACCCGGTTTCCCGCGCTTGCCCTCGCTTTCGGCCTCATCCTCGGCGTCCCCTCGCATCCCGCCGCCCGGGCCGATGACGTCACGATGAAGAACGGACGGAAGTGGGAGAACGTCAAGGTCACCGCGGAAACCGAGAAGGAAGTCGTCATCCGGACGGCGGAAGGGAAGACGATCCGTCTTGCGCGGGCCGATGTCGTGTCGGTGGAGAAGAAGCGCACGGCTCTCGATGAGCTCGAGGAGAAGCGGGCGCAGGTGGACCCGAAGAACGGCCGGGCGCTCCTCGACCTCGCGACCTGGTGCGGCACGGCAGGTCTCACGGCGGACCGGGACGCACTGCTCCGTCAGGCCCTGAAGGCGGCCCCCGACGATCCTGACATCAGGTCCGCCGCCGGCTACGAGAAGGTCGGCGGCCGCTGGGTCACGGCGAAGGAGGCCGAGCGGGAACGCGCGAAGGCCGCCGAGGCCGAGTACCGCGCGCGGGGCTGGCGGCGCCTCGAGGACGGGACGTGGGTGTCTCCGCAGGAGCACGCCCTTGCGAAGAAGGGCTTCCAGAAGATCGAGGGCGTCTGGTATTCGAAGGAGGACGCCAAGAAGGTCCGCGCCGGCCTCGTCTTCGTCGAGGGAGACTGGGTCACGGCGGAGGAGATGGCGGAGCAGATCGGGAAGGGCCTTCGCCGCCACGAAGGCCGGTGGCTCCCCATTCGCGAACTCGATGAGAAGCACAGGAAGTGGAGCGATCCCTGGATCCTGCGCGGGAGGTCCTTCGCCCTGTCGGGAACCGTGAACCACGCCGTGCTGCGGGGCTGGCTCGAACGTCTCGAGGCGATGTACCCGCACATGTGCGCGTTCTTCGGGCAGACGGCGCTGACGGCGGAGCGTCCGCTCTGGGTGTACATCTCGAAGGACATCGACGAGTACCGGACGTTCGGCCAGCAGGGGATGCCCGACTGGGCCGCGCAACACTCGAGCGACTACGGAGCGTTCTTCTCGCCCAATATTGCCGAGGGCGCCGGGGCCGGCATCACCTACATGCACACGCCGGAGTTCCTCGAACGGTGGGTTCCCCATGCGGCGACGCACGCCTTCGTGAACCGCATCGCCGATGAGAGCCGGCTCGACAACGCCTTCGTCGAGGCCGCCGCAGGCTACTTCACCGGCCTGTGGAAGGACGGGCGGTACGCGCCGACCTGGGACGTCTACGCCACGGCGCTGAAGGGCGCCACGCTCTTCCCGGGATCGACGATCCTGACGAAGGTGACGCGCACCGATGAGGCCCTCCCGCGGTTCGGGCTCTTCCTGCACTTCGTTCGCACGCGCCACGGCGGGCTCTTCGACGCCTTCATGACGGACTTCTGGGCCGGAAAGGGCTCGGCGGCGGAACTGCAGAACCGACTCGTGAAGGTGGCCGGCGCCGAAGCGCTGGACGCGGACTTCACGGCCTTCGTCGGCGAGTTCCACAAGGCCTACGTCCCGCCGGATCGCTGAGCCGGACCGGCGCGGGAACGCCGCGGATGCTGCCGGCGCCCCCCCGGGGGACCGCCACCCTGCCAGGGGGCGGGACGTTCCGTGCATGCAACCTATTGACAGATAGGTGATTGCCGGTCTAAGATCTGCATCGTGAAGAGGGTGGGCCGCTTGGCGGCCCGCCGACCCCGACTCGCGCGGCGCGGCGAATCGCCACGGGAGCGCCGGGCGCCTGCGGTCGGGCGCCCGGCCGGGGCCGGCGACGCCCTTCTGATCCCCGCTGGCTGCGGTTGCCCGCGGGGCATGCCGTGTCACGCGGATTTCACCGAAGCAGGGAGGGCGGTCCGTGACCTGTTTCTGCTGGAAGTGCCACGAGCCGTGGCGGGAAAGCTACGCGCCGGGCTTCAACAACTCGTGCGAACGGTGCGGAATGCCGCTCCACGCATGTGCGAACTGCGCGCACCAGCGGCCGAAGGGTGCGGTGCGCTGCGCGCTGCCGGTGCCGCCCCGGATCCTCGATCCCTCCGATCGGAATTCCTGCGCCGGCTTCCAGTTCCGAACCATCGTGGAGATCGCGTCCACGGCTGGCGATCCCCGGGCGCGGTGGGACAGCCTGTTCCGGTGACACCGGGGCGGGCGGCCGCCGTCCGCCATGGCGGTTCACCGGCCGATGGACACGTAGCGGCCGCCGCTGTCGGAGGCGAGGCGGCGCATGAGCTCCACGTCGTGACCGGCGCCGATGCCGATCGCATGGATCCTCGCGCGGAGGTCGCGGTTCCTTCTCGCGATCTCGTCGGCGATGACCCGGCCCTCGAGGATGCGGCCTGCCGTGGCCTGGCCGTCGGAGAGGAAGTAGAAGGTGTCGGCAAGCGGCGTGCGCGAGGGTGTGGCGCCCGGCGCCGCGGCGCCGAAAGCCCGTTCGAGGGCGTCGATGATGTTCGTGTTGCCGCGTGCCGTGAGAGCCTGGACGAAGGCCCGCGCCTCGCGTCGTGTCGTATCGGTCATGCGCACGATGGACTTGTCGAACGGGCGGACCTCGTCCGAGAACGCGATGATGTTGAAGAGCCCGTCGACCGGAATGCGGTCGAGGGCCGAGAGGAGCTCGCGCCGGGCGCGGTCGAGCTTGGTCTCGTCCGGTTCGGATGCGACGCCCGTGCGAACCACGGTCGTGACCCTCTCGTTCATGCTGCCGGAGGCATCGATGATGAAGCAGATGTGGTCGGAGTCCGTTTCGATGCCGTAGAAGGAGAGCCTCCCGCCGGCCCCGGCGGGAGGTGGCGCCGAACCGCCTCCGGGCTCGACGATGTCGTCCCCGGTCTGGCGCCCCGGGGGCCTGAACCCCCGGCGGTTCTTCTCCCACCAGTCGCGCCAGAGCGCGGTGTTGTCGTGGAAGTTCTGCCCCGTGAGGTGCCCGAGGGCCTCGACGACGTCGCCCTGGAGTCGCCCGGTCTCGTTCGGCAGAGCGTCGAGGAGGGCGTCGACGGCGTCCGCCGTGGCGAAGGCGCGGAGCGTCGTCACGACGGCGGCCCGCACCATCCAGAAGGGGTCCTTGAGCGCCGCCACGAGGATCTCGAAATTCTCCGGATGGCGCAGCTCCGCCATGGCCTCGGCCGCGTCGGCCCGCAGGCGGGGCTCGGGATCGCCCCCGAGGGTCGTTCGCAGTGCGACGCGGGCCTCCGGGATCGCGATGGATCCGAGGACCAGGAGGGCCTCCCGGCGCCGTTCCAGATCGCGCCCGCCCTTGAGCTCGGCGACGAGCCGGACGGCCTCATCGCGCCGGAACTCCTCGGGCATGGCATTGACGCTGTCAGCAAGGCCCGTGCGGGCCGCCCGCGTCACGTCGCTTCCCCGCGCCAGCAGGGCCGTCAGCTCGTCCCGCTCGGTTTCAGCCTTCTTCAGTCGGGCGTCCGCGGTGCGCCAGGGCGTGGTATCGGGATCCCTGGCGCGGTGTCGCTGTTCGCGGGCCTCGTCGATGGCCCGGGCGGCCTTCCCGATGCGATCCCGGGCGCTGTCGAGCGTCCGGCGGAGTTCCGTCAGGACCTCGAGGAGGGCAGCGGGAACGCGGCGGTCGGGAATGCCCGCAAGGGCGCGGATGGCCTCGATCTGGACCTTGCCGTCGCTGCCCTTGAGCGCCGCCCGCAGCCCGTCCCGGGCTCTGACGAATTCGTCGCCGGAGACGGGGAGGAGAGCGGAGAGGGCGAGGAGGAGGGGCGCCGTGAAGGACAGGAGCGGGGAGAAGGGCATGGTGGCGGTCCGGGTCCGGAGTTCCGCACCGAGTCTACGATGAGGAGGGGCCGGCGCGAAACAGCGGGGCCGCGCTCGCGCTGCGGGCGTGCGCCGGCGGGTGCCCGGGAAGGCCGGAAAGGGGCTTTGCGTCCCCGTTCGTTCCCGGGTATCCTCGGACGGGAAGCGACGAGATTCGACGTCGTGGAGGAATCGGCGACTCCATGCTGCCTGTGATCGAGAGCTACGTTCGTCGTCTCTGTCTCGAGATCCCGGACGTCGTCGACCCCGTGGCCGTGGTGCCTGTCGTGCTCACGGGGGACGATCCGGGACCTCGGCTCCTCGCCCTGGCCGCAGCGGCGGACAGGGGTTCCGTGTGCGTGAGCGTGTCAGCGGGGGCCGGGCTCCGGGTGCGCAACGACGGGCCGGTCCCGGTGCTGGGCGTGCCGCGACAGATCGTGCCGGCCACGGACGAAGCCGGGAATCCCTGCTCGGTCATCCTCGAACAATCCGACGTCTTCCTTCCCGGAGAAGAGCGCGGCACGCGCGGCCGCACCGTGACGCCGGGCGAGCGGGCGATCTTCGAGGACGCCGCCGCGCCGGTCTTCCTGAGGCGGTCGCCGGGCGCGCCACCCATCGCCATCGCGTCGTTCCGGGCCGCCGGCGGGCTCATGTCCCTCGGGACGGATCAGGAGGCCTTCGAGCATGCGGCGGAAACCGGCGAGATGGAGCTCCAGGCCCTCGCCTCGGACTCGCCGGCCGCGAGGCGACGTCCCGGCCAGTGCGGCGCCGCCATCCTGATCCACGGGTTCTTCGCCGGAGCCGACTGCCTCGCCGTACCGGATCTCTATGAGGACTCCGGACGGGGCATGGTCGATCGGCGTCTCCGGGGCGCCTCGGATCTGCCGCTCCCACGGAGCGCCCACCCCGAGAGGCCTCTCGCCGTGGTCCGTGGCGTCTTCAATCGCCTCAGGTACGCCGATGTCCGGCTGGCCGAGGATCGCGATGCCGTGCGCCGGCTTCACTTCGAGACCGAGGAGATCCTCGGCGAGGCGCTGACGCTGAACGATCGGGTCGTCGTCCTCAACGTGACGCCGCGGTTCCTCATCGCGTGACGAGAAGCGACGTCGGGGCGGCGCGGGCCCCGAAGATCACATAACCATCATTATCGGACGTAACGGATCTGTCCGACGGCGTGATGAGAGGTTCCGCCCGGCGCCCTCAGGCCCGCCGGATCCCGCCCTTCTTGCCCGTTGAGGGCCGGCGGACGCGGCCCCCCGTCCGCTCGGCGACCCACCGCATGAGGTCGTGGAACTGGAAGTGGAGATCCTGGCTCCCGGCCCCGAGGGGTTTCTTGAAAAAGCAGGCGAGGTGGGACATCGGGCCGGCCTCCCCGAGTCTCAGGGAGAGGTCGGCAAGGCGGACCATGTCGAGGACCAGCGGCGCCGCGAGGATGGCGTCGCAGCCCTGCCAGATGAACTGGAGGGACATCTTGACGTCGAGGAACCCCTGGAAGTGGACGTAGTCCCACGCGGTCTTCATGTCCTTCAGGGAGGGGACGAAGTCGATCCCGACGTGGGTATGGAGCGGATAGCCGAGGATCCCGGAGAGGACGCTGTCCTTGGTCCGGATCTTCGAGGCCTTGTGCCGGTGATCGGCGAGGATCTGCCCGTCGCGGTCGCCGAGGATGTTGTACCCCTGCCAGGCGAGGACCCGGAGGTTCCTGTACTTGAACATCGGGGCGAGAGCCGACTTGACGAGGGTCTCCCCCGTCTTGCCGTCGCGGCCCATGTAAGGGAGCCCGAGCCGCGATGCGAGATCGCCGATCGCCGGGATCGTGGCGGCCTCGCTCGGCGTGAAGTTGATGAAGGCCGAACCCGTCTCGAGGGCGGCGGTGGCGTAGAGCGTGCTGGCGCGGAGGCGCGCGGCGTCGTCGCGCGCGATGACCCGGCGGAGGTCCTCCAGCGTCTGCGGGATCCTCCGGGCCGGAAGCGGCGGCTCCGTAGAGGCGAGATTGACGACGACGCAGGCGTCGAGTCGGTGCCGGCGGCGGAAGCCGGCGATGTCGGCGGAGAGGGTCCGGAGGATGTCCGCGAGGGGAACGTCCCGGGTCCTCCGACGCGGCGCGAGACTCTGGATGGCCGATCCCGCGTTGACGGCCGTCCCCGGACGGATGTCGCGATCGATCCGAGCAAGGTCCGCCCGGATCCTGCGGAGCTTCGAGGCGTCGAGCGTCCCCGTGTCCCTCACGATCTCGAGGGCGGCGTCCCAGAGGGACCCCCCGCGGATCTCATGGCCTCCGAAGACGAGGTCACCGAGCGGAGCGAGATCGAGCCCGTCGAAGGGCGGGGTCGCCGTGAGGAGCCCCGTTTCGGGAGAGATGCCCCGGGCGATGAGCCTCGCCCCGGCGATGGCGGTCGTGGCGAGCCCTCCCCGGGCCCCGATGAGCCAGACGCCGATCCTCCGCCTCAAGTCATGGCTCCGGGGTTCCTGCCGGGAAAGGAGACGCTCCGGAACCGCCGGAGTTCAATGGATCGGGCGAACTCCCCCTCCCCTTCCCCGCGAAACCTCCGGGCGGGGGAGGAGCGCCGAAGGCGACGCCGGGGGCTTCGTCGAAGAAGGCCGCTGCATCGCCGGCGATGGGCATGCGCCGGCCGGACCCGAAGGCCTTGGGCGTGACGCGGAGCCCCGGAGGCGCCTGCTTGCGCTTGTATTCGGCCCGGACGACCATGCGGACGATCCTCCCGACGAGTCCGGGATCATAGCCGCGGCCCACGATCTCGGAAGCCGAGAGACCGTCCTCGACGTGCAGGCGGAGGATCGGGTCGAGGATTCCGTACGGCGGCAGCGAATCGGAATCCTTCTGACCCGGTCGGAGCTCCGCGGTGGGGGCGCGCGTGAGAGTGCGCTCGGGGATCGGGTCGCCGTCCCGGTTGAGAAGGCGCGCGAGGTCGTAGACGGTGGTCTTGAGGACGTCCGAGATGACGGCAAGACCCCCGCACATGTCGCCGTAGAGCGTCGCGTAGCCGCAGGCCATCTCCGACTTGTTTCCCGTCGTGAGGAGGAGGCGGCGGAACTTGTTCGAGAGGGCCATGAGGATGACGCCGCGGATGCGGGCCTGGAGGTTCTCCTCCGTCACGTCCGCCGGGCGCCCCGAGAAAGGAGCTTCGAGGCTCCCGAGAAGCGCGCGGAACGCCGGCTCGATGGAGATCGTCTCGAAGGACGTTCCGAGCCGCGAGGCGAGGAGGCGCGCGTCCTCGAGGCTCTCGGGCGCCGAGTAGCGCGAGGGCAGCGCGACGCCGAGGACCCGTCCCGGTCCGAGGGCCCGGGCCGCAAGGACGGCGGTCACGGCCGAGTCGATGCCACCGGAGAGCCCGATGACCGCCTCTCCGAATCCGCACTTCCGCGCGTAGTCTGAAAGTCCGAGGACGAGCGCGTCGCGGAGATCCGCGAGTCGGGCTCCAGTGTCGTCGGTGCGGGGTGGAATCTCCCCTCCCCCTCCCCCTCCCCCGCCTTCCGGCAGGTCGAGGATGAGGGTCTCCTCCCGGAACGCCGCCGCCCGGGCGATCACCGTGCCCGCAGCTCCCGCCGCCACAGAGGTCCCGTCGAAGACGACCTCGTCGTTGCCCCCGACGAGGTTGACGAGGATCACCGGCCGGCGGATCCGCGAGGCGAGGCGCGTCACGAGCCGCTCCCGGGCAGCGGGCCGGCCCTCCGAGAACGGCGACGCCGAGAGGTTGATGAGGATGTCGGAGCCCGCTGCCGCGAGGGCCGCGGGAGGGTCCGCGTCCCAGGTCGGGGATTCGAGGGACGGCGTCGCCCCCCAGACGTCCTCGCAGATCGTCACGCCTATCCTGTGTCCGAGGAACTCGACGGGCTCCTGATATTCCGGAGCCGGCTCGAAGTACCGGGCTTCGTCGAACACGTCGTAGGTGGGAAGGAGCGTCTTGTGCCGCCAGGCGAGGATGCGCCCGGCGGACAGCAGAACGGCGGAGTTGCAGAGCCGCCGGCCCCGGCCCGTGGAGTTCCGGCTCACGGTGCCCACGAGGAGTCCGATGTCCGGGGGCGCCGACGTGGCGATCTCGGCAAGGGCCGCCTCGCAGGCCGCCACGAAGCGCGTGCTGTAGAGGAGATCGCGGGGACAGTAGCCGGGGATCGCGAGCTCGGGAAAGACGACGAGCCGGGCGCCTTCGGAACGGGCGCTCGCTGCGGCCCGGAGGATCCGCTCCGTGTTCCCGCGGACGTCCCCCTGCGTCGTGTTGATCTGGGCGATCGCGACCTTCATGCGCGAGGATCCTACGACGGCGGGCGGTTCTCGGACGACGAGGTGCTCGGTGACACCTTCGGCCAACCCCGCGCCCCCACGTTACCGCGACGAAACGATGTCACCCTCCGGTAACGCCAGGCGCATATCCCCAGCGGTCACGAGGCCAGGCGCGAACGGAGCGCGTCGGAATGCGAGCTGCAAACATCTGGCAATAAAGCGCTTGTAGCTGCGACCTGCCGGCTCGCGGCAGGATCCTGATGGCGTCGTTCGGCATGGACCTTGCGGGAAAGGACCTGAGCACGCGACCTCGATTCGCCCTGCGAAGAGGGGGACGGCTTCGTCCGTTGCGGGCACGGGCCTGCCGCCCGCGACGCCACGGCTTTGTACAGGGAGTTCACAATGAAGAGACTCACGGCTGCGATTGCGATCGTCGCGCTCATGAGCTTCGTGTCCGAGTACGCGAAGGGGCACGGCGGAACGTACCAGGGACCTCAGGGCGGGGCCACTCCGGGCTACTCGGGGCCCGCGGGCGGAAGCAACACGGGCGGCACCGGCGGTGGCCCCATCGGGGGTGGCACCGGCGGGACCACGGGCGGCGGAACGGGCGGCGGAACGTCCGGGGGCGGCACGGCGACGCCCGTGCGGCCGGGCGCGGGCGCTGCTGGCGGAGCCGGCGGCCGTCCGGCGGCCGGGACCACCGGTCGGGCCAAGGCGAAGCAGTCCGACGCCTTCGCAAGCTGGGACTGGTGGTGGGAGCTCAACGACGAGCGCTTCCTCAACCTCAAGAACAAGGTCCGGCAGGCCGAGGCCGACACGACGAACGCCGACATCTTCCTCGGCGGCGACGAGGGTGCAGGCCAGGCCGTGGCGCGCATGACGGAGCGGATGCGGCGCGATCTCATCCCGACGCTCAAGCTCGGACTCAAGGACACCTTCTTCGACGCGCGGGCCGCCGCCGTCATCGCCCTCGGCAAGGTGGCCGTGGGCGACGTCGTGCCGGACATCCGGAGCGTCCTCACGGACCAGGACAAGTCCGTTCGCGAGTCGGCCTGCCTGGCGCTTGGCATCCTTGGCAGCAAGGAGGCGGTGCCCTTCCTCATCGAGGTCATGAAGGACTCGCCCGAAGCCAGGAAGGCCATGGGCCGCAATGAGGTCGAACCCCGCGTCCGCGCCTTCGCGGCGGTGGCCATCGGGCTCATCGGCAGCCGCGGCGTCGATCTCTCGGACACGGGCGCGGCCGATGCTCTCCTCGCGGAGGCTTCGGCGAAGACGTCGGTGCGGGACCTCCAGGTGGCGCCGATCATCGCCCTCGGCCTCATGAAGGCCAAGGCCCAGGTGCCGAACCTGCTCAAGATCCTCCGTGATCCGGAGCAGGACGAGTACTCCCGGGCCTATGCTGCGACGTCCCTCGGCAGGATCGGCGACGCCTCGGTGGTCCCGGCCCTCGTCGAGACCCTCGGCGATCAGTCGACCCACGTGGCCCGGTCCTCGGCCATCGCGCTTGGCGTCCTCGTGGACAAGGAGGACAAGCGCACGCTCGACAAGATCAAGAAGACGGCGAAGGCCCACTCGGACCGTTCGACCCGCAACTTCGCCATCATCGCGCTGGCGGAGATCGGCGGCGTCGACGCCCGCACGGCACTCGTCGAGACCTTCACGAAGGGGAAGGGCCACGACCTCACCTTCGGCGCGCTGGCGCTCGGCCTCTTCGGCTACATCCACAAGGACTCCAATGCCGAGCTCGGCGACATCATCCTGAAGGAGTACCGTCTCTCGAAGAACGACTCCGAGAAGGGCGCCCTGGCCATCGCGCTCGGGCTCCTCGGCCACGGCGACGCGGCCCCGGATCTCCTCGCGAACCTGAAGGCTGGAGCGGCTCCCGACCTCAAGGGCCACATCTGCACGGCGCTCGGACTCCTCGGGGCCAAGGATGCCATCGCGGAGATCCAGAACCTCGTGCGGCAGAAGGGCGATCTCGACCTGCGGCGCCGCGCCGCCATCGCTCTCGGACTCCTCGGCGACCCCGAGGCCCTGAACGTGCTCCAGAAGGTCATCGAGGACTCGAACGACAGCATCGCCGTCCACGGCTCCGCCACCCAGGCCCTCGGCTGGATCGGAGACAACCGCGCGGTGAAGGTCCTCACCCAGTTCGTCATCAACGAGAAGAACCAGTACCAGGACGCGACGCGCGCGTTCGCGGCAGTGGCCCTCGGTCTCCTCGGCGACAAGGATGACGTGCCGATCCTCTCCCGGATCGCGGAGCACAATAACTACCTCTCGCAGACGGAAGCCATGGCCGAGCTGCTGACGATCCTCTGATCGTCCCGGATCCGCGGGACCTCCTTCAACGGAGGTCCCGCGATCTCCTCCTCTATCGTTGTACGAACCCTCCATCGGAGGGCGTGGGGTGCCCCTGAAGGGGATGCGACTCCGCGATCTCGGCCTCGCGCTGCTCTCGTCCGCCAGTCTGGTTCGGCTCGCTCTTGGGAACAGATCCGAGTGGAGCCCGCCGGCGCTCCCGCTGCGCGACATCCCGACGCTCGGCCCTGTGAGCATGGACGGGGACATCGAGTCCGTCGGTTTCGCGTCCTCGGGCGTACCGTACGGCGTGGGGAACACCCCATCCGTCATGGGGGCTTTAGTGAACAAGAGGGGGCAACCCGCCGGACGATACCCTTCGAAAGTCCCAAGGTTCGAGGTCGTGCCGCCCGGCAATACGGCACTCGCGCTCGTGGCCACCTTCGCGCAGTAGCGGATCCCACACCCGCTTCGGTCCGAGCCGGAGCCCCGGGGCCGTCGTAGACCAGACGGCGACGCGAGGTGCGCGCCCCTTGCGAAAGACGAGGGCCGCACCGCGGACGATCGCGCAGGGCTCGTTATCCGAGCGACGCCGATCCTGCGCGCGACGGGACGCACGGATTGCCCGTTTCATGCACGGCTGGCGCAACGCTCCGATTGATGCGCGAGGATCCGCGATGGCGGGACGTTTCCGGGCGATGAGGGACCCGTTGGCGATTCCGGCGCGCGCGCGCGCATCACCGGAACGAAACGAGGCTACTCCCCGGTAACGCTCGACACAGGTCATCGGCGGCCGCGAACCCCGAGCGGCGAGTGTCGGTACGCGAGTCGCATGTGGCTGGTCATGCTGGCGTTGCGCGTCGCCGGGTTGCGCTCCGGTTTTGGCGGCGCCGCTCGGCATGGACCTTGCAAAAGCGACCTGGAGCACGCGACCTCGATTCGCTCTGCGAAGAGGGCGACGGCATCGTCCGTCGGGGGCGCGGAGCCTGCCGCCCGTGACTCGATGGTTTCGTACAGGGAGTTCACCATGAAGAGACTCACGGCAGCGATTGCGATCGTCGCGCTCATGAGCTTCGTGTCCGAGTACGCGAAGGGGCACGGCGGAACGTACCAGGGACCTCAGGGCGGGGCCACTCCGGGCTACTCGGGGCCCGCGGGCGGAAGCAACACGGGCGGCACCGGCGGTGGCCCCATCGGGGGTGGCACCGGCGGGACCACGGGCGGCGGAACGGGCGGCGGAACGTCCGGGGGCGGCACGGCGACGCCCGTGCGGCCGGGCGCGGGCGCTGCTGGCGGAGCCGGCGGCCGTCCGGCGGCCGGGACCACCGGTCGGGCCAAGGCGAAGCAGTCCGACGCCTTCGCAAGCTGGGACTGGTGGTGGGAGCTCAACGACGAGCGCTTCCTCAACCTCAAGAACAAGGTCCGGCAGGCCGAGGCCGACACGACGAACGCCGACATCTTCCTCGGCGGCGACGAGGGTGCAGGCCAGGCCGTGGCGCGCATGACGGAGCGGATGCGGCGCGATCTCATCCCGACGCTCAAGCTCGGACTCAAGGACACCTTCTTCGACGCGCGGGCCGCCGCCGTCATCGCCCTCGGCAAGGTGGCCGTGGGCGACGTCGTGCCGGACATCCGGAGCGTCCTCACGGACCAGGACAAGTCCGTTCGCGAGTCGGCCTGCCTGGCGCTTGGCATCCTTGGCAGCAAGGAGGCGGTGCCCTTCCTCATCGAGGTCATGAAGGACTCGCCCGAAGCCAGGAAGGCCATGGGCCGCAATGAGGTCGAACCCCGCGTCCGCGCCTTCGCGGCGGTGGCCATCGGGCTCATCGGCAGCCGCGGCGTCGATCTCTCGGACACGGGCGCGGCCGATGCTCTCCTCGCGGAGGCTTCGGCGAAGACGTCGGTGCGGGACCTCCAGGTGGCGCCGATCATCGCCCTCGGCCTCATGAAGGCCAAGGCCCAGGTGCCGAACCTGCTCAAGATCCTCCGTGATCCGGAGCAGGACGAGTACTCCCGGGCCTATGCTGCGACGTCCCTCGGCAGGATCGGCGACGCCTCGGTGGTCCCGGCCCTCGTCGAGACCCTCGGCGATCAGTCGACCCACGTGGCCCGGTCCTCGGCCATCGCGCTTGGCGTCCTCGTGGACAAGGAGGACAAGCGCACGCTCGACAAGATCAAGAAGACGGCGAAGGCCCACTCGGACCGTTCGACCCGCAACTTCGCCATCATCGCGCTGGCGGAGATCGGCGGCGTCGACGCCCGCACGGCACTCGTCGAGACCTTCACGAAGGGGAAGGGCCACGACCTCACCTTCGGCGCGCTGGCGCTCGGCCTCTTCGGCTACATCCACAAGGACTCCAATGCCGAGCTCGGCGACATCATCCTGAAGGAGTACCGTCTCTCGAAGAACGACTCCGAGAAGGGCGCCCTGGCCATCGCGCTCGGGCTCCTCGGCCACGGCGACGCGGCCCCGGATCTCCTCGCGAACCTGAAGGCTGGAGCGGCTCCCGACCTCAAGGGCCACATCTGCACGGCGCTCGGACTCCTCGGGGCCAAGGATGCCATCGCGGAGATCCAGAACCTCGTGCGGCAGAAGGGCGATCTCGACCTGCGGCGCCGCGCCGCCATCGCTCTCGGACTCCTCGGCGACCCCGAGGCCCTGAACGTGCTCCAGAAGGTCATCGAGGACTCGAACGACAGCATCGCCGTCCACGGCTCCGCCACCCAGGCCCTCGGCTGGATCGGAGACAACCGCGCGGTGAAGGTCCTCACCCAGTTCGTCATCAACGAGAAGAACCAGTACCAGGACGCGACGCGCGCGTTCGCGGCAGTGGCCCTCGGTCTCCTCGGCGACAAGGATGACGTGCCGATCCTCTCCCGGATCGCGGAGCACAATAACTACCTCTCGCAGACGGAAGCCATGGCCGAGCTGCTGACGATCCTCTGATCGTCCCGGATCCGCGGGAC
>CAYQRN010000017.1:0-33728 GCA_964419995.1 uncultured Planctomycetia bacterium
CACGAGCTCGTGTCCGACCGCCGCGACCGTGTGGCTCTTCCCGCGGCCGGGAAGTGCGGCTCCGAACCTCGCGACACCCCTCGCGCCGCGATCACGCGGCCTCCGTCGACCGTCCGCACCCGCCGACCCGTACGCGCTCGGCTCGAGAGACCCCCGGCCCACCCGGACTTCGCGAACTTGCCGGAGGGACACTGCCCTTCTGGTAGAGGGCCGAGGGTGCGCGCGTGTTTGGCGAGTCGGCGGAATTCAGGGAATGAAGTGGGGCGCTGTTGGCACGAGGCGTCACAACGTGCTTTCGAAGAAACGGTTGCGACGGTCAGGCGGCCCGGCTGCGATGTTCCGTGGACACGGCCGGCGCGGCCGACGCGGCACGTTATCGTGGGACATGCGATGCCTCGCCGCCCTGCTTGTCGGAACCGTGATGACGGCATGCTCCGACGGCCCTCCGCCGGGCGGGCAGGAAAGGGGGGGGGTGCCGGGAAGCGGGCCGGCCGCCTGGACCTTCACGGAGGAGGGCGCGGGAGCGGGTCTTGCGGGCATCGTCCGATCCGGAACGGAGCGGCAGGAGTACATCGTCGAGGTGAAGGGGCTCGGCGTGGCCGTCGTCGATGCGGACCGGGACGGCCGCCCCGATCTCTTCTTCTCCGGCGGATCGTCCGTCGAGCGGGCCGTGAAGGGCGAGCCGGGTTTCGGCTGCCAGCTCTGGCGGAATGAGACGCCGCCCGGAGGGAAGCTCGCCTTCCGCGACGTGACGGCGGCCTCCGGCGTGCCGGCCGGCACCTGGTCCTCCGGGCCTGCCGTGGCGGACGCCGATGGCGACGGCGATCCCGACATCCTGGTGACGGGTTTCCGGCGGGTCATGCTCCTTCGAAACCGCGGAGACGGGACCTTCGAGGAGCGTGCGGCGGAAGCGGGCCTCCGGAGCGATCGCTGGACCACGGGGGCAGCCTTCGGCGATCTCGACGGCGACGGCGACCTCGACCTCTACGTCGCGGCCTACCTGCGCTTCGACCTCGCGAATCCTCCCGTCCACGGCCGCGGGCTCTCCTGCCTCTGGAAGGGGCGCCCCGTCATGTGCGGGCCGCGAGGCCTGCCGGCGGAACCCGACCATGTCTTCCGGAACGACGGTGGCGGCCGGTTCACGGATGTCACCGAGGCCTGGGGGTTCGCCGCCGCGCCTCCCTCGTACGGCCTCGGCGTCCTCATCTCAGACCTCGACGCCGATGGCCGGAACGACGTCTTCGTGGCCAATGACTCGTGCCCGAACTTCTTCTTCCGCAATCTCGGCGGCGACCGCTTCGAGGAGTGCGCCTTCGACTTCGGCCTCGCGTACAGCGCCGACGGCGCCGAGCGCGCCGGCATGGGCGTTGATGCGGCAGACCTCAACGGGGACGGCTTCCCCGACATCGCCGTCACGAACTTCTCGAACGAATCCAACTCCCTCTTCCTGAGCCGCGGAGCAGGGCGGTACATCGAGAGTTCCTCCGCCCTCGGGATCGCGATCCCGAGCTGGGCGAATCTCGGCTGGGGTATCGGCTTCCGGGATTTCGACCGCGACGGCCGTCTCGACCTCTTCGTGTCCAACGGCCACGTCTTC
Organism: uncultured Planctomycetia bacterium; assembly: GCA_964419995.1. Classification (GTDB taxonomy): domain Bacteria; phylum Planctomycetota; family CAYQRN01; genus CAYQRN01. The sequence goes on from CAYQRN010000017.1 coordinate 1,598, forward strand.
CCGGACGCCGACAGACCCGGCACGGGAACGAGCTGGCGCCAGCGGAACCAGGTGTTCCGTGGAACGGCGGAGGGGCGATTCCAGGACGTGACGGACCGGCTCGGCGAGGGCCTCGCCGGAGCGCACGTGGGGCGTGGCGCGGCGTTCGGCGATCTCGACAACGACGGCGACACCGATGTCGTCGTCGTGAACCTCAACGACCGCCCCTCCCTCCTCGTCAATCACGCGCCGGCGGACACGGCCTTCGCGGGTCTCGAGCTCCGACAGGACGGCCCGAACCCCGAGGCCATCGGCGCGCGGGCGACCCTCATCACCGGAGCGGGGCGGCTCACGCTCGAGGTGCGCCGCAACCACTCCTTCCAGGCGAGCAGCGACCCCCGCCTGCTCTTCGGCCTCGGCCGCGAGGCGCCCGTCGCCCTCGACGTCCGCTGGCCCGACGGCGTTGCGGAGTCCTTCCCGGCGCCGCCGGTCTCACGATGGTCCGTGATCCGGAGAGGGACCGGCCGATGAACACGGCCATCGCCCTCGTCGTGGCCGCGCTCCTCGCCGCGCAGGATCCTGGGACGGACGGAATCCAGGCCCTGCGCCGGCAGGCCGCCGAGCTCATCCGCGAGGAGCGGATGGCCGATCTTCTCGCGCTCATGGCCCGGGCGAGGCAGATGGCGCCGCGGGACGCCGAGTTCGCCCGCTACGAGGCGGAGGCCCTCTTCGCGCTCCAGCGACATGAGGAGGCGGTCCGCGCGTTCCGCGCGGCGGAGGAACTGGACCCGGCCTCGGCGGGCCGGACGTTCAACCACGGCCTCGCCCTCATGAAGCTGAATCGCCTCGGAGAGGCGCGGGATCGGTTCGAGACCCTCGCCGCCCGAGGCGCAGACGCATCGTTCAGGGCGAAGGGGAGGTTCGGTGTCGGCCTCGTTCTCTCGGAGCAGGGCGACGAGAGAGCGGCCGCCGAAGCCTTCGCGGCGGCCCTTGCCCTCGACGCCTCCCTCACGAGGGCGCGGTACCGGCTCGGGGCGGCCGAGATCCGCGCGGGGCGGCCGGCGGAAGGCATCTCGCATCTGCAGCGTGTCCTCGCGGAGGAGCCGCTCCACGCCGGCGCGGCGTACAACATCGCCCAGGCTTTCCGCGACCTCGGCGACGACGATCAGGCGGCGGTGTGGCGGCGGCGCTTCGGCGAGCTCCGGGAGATCGGCAACGCCATCGACAACGCGAAGATCCGCCTCCAGGCCGATCCGGACAGCGTCGAGGCGCTCCTCGCGCTCGCAGAAGCCCAGTCCCGGGGTGGAGCGAAGCGCGAGGCCATGGGCGCCTGCGCGCGGGCCATCCGGATCGCGCCGGCACATCCCGGAGCGCGCCTTCAGGCTGCGCGCCTCCTCGCGGACCTCGGGGACGCTCCGGCCGCCCGGCGCCAGTACGAGGCGCTCATCGCGCTCCACGGGGCACCGCCCGAGGCGTTCCTCGAGTACGCGGGCCTCTGCGAGAAGGCCGGCGAACACGAGAAGGCCGCCGAGCTTCGGCGCCGCGCCGAGTCCCGGCGGCAGCCGGGGCGATGAGCGAAGTCGGCCTTCCCGGCGATCAGCCCTGCCGGACCGTGGTCTTCACCTTGAACTTGTAGCTCGTCTCGGTGGCGAGGTCGCCCTCGCCCTCCGCGAAGATGAAGTAGCCGGTCATCTCGATCGAGCGGAGCCTTCCCGCGGCGCCGTCGAAGGCCATGTTGCCCGTGGCGTTCCGGAGCTCGAACTTCCGGATCTTCGTCGGCGATGCTCCGGCCTCGGGGTTGCCCTTCAGGACGACGATCGCGGCCTTCGACTTCGGATCGACGTTCTCGACGGTCCAGGTGAAGCGGAGCGCAAGGGGGACCCAGTGGCCGATGGGATTCCGCTCCTCGGTCCAGGAGTCGCCCGCGGTGGCCGGCCGGCCCGTGACCTTCGGCAGCACGGCGCCAAGGAAATCCCGGGCCCGCTCGAGGGTGCCCGCGCCCTCGGCCTTCCAGAGGACATGCGCATCCTCGGAGAAGATCACGCGGGAGAGCGTGCCGTCCGGCGCGATGTCCATGGAGCAGAGGGGCTTGTTGATGATCTTCCGAAGCGCGGTGTACTCCTCGTCCTCGCCGGCCTTCGGCTCCTGCGAGGAGTCGAAGAGGTTCCTGTCCTTGTCGATGATGCTCGACTCGCGGAGGTAGGTGAGCGTCACGCTGAGCTGGTGGCCGCCGTCGGGGAATCGCTTGAGTGCGCGGATCTCGAGGGTGTGGCGGGTGAGGAAGTCGCCGTAGCCGGACTCCACGGAGGCCTCGGTGTTCACGACGACCGTCCGCCCGATCTCGAACCGGTAGGCGAGGGTGGGCGGCCCTTCGTCCTGGGCCGACGCGCGGACGTGGGGAAGGAGCAGTGTCGCGAGAAGAGCACAGCATGCGCGCATCGTGAGGGTCCTCCCGGGGAGCAACATCATCCTACGGCAGTCGGTGAAGGAGCGCACGCAACGCGCAGGCCATGACGCTCCGGCGCCGGACGCCGCGCCGCGTGTCACGGCACAAGAAGCGTCTCAGCAAGATCTTACGGTCATGGTGCCGGGGGCACGCGAATGCCCAGCTCGGCGAGTTGCTCGGGCTCGATGGGACTTGGCGCCCCATCGAGGAGGAAGCGTCCGCTCGACGCGTTCGGGAAGGCGATGACCTCCCGGATGTTGGCGAGGCCGAGCAGGGTCATGACGAGGTTGTCGACGCCGAGCGCGATGCCGCCGTGGGGCGGCGCGCCGAATCGGAACGCCCGGATCAGGAACCCGAACTTCCGCTCCGCGTCCTCCTCCGTCATGCCGATGACGCGCATGACACGCCGCTGGAGATCCGGAAGATGGAGGCGGATGCTGCCGCTCCCGAGCTCCACGCCGTTCAGGACGATGTCATAGAGGCGCCCCCGGACCGATCCTGGATCGCTCTCGATCCGCTCGATGTCCTCCTCGGCAGGCATCGTGAAGATGTGGTGCATGGCCTGCCACTTCTTCGCCTCCTCGTCCCACTCGTAGAGGGGGAACTCCGTCACCCACAGGAAGCGAAAAACGCCCTCCGGGATCATGTCGAGCTTGCGGGCCACGAGATTGCGGAGCTGGCCGAGGGCACGAGACGCGACCTTCCACGAATCCACGACGAGGAGGATGAGATCTCCGGGGGCCGCTCCGAGGCGCGAGCAGAGCGGGGCCACGGCGTCCGCCGGAACGTGCTTCGCGAAGCCCGTGTCGAGCCCTTGATCGAGGACCTTGGCGTAGAGAACGCCCTTGGCGCCGTAGGTCCGGACGAACTCCGCGAATCCGTCGATCTCGCGCCGCGGCAGCGCGGCGCCCGCCGGAACCGCGAAGGCGCGGACGGCCTGGCCGCGCGACTCGGCGTCCCGGAACAGGTCGAAGGGGCTCGCGGCCAGCAGATCCGTGAGATCCCGGAGCTCCATGCCGAAGCGGAGGTCGGGCTTGTCGATGCCGAACCGGTCGATGGCCTCCGCGTAGGTCATGCGCTGGAACGGCGTCTCGATGGTCCGTCCGAGGACATCCCGGCAGACCCCGGCCAGCATGGCCTCGACGACGCGGTAGACGTCCTCCTCGCCCACGAAGCTCATCTCGAGATCGATCTGCGTGTGCACGACCTGCCGGCCGCCGCGCGGATCCTCGTCGCGGAAGCACCGCGCGAACTGGAAGTAGCGGTCCATCCCCGCGACCATGAGGATCTGCTTGTAGAGCTGGGGGCTCTGGGGAAGCGCGAAGAAGGTGCCGGGGTAGACTCTCGAAGGCACGACGAAGTCGCGAGACCCCTCCGGCGTGCTCCGGACGAACATGGGAGTCTCGACCTCCATGAACGACTCCGCCTCGAGGCTTCGCCGGATGGCTCGCACCGTCTCGTGCCGCGCGGTCAGGCGATGGAGGACCTCCGGGCGCCGCAGATACATGTAGCGGAACTCGAGGGCGAGATCCTCGGGCGGGACCTTCTCCGAGATCTCGAATGGCGGCACATCCGAGGGATTGAGCACCGTCACCTCCCCCGCGGCCACCTCGATCTCGCCCGTGGGAAGATCGCGGTTCTTCATGTCCTCAGGGCGCTCGACGACGGCGCCTGAGACCCGCACCACGTCCTCGCGGCGGATCTTCTGGGCGGCGGCATAGAGGGCCGGATGCACGGTGCTGTCCACCGTCACCTGGGTGCGGCCATACCGGTCCCTGAGATCGAGGAACAGGATGCCGCCGTGGTCCCTCACGCGGTGCACCCACCCCGTGAGGACGACGTTCTGCCCCTTCCGGTCGATCGTGATCTCGCCGCAGGTGTGCGTTCTGAGACGGGTCTCGAGCATGGTCCTTGGCCTTCGATGAGTGAGGTCTGACCGCCCCCGCCGGATCCTCCGCCCCGGCAGCACAGCGGCCGTCCCGGTCGTGGATGACGCGGAGTCGGCCGAGGCGAGGCGGCGCATGGAGACCGCCCGTCAACGGGGGGACGCCCTTCCGGCAATCCCTTCTCCGGCCGGGCATTATGCGGTCGGGCCCACGCGGTTCAAACGAAGCCGCCGCGCCGCCGGCCTGCGCGCCGGAGAATCGCGGGCTCTTTCCGCACCCTCGCGTCGTCAAAGAGACCGGAGGCAGACGATGCGCCCAGAGACAGGTCGCGGAAAGGGACGCGGAACGATGGCGATCCTCGCCCTCGCCATCTCTGCGTCGGCAGGCATCGCGGTGTTTTTCGGTGTCGCGACCGAGGCGCCGGTGCGTCCGCCGGCCGGAACCTCTCCGGCCCCGGACCCGGCCGGCCGTCGGCCCGCTCCCGCCCCCACGAAGCCCCACGCCGCGGCGGCGGACATCGGCGATTCGGTCCGGGCCGAATCGCGCGACATCGCTCGTGCCGGAGGATCCGAGGAAGCTCCCGCCACGGGCACGACGATCCGCCACGGCGTCCACCAGGTAACGGTTCGTCTCCTCCGCCCCCGCTTCGAACCTCCCGGCGGATGCGAGCCGGCGCCAGGCGTCGACATCCTCGTCACGGGTTGCCTCTCGGGGACGATCCGGCGCGGAACATCGGACGAGCACGGCAGAGCCCGCTTTGCCATCGCCCAAGGATCCGACATCGAGATCGCGGCTCTCGGGCTTCCCGACCTCGCCTCGGGCCCGATCGTGCGGGCACGCATCACCGGACCCGTGGATCTCCCCCTCTGCCTCGATCCGTCCACGGCAGGCGTCGCGGCGCGGCTTCGCGTCCTATCCGATGACGCGGGAACACCCGTCACCGTGGGAGCCGTGACGCTCCGCGGCGGCACCGTCGTGCCCTCCCCCTCGGCGACCGTCGCTCCGAACCAGGACGCCGTGCTGACGCTCCGGTCCGATGCCGCCGCTGTCCTCGAGTTCGTCCAGGGACCGAGGCTCGCGATCCTGCCCGTCCGGACGCCCTTCGTTCCCGCCGGGGAGATCCTCGAGATGGCGCTTCCCGCCGTCGTGCTGCCCCCCTTCGACCTCGTCGGTCGCGTCATCGACGGCGAAGGACTCCCCATCGCCGGAGCCACGGTCAAGGCTTCCGCCATCTGGGAGCTGCCGGACGCCGGGACTCCGGGTTTCCGGAGTCTTGCCGTCACGACGGATGCCACGGGCTGCTTCGCCTTCGGCCTTCCGCCGGCGGAGGGCCGCCTCTACGCGAGCCATCCGGACTTCGCGCCGGCCGAACGGGAGCTTCGAAGCGGCGACGTCGTTCTCCGCCGCCTCCAGCCGCGGCAGGACGTGATCGTCAGGCTTCCGGGCCGGAGCGACGGTCCCGGCACCCTCACCTGGGTCTCCGGCGACGGCTCCTCGGGTCTCCTGCGGATGACGGGCGACGGGGACGCCATCCGGTTCCCGGCCGTGTTCCGCGGGACGCCGCTCGCCCTCGCCTTCGCCGGATCGGGCCGGGCCGGCGTCTTCACGCCGCCCTTCGCCACGGACGCCGCCGGCGCCATCCTGCTCGTCCCCTCCCGCGCCTCGCAGGAGATCCGCGTCCGCGTCTCCCGCAGAACGGCGGAGATGCATGACGACGAACCGGTGCGCATCACGACCCGCATCGCCGGACAGAGCTTCTGCCTCGAAACCGGACGCCTGGACGGCGACGTCGTCCGGTTCGCCGACGTCCCGATCGACGTGCCGCTTCGCGTGTCCTTCGCCGGCGTCGAGGTGGACGCCGTCTTTCCGGAGACATGGATCGAATCCCCGTGACCTCGCCCGCCGCCCCCCCCCCGAGATGGGAGTTTCCATGCGTCACGCCAGCGCTCTCGCGTTCTTCGTCCTTCCCGGCATCCTCGCCGCAGATCTCGCGGCCCAGGCCGGCACCCAGTGCGGCATCTGGGTGCTCCGCGTCGATATTCGCGCCGCGGAGGAACGTCGCGTCGATTCGGAGATCCTCCAGGATCCGTCGGGTTTCCAGCAGGCCTTCGGGCTCACGCCCCCCGGCGTCCTGTGGAGCCTTGGCGCCATGGCCGCCGGCCGCCCCGGCCTCCTCGACCCGCACCCCGCGGGCCATGTCCGCTGGGAGACCGGTGCGTGGTTCCTCGTGGCGTATGGCGAGGCCGCGATCGAGCTCGCCTCGCGGCCCTCCGGCGGCGCGGTGTCGGGCGCCCACGTCGTCTCCACCTCCGCGCTCAGCATCGCCTCCGACGCCACCGAGGCTCGGGGTTCGCAGGGGGAGGCGCACCCGGGAAGCCCGGTGTCCACCAAGGCCGGCAACGTCGAGACGATGTTCGTGAACGGCCGATCCGACTGTACACCCATGAACAGGATCTCCCGCTTCGCGACGCGCGCGACGGGAAGGATGGAACTCTCGGGCTCCGGCGCCATGGCCGTCGATCACCGGCACCATGCCCGCTCCACGACCACGGGTCTTGACGCCACGGCCGAAGCCCACGCACACATCCAGGCGGGGCCGCTGATGGCAGGCCAGGTGTCGTCCGGAGGCGTCACGGTCACGGTCGGCCCCCTCGCCTTCCAGACCGCCGGAGTCAATCGCACGGTCTTCCAGCCGACGACGGCTCTGCCCGTGCCCTGGGCCGCGGAGATCGACACTTCCACGGGCTGGCACCCCGGAACCGGCGACGAGCTGGCGGGCGACCCGTCGTTCCGGTTCTCGGCGGTGGCCATGACCGCCGAGGGCCTCGCGACCCGCGGTTCGCTCGTCACGACGGATTCGTCCGCCACCGCGACGATGCTCGGCCGTTGCACGACGCACGGCCGGATGATCCGCGTCGACATCTCCGTGCGTCCTCCGGGGTTCCGCGCCGGCGCGATCACGTCGTCCATGCTTCCGCTCCCGATCGAGCTCGACGGGCATTCGCCGTTCCACTTCTGAGGAGGTGCGACGACCTCCGGTCCGCCCGCGTCCGTCCGCGGGCGGACCGGAGGCCGTGCCCCCCCTCGCTCGCACGTCAGATGAAGGAGAGGGTCCCCGCGAGCCCGTTGCCCACGCTTCCCTGCCCGCCCTGCCCGGGTTGGGCGGATCCTCCCGCGGGAAGCAGGGGCACATCGAGGATCAGGCTCCCTCCCTGCCCCCCGAAGTACCCCTCCGCTCCCCCGCTTCCATCGTCCGCTCCGGCGCCGCCGAGTCCGGCGTCTCCCCCAGTCCCGAAGCTCCCCCCATCGCCGGCGCGAAGCTCGGCCGATTCGAGCCTCTGGGCCGAGAGCTGGATGGACCCTCCGTCCCCTCCGCTTCCGCCGGGCCCTCCGTTCCCCCCATGGAATCCGGGGCGGTAGCCCTTGCCGCCGCGCCCTCCATCGCCACCGTCGCCGCCTGCCCCGGCGACCAGGGCGACGACGCAGTCGCGACCGCACTTGAGTGTGACGTCGCCGCCATGCCCTCCCTGGCCGCCGGCGCCGCCGTTCCCCCCTGACCCGCCCGACGTGGCGCCGTTGCCGCCATGCCCTCCCCCCTGCCCCGTGGCGCCGTGGCCGGCGAAGAGGCGTACGTTGACGAGATCGCCGACCACGGCTGCGACGGACTCGCCCGGGGCGCCGGTCGCGCCGTGAGACCCGTCCGTCCCGCTCCCGCGGAGCGCGGCGTCCAGGCCCGCGGGTGCGGGCTTTGCGAAGGGCGCGCCGCTCTGTCCGGCCTGAACGATGACGAACTGCCCCACGACACCGACCCCCGAGCTCCATGCGAACAACGAGGCGGCGAGGGCACGTACTGGCAGTCTTCCCTTCATGAGAGTGGCTCCGGGGCACCGGGTCCGGCTCATCGTCCGTGAATGAGACGGTCACAGAGGCGTCAGGGGACCGCGAGAACGACGCTCTGACCTTCGTAGTCGAAGGTGACATGGGGCGGTACTCCGCGATCGCCCGTCGCCGACAGGAAGGCGGTGTAGCGACTCCCCCGGCGAAGCACCGCCGCGGGCAGCCCCCCGTCCCGGTCCGTCTCGAGATCCGGCAGCACTCCAAAGAGGACCCGATCCTCGACGATGCGGACGCGGGCCCCGGCGAGAGGGTTCCCGTCCGCCCGGAGGATGCGCAGGCGCTCGGACGCGGGACGTGCGGCCAGTTCCACCTCGATGATCGCCTCATGACCGTCGATCGGCTGCTCGGTCATGGCCACCTCGCCTTCTCCTACGAAGGCGAGCGATGCCTTCCCCGTGGCCGGCGCGCGCAGTTCGAATCGCCCATCCTCGTCGGTCGTGACGGTGACGGAGCGGAAGAGCGTCGTCGTCCCGTGACCGCCATCGACCACCGTGCCGCCGCCCGTCGCCGGATCCTCGGGGAGCGGACACCACGGAACAGGCTCTCCGGGTCCGTACTCCCGCAGGACGGCCACGCGGATCGGAGCACCCGCCCGCGGGCGCCCATCCGCGCCCCGCAGGCGGCCTGCGAGGAGCGGCCGTCGCCGGACGAGGACCCGGAGGCACATCCGGCCAGAGGGGACGGGACGGACGATCTCGTGGACCGGGAAGCACCCGTGAGCCGTCACGGTGACCGACAGCTCCGAGTCCGGGGCCAGGCCGTCGAGGACCATGCGGCCCGCCGGATCCGCCCGGACGCGGAGCGGCGATGCCGCCGCCGGGCCGATGCGGTCGCTCGGAAGACACTCCGCCGCTAGGACATGGGCGGCGAGATCGGACAGAGGGCCGCCGTCGAGAGCCTCCGCCAGGATCTCGAGACCGCAGGCGGTATCCCGGTCATCCCCGGCGGCTCCCCGAGCGTCCCGCACCTGAGCTGCGCCCGCCTCCGTCCTCTCCGCGACTCCTGGGGCGCGCCCGGCGCCCTCGCGGGCCTCCGGAATCGGGGCTCTCGGTGATTCCGGCCCCGCTCCCGAATCGGGAAGCCTCCCGTCATCGGGACCGACGAGAAGGAGAGCAAGCACGAGGCCTGCTCCGGCGATGAGAATCGTCCGCGCCGTCATGAGCATCTCCGACGGGCGTCCGGGCGGGCGGGTCGCCGCCCTTATACACTGCCAACCGAAGTACACCAAGGGCGCACTCCTCACCTTCGTCGCATGCACGCCCATGCCCCCGAGGCCCCTGCGCGGCGGCCTGCGCCGCGAGCAAGACGCGGCGAACCTTCCCCGGTGCACCTCGACGGACCGATCTGCGATGATCCACGACCCGTCACGTTCACAGACCGACCGCGGTGCCACGCCGGCATGCCGAGCTGATGCTCCGTCCCGCGCACCGGCCCATGATGGGCCATAACAGCCTTAACGCCAGCGTGTTAGCGTCATTATCGCCTCTCGAAGTCAGTCTTTGGGCAGACAACGAACTTCGGTAGAATTACATGATAGCAGCAAACCTGTAATGCCGAATGTTTGAACCGTCGATAGAACCGCCATGAAGGAACGCGTCATCATGAACAGCCGCGGCGTGGTCACGATCCCGGCCGCGCTGCGCAGGGCGCTTGGCCTGAAGCCAGGCGAAGAACTCATCGCTGAGAGAACCCCCGAGGGCATCCTCTTGCGTCCGGCCGTGAGCGTGCCGATCGAGCTCTACACCGAGGATCGGATCGCCGAATTCGCAAGCGACGAACAGGCGATCGAGAAGCTCCTTCCCGAGATCGAGTGAGCGGCCTGCGGATCTTCCTGGACGCCAACGTCCTCTTCTCGGCGAGTTGCATCGGGAGTCCGATAGCCCGGCTGATCGGGGCCGCGAAGCAGCAGGTCGCCATTCTCACGAGCGATATCGCCTGCGTGGAAGCCAGACGAAACCTCGCGCTCAAGCGTCCGAACTGGATGGGGGGGTTCGAGTCGGTTCTCGAGACAATCGAAATCGTGCCGTCAGCCGTGTTCCCGCTCCCCGTCACGCTGGCCGAGAAGGACATTCCGCTCCTCTGCGCAGCGATCCGGGCGCAGTGCGACTGCTTCGTGACCGGGGACCGCAGGGACTTCGGACACCTTCTCGGAAGGCGAATCCGAGGTGTCCGGGTCGTGACCCCGCTGCGGCTTTCGGAGATCCTGGCCGGCCGCGCACCATCCGGAGGCGAAGTCGAGCCGTGACCCGTGATCGCGGCCGCGCGCGCGGCGGGGTGGCTGGTGTGATGCACCACCCTATCGGGGCGCGGGCGGGGACTCCCGGGCCAGGGCGGCGCACTCGGCGGCGAGGGAGGGGAGCCCGGCGCGCAGGAGCTCCTGTCCCACGGCGAGGAGGAGCTCGGCCCGCGCGACGGGGGGGAGATCCGACGCGTCGAGGATCCGGTGGAGGCCCCGGGCGCCGGCATCGAGCCTCGTTCCGTTCTCCGCGGAGCGGTCGGTGAGGAGGTCGAAGGGAAGCGCGTACTCGATGAACGCGTTGTCGTCCGTGTTGAGCTCTCGGTGCGGCGCGCCCAGCGACGCCATGTCGTCCCGGCCCATCCGGAAAAGACCGAAGAAGCTCGCCGGCCCCAGCACGGTCGCCCGCCTCATCTCGAGCCCCGCGTCCCCTTCGAGGAACCGCAGCAGCCGGGAGACGGGGAGCCTCAGGGGACCGTCGCTTCCCACGAGGAGGAGGTCCGCGGGGTGGCGGGATCTGAACAGCGCGGCATGGGGGAAGACCGACGCGAAGGTCCGCACGAGAACGGCGAGGTTCCTCCACGAGGTCTCGTACATCTGGAGCCACTGGCAGAACACGCCGCCGGGTGCGAGCCGCCCACGACCCCGCTCGAAGGCCTCCCGGGTGAAGAGTGCCGCGGCCCCGCTCACCCACGGGTTGGACGGCTGCGACGCGATGACATCGAAGGTCCGTCTCGCGGACGCCAGGTAACCGCGGCCATCGGCCCGGACGACGCGGAGCCGGGGATCGGATTCCCGGCCGAGGGTGAAGGGCCGGAAGTGGGAGGCCGCCCGAAGCACCGCCGGCTCGATCTCCACGGACACCACGTCGGCGATGTTCCGGTGGACCAGGGCCGATGCGGCCGTGACGCCGCCGCCGTGCCCGATGATGAGCACGGTCCGCGGGTCTCCGTGAAGCAGGATGGGAAGCTGCGCGAGGAGGATCTCCGTCGGCACGTCGCCGCCCCCCGACGCACCCTTCCCGTCGAGCAGGAGTCCCGGGCCGTCGCCGCTCCGGACGACGGTCACGCGCCCGGTGAGGCCATCCTCGTCGAAGAGGACCGGGAGATCGGCCACGCCCCGCGCCCCGCGGAAGGCATCCCGATCGAGCCCCGCGTAGAGCGGTGCGTAGCGGTAGACGGCCGTGGTCACGAGGTCCGGCCGCCACTGCGGCGGCAGCGCGAGGGCGGCCGCGGCCGCGGCCACCGCTGGCAGCGGCAGGATCCGGGCGGCGCGGCCCCCGGCAGCCACGGCCGCCGCCGCCGCGAGAAGGGAGAGGACGCACGAGACTCCCGCGATCGTCATCCGTACGGACAGGAGCGGGATCAGCGCGAAGGTCGTGACGGAAAGCCCGGCGATGCCACCCCAGGTGTTCCACGCATAGAGGCTTCCCGATCGCCGCGCGCCCGCGCCCCCCGTCAGACGGACGGCGAGGGGGAGCACCATGCCGGAGGCCGCTGCCGAGGGCAGGAGCAGGATCGCCGCCACGGCACCCTGGGCTGCGACAAGCGCCGTGCGGCCGGTGCCGAGACTCGCGCGGAGGCGAAGGAAGGTCCAGGGCAGCTCGTTCACGACGAAGAGCGCGGACAGGGCCGCCGCGCCGCAGCCGAGCAGGACCAGGGCGAGGGCGACCATGGGTCTCCGGAGCCGGTCGGCCATGCGCGCCATGAGGAGAGCGCCGCCGCCGAGCCCGAGAAGCCAGACGGCGAGCATGAGAGCAAAGGCGTAGGCCGTCGAGCCCAGGACGAGACCGAGCGCCCGCGTGTGCAGAACCTCGAGCGCCATGCCCCCTGCCCCCGCCGCCGCCACGAGGCACGGGACGAGGCGCGCCCCGGCGACTCCGGTTTCCGGCGCCGGGACTTCCGGCGCCATTCCTGCGATCCCTCTCCGCCGGAGCCGCGCGGCGAGCCCCACCGCCGCAAGCCCCGCGAGAACGCTCGCGGCGGCGGCCGCCCGCAGCGTCACGACGAGCCCGAGCCCCGGGAGCAGGAGGAAGGCCGCCACGAGGGTCCCGCCCACCGCCCCGAGCGTGTTCACGGCGAAGGGAACGCCGAAGGCGCGACCGCGCTCGCGCCCCCATCGGGCGAAGGCCTCGGTGATGAGCGGCACGGTCGCCCCCATGAGGGCCGCGGGCGGAACGAGGGCTGCGGCGAAGACGATGAAGCGGAAGAGGATGAACGCCGGCGCCTGGTCCTCCTCCACATCGAGGAGCGCGGGCAGGAGCTTCTCGAGCCCGTCGAGAAGCTCCGGGCTCAGGAAGGCGAAGGCCCCGAGGGCGATCTCGATCCTGCCCCAGGATCCGACCGGATCGGCCACGCTCCTCACGCGCCGACCCCGGAGCCAGGACCCGAGGGCCAGCCCGCCCATGAAGGCCGCGAGGATCGTGGTGATGGCCACGGGCGACCCACCGAAGGCCACCTGGAGCCGCCGGGACCAGGCGATCTCGTAGACGAGCCCGAGGGCGCCCGACAGGGCGTAGAGGACCGTCAGGAGGGCGCGTTCCGTCACGTGGGCTCCGGCGGGGGCCTACGATGCCAAAGTCCGCCGCCATCGCCACGCCCAGGGCCGCGTCGCCGCCCCGCCGATCGCATCCGGAGATCGGTTCCAGTAGGATGGACGCCGACATCCCCGACGGACACGCACCATGGGTGAACGCACGACGATCCACACGCTCAGGGCCATGAAGGAGCGGGGCGAGAAGATCCCCATGGTGACCTGCTACGACTACACGTCGGCCCGGATCCTCGACGAGGTGGGCGTCCCCATCCTCCTCGTCGGCGACTCCCTCGGGATGGTGGTCCTCGGCCACGACTCGACGCTGCGCGTCACCCTCGACATGGTCATCCATCACTCCGCCGCCGTGGCGCGCGGAGCCCGGAAGGCCATGATCGTCATCGATCTTCCCTTCGCGACCTATTCGGGCTCCGACCTGCCTCTCAGCCTCCGCACGGCGGCACGCGCCATCAGCGAGGGCGGCGCCCAGGCCGTGAAGGTGGAAGGCGGCCGGCGCATGGCGCCTGTCGTGGGCACGCTCGTGGCCTCCGGCATCCCCGTCATGGGCCACATCGGCCTCACGCCCCAGTCGATCCACCTCATCGGCGGCTACCGCGTCCAGGGCCGCTCCCAGGAGGCCCAGGAACGTCTCATCGCCGCCGCCCAGGCCCTCGAGAAGGCCGGGGCCTTCGCCATCGTCCTCGAGCTCGTCCCCGCCCCCCTCGCGGAACGGATCTCGAAGATGATCTCGATCCCCACCATCGGCATCGGCGCAGGCGCCGCCTGCGACGGCCAGGTCCAGGTGTTCCACGACATCATGGGGATGTTCGAGGATTTCCTCCCCCGTCACACGCGCCGCTACGGCAACGTCGCCGCGGTGATCCGCGACGCCGCGTCGCGCTACATCGCCGACGTGCGCGCGGGGACCTTCCCCGGCCCCGAGCACTCCTTCGACTCGGAGCCCGGCGCCGGCCGCGCGCGCTGACGCTCCCGGCGGCTCAGCCCCGCGGCGGGGCGAAGAGCCTGACGGACCCGGCCATCTCGACGGAGAGATCCGTGTCCGGACAGGACTCGGCATCCACCTCCACGGCCCCTCGCCCCCTGATGACGATGCGGGAGGCGCGCCGGACATCGAGGACCCCCGCCCGGGAGAGGACCGGTGCGAGGAGCGGCAGGGCGCGGAGGGCCGCGAGGAGTAGCAACGCGAAGTGCCCGCCGGGCCACGCGGTCCGCCAGGCGACGACCTGGAAGGACGGCGCCGCGAGAGGCTCCCGCACGGAGCGGTCGACCGGCATGGGGAGGACGCCGCCGTAGCAGCGGGCGCGGGTGAGGAGGACGTTCGAGAAGCGGCGGTCCGGCCGGCCGTCGGCACCTTCGATGACCACGGGACGGCCGAAGGAGCGGCCGAGGACGCGGAGCGTCTCCAGGACGAACTCGGCGCGCCCGTGGCGCCCCCGCCGGGCGCGGCTGACGTTGACCCGTGACACGACCTCACCGAAGAGCCCCCTCTCGACGAAGAGCGCCGCCCGCCGCTCTCCGTTGACGAGGAAGAGAGGCATGTCCATCGTCGATCTCCGCTCGACGAGATCCGCGAGGGCCGCCGGATCGGACGGGAGCCCCGCCTCCCGCGCGAGCACGTTGACGGTCCCCGTCCCGAGGAAGCCGAGCGGCGTCGTGAGCCCGGAGAGGCCGTTGAGGGCGAGATGGAAGGTCCCGTCGCCGCCCACGACGACGATGGCCTCGTAGTCGCGGGGCTCGATCTCCGCGAAGACGTTGCGCCCGCGCTCCGTCTCGAGGGTCCTCGCATCGAAGCCCCGGGCCCTGAGCTCGGCCCCGAGGCGCGCGGCCTCCCCGCGGCCCCGCTTCGTCCCCGAACCCGGATTGACGACGATGAGACAGGAGCGGCTCATGTTCCTCCGAGAGCGTCAGATCGTGAAGTAGCAGGCGTCCGGATGGTGCACGACGATGGCCGTCGTGGACTGCTCGGGCTCGAGCTGGAACTCCTCCGTGAGCGAGATCCCGATCCGGTCCGCCTCGAGGAGCTCGAGGATCCTCGCCTGGTCCTCGAGACGCGGACACGCGGGGTACCCGAAGGAGAACCGGCAGCCCCGGTAGCCCTTGCGGAAGAGCCCGGCGATCTCCCGGCTGTCGTCGCCCCCGATGCCGAGGTCGGCGCGGATCGTCCGGTGGACGTACTCCGCCAGCGCCTCCGCGCACTCCACCGAGAACCCGTGCAGGAACAGGTAATCCCGGTAGCGGTTGTCGGCGAACCAGCGGAGCGCCAGCTCCGTGGCCGCCCGCCCCACGGTGACGGCCTGGAAGGCGACGACGTCCGGCTCGCCCGACGGATCCGAACGGAACCAGTCCACGATGGACCGCCGCCGCCCTCGGGCCTGCCTCGGGAAGGTGAAGCGCGTCACCTCCGACCCGCGCCCGGGATCGAGGACCACGAGATCCTGGCCCTCGGCCCGGCAGGGCCAGAATCCGAAAGCTGCCGTGGGAGCGAGGATGCCGTCCCTCTCGCACTGTTCGGCGAGCCGGCGGAGCACGGGGCGGGCCTCCTGAGTGAGGAGTGCCTCGTAATCGTCATCGCTCCGGCCCTGGCGCTGGAATCCCCACTGGTAGGAGAAGAGCATGCGCTCGTTCACCCAGGGAAGCAGCGCCCGGAGCGGCAGGTGTTCGAGGTGCCGCCGCCCGAAGAAGGGGGGCCGCGGCACGGGCACGTCCCTCCGGGGGGACGGCGGTCCCTCGTCCGCGGCGGCCTCCGCCGCCGCCGCCACGGGGCGATCCGCCGGCCGGCGGCCCGGCGCCGCCGCCGGTCCGCCCGGCGCCGCCGGTCGATGCGGCGCGACCTCCGCGATCCCACCCGGTGCGGCGGCCCGCGCCGCTGCTCCGCCACCGGAGACCTCGTCCATGAAGCGCAGGCCGTCGAAGGCGTCCTTCGCGTAGGCCACGCGACCGCCGTAGGCCCGGCGGCAGTCATCCTCCACGAAGCGCCGCGTGAGGGCCGCGCCGCCGAGGATCACGGGCAGGGTCACGCCCTGCCGGCGCATCTCCTCGAGGTTCTCCTTCATGATGACCGTGGACTTGACGAGGAGCCCCGAGAGCCCGATGGCTTCCGCGCCGTGCTTCCGCGCCGCGTCGAGGATCGCCTCGATGGGCTGCTTGATGCCGAGATTGATGACGGTGTAGCCGTTGTTCGTGAGGAGGATGTCGACGAGGTTCTTCCCGATGTCGTGGACGTCCCCGCGCACCGTCGCGAGGACCATGCGTCCCCGCGTGCTCCCCGCCGACCGCGCCATCCGCGGCTCGAGGAACGCCACCGCGGCCTTCATGGTCTCGGCCGACTGGAGGACGAAGGGAAGTTGCATCTCCCCCCGCCCGAACAGCTCCCCTACCGTCCGCATGCCGTCGAGGAGGATCGCGTTGATGATCTCGAGGGGCTCCCGCGTCCGGAGCGCCTCCTCGAGGTCGGCCTCGAGCCCGCGCCGCGCCCCGTCCACGATGCGCCGCCGGAGCCGATCCTCCACGCCGGCGGCCGGGGCTGCAGCCGCGGCGCGCTCCGGGCCGCCTCCGGCGAAGAGCGCGAGGAAGGCCGCGAGGGGGTCGTGGTCGGGGCGCCTCCGGTCGAAGATGAGGTCCTCGGCGGCAGTCCGCTCCCGCTCCGGCACGCGGTAGAGGGGCACGATGCCCGCGGCGTGGACGATGGCGGCCGAAAGCCCGCACTCCCGCGCATGGTGGAGGAAGACGCTGTTGAGGACGTGCCGGGCCGCGGGCGCGATGCCGAACGACACGTTCGAGAGGCCGAGCATCGTGTGGACGGCGGGCATCTCCGCCCGGAGGGCGCCGATGGCGTCCAGGGTCTCCACGGCGAGGCGCCGGTCCGATTCCTGGCCCGTGCACACCGTGAACGTGAGCGGATCGATGATGAGATCCCCCTCGGGGATCCCGAAGTCCCCCGTGGCGCGCTCCCGCAGGCGCCGGGCGACGGCGAGCTTCCGCTCCGCGGTCCGCGCCATGCCCTCCTCGTCGATCGTGAGCCCCACCACGGCGGCTCCGTACTTCCGGACGAGGGGAAGGACGGCTGCGCAGCGCTCCTCGCCGTCCTCGAAGTTCACGGAGTTCACGATGCACCGGCCTCCCGCGAGCCGGAGCGCCGCCTCGATGACCGCCGGTTCCGTGCTGTCGATCATGAGGGGCGCCGTCACCTCCGTGGCGAGGCGCCGGACGACGCGGCGCATGTCTTCCGACTCGTCGCGGCCCACGTAGGCCGTGCAGACGTCGAGGACATGGCTCCCCTCGGCGACCTGCTCCCGCGCCATCTCGACGATGCCGTCGAAATCGCCGGCCTCGAGGAGGCGGCGGAAGCGCTTCGATCCGTTGGCGTTCGTCCGCTCGCCGATCATGAGGACGCTGGCGTCCTGTTCGAGCGTCACGGACGTGTAGAGGCTCGCGACGCGCGGCGCCGTGTCCGGATGCCGCGGGCGCGGCGCGCGATCTCCGATGCGGCGGGCGAGCTCCTCGATGTGCTCGACGGTGGAGCCGCAGCACCCTCCCACGATGCCGACGCCGTCCTCCTCGACGAACCGGACGAGCCAGTCGGCGAACTCCGAAGGCCCGAGGGGATAGCGGGTCGCGCCGTCCACGAGCTCCGGAAGGCCGGCGTTGGGCAGGACCGAGACCGGCATCGGCGACAGCGAGGCGAGCTGCTTCACGTGGCCGCTCATCTCCCGGGGCCCCGTCGCGCAGTTGATCCCGAGGGCGGCCAGGGGATAAGCGGACAGGACCGTCACGGCCGCGCCGATGTCGGACCCGAGGAGCATGGTTCCCCCGGCCTCCATGGTGACCTGAGCGATCAAGGGCACGTTCCGCCCCGCCGCGTCCATCGCGTCGAGCATGGCGGCGACGGCGCAGCGGGCCTGGAGGAGGTCCTGGCAGGTCTCGACGAGGATGGCATCGACGCCGCCGTCGAGGAGACCGAGGCCCTGTTCTCGGTAGGACGCGAACAGATCGTCCCACGAAACCTGTCCGAGGCTCGGCAGGCGCGTGCCCGGTCCCGCCGAACCGATGACGAACCGCGGCCGCTCCCGGGACGACCGCGGAGCCGTGGCCGCCCGCGCGATCTCCGCCGCCACGCGGTTGATCTCCCGGACGCGGTCGGCGAGACCGAACTCGCCGAGCACGATCCGGTTGGCCCCGAACGTGTTCGTCTCCACGGCGTCGCACCCGGCGTCCAGGTAGCGGCCGTGGATGGCCTCGATGGCGTCGGGGCGCGTGAGATTCAGGATCTCGGAGCAGTTCTCGAGCCCCCGGTAGTCAGCGAGGGGAAGGCCGAGGGACTGGATCATGGTGCCCATGGCCCCGTCGAGGACGAGGACACGGCGTTCGAGCGCGTCGAGGAACGGCGATCTCATGGTTTCCTCCCCACGGCGAGGACCGAGATGAAATGCGGCGGGGCGCGATCGCGCGCCGCCCGCTCCACGACGACGTCCGCGAACCCGGCCTTCCGGAGCATGGCGCGAAGAGTCCTGTCCTCGAATCCCGCATGGCGATGCCCGAGGCGGCGGCGGATCTCCTCCTCATGATGCCGGCGGAGATCCATGACGAGGACGCGGCCAGAAGGTCTCAGGACGCGCCAGGCCTCGGCCACGGCCGCTCCGGGCTCGTCGAGGCCGTGGAGGATCTGGGAGAGGACGCAGAGATCGACCTCGCCGTCCGCCAGCGGCAGCCGCCCCGCGTCGCCCCGGCGGAAGGCGATGTTCCGCACACCCTCCCGCTCCGCCTTGGCGGCCGCGCGGCGGAGCACGGTCTCCGAGATGTCCACGGCCACGAGCTCCGTGGAGACTCTCGCGAGGAGGAGCGTGAGGTCCCCCTCGCCGATGCCCACGTCCGCCGTCCGCCCCCGGGGCAGGAGATGGAGGAGCGCCCGCGCGAGCCCCTCCCACGTCCGCCCGGGAACGCCGCCGCCGAGGGCGCCATCCCGCGCGGCCCGGGCCGCGGCCCGCCGCTCGCGGAGGATCGCGGCCACGGCCCGGGCGTCCGCCGCGAGCACGCCCCCGGACCCGAGTCCGTCCATGAGCGCATGCGCGGCCGGATCCTCCGTCGCCGCGTAGAGGGTTCGCGCCCCCTCCCGGCGCGCGCTCACGAGGCCGGCCTCCCGGAGGATCGCGAGATGGCCCGAGACCCGCGACTGGCCCATGTTGAGCACGCCGGTGAGCTCGGACACGGAGAGTTCAGTCCCGGCCGTGGCGGCCAGGATCCGGAGCCGGGTCTCGCCGGCCAGGGCCCGGAGCTTCCGGGCCCGCTCCCGCAGGGCATCCATATCATCAGATTATCACGATAATCGGATATGGACATCCCGGCCCGGAGGCGGCTGCGTCGCGCCTTGTCCGGCGTCGACCGCCCGGCACCATGGAGGTCATGCCGCGGACCGCCGTCGTCACGGGAGCCTTCGGGAACATCGGCGCCGCCGCGGCCGCCGTCCTCGCCGCGCGGGGCTGGCGCGTCGTGACCCTCACGAACCGCCCCGCGGCCTCGGCGTCCGTGGCCACGGCCCACCCCCTCCGCTTTCACGCCTCGTATCTCCGCGGCGTCATCGCCGGCGCGGAGGCCTTCGTGAACACCTACTGGGTGAGGCTTCCCTCCCACGGGGCCGGCTTCGAGGAGGCCGTCGCCAACTCGCGCCTCCTCGCGGAGGCCGCCCGGGACGCGGGCGTCGCCCGCTTCGTCCAGGTGAGCGTCACCCACGCCTCGCCCGACTCGCCCTCCCCGTACTACGCCGGCAAGGCCCGTGTCGATACCCACGTCGCCGCGACCTTCCGGAGCCACGCCGTGGTCAGGCCCACCCTCGTGGTGGGCCCGAAGGACGTGCTCACGGGGAACATGGCGTGGTTCCTCCGGCGCTCCCCCGTGATTCCCGTCCCGAAGGGCGAGCACCCCGTGCAGCCCGTCACCCTCGACGACGTGGGACGCCTCATCGCCGATCGCGTCGAGGCGGGGGACAGCGGCATCACCGAGGCGGCGGGGCCGGAGCGATTCACGTTCCGGGGCTGGCTCGAGCTCCTGGCGCGGGCCCTCGGCCTCCGGCGGAGGTTCTTCGCCGTCCCCGCGTCCCTCTTCCTCGCGGCCACGGGCCTCGCGGGCCTCGTGCTCCGGGACACCGTCGTCTCGAGGGACGAGCTCCGGTCCCTCGCCCGCGGCTCCCTCGTGCCGGAGGGCCCGCCGACCTGCCCGACGCCGGCCAGCGCATGGCTCATGGCGCACGGCCGCACACTGGGCATCCGGTTCGTCAACGACCGCCGAGACCGCCGCCCGTCCGCCCGCGCGGCGCGGCCCCGCCCGGCTCCGGCCGGCGCCGGCGCCGGCGGTTGATAGACTCGCGGCGGCCTCGGGCTGGCGCCGCAGCACGCACGGAGAGAGTCTCCATGACCCGGCTTCGCCTCGATTGCATTCTCGTGGTGGACGTGGAGGCCACCTGCTGGGATGGCGCTCCACCTCCCGGCGAGACCCAGGAGATCATCGAGATCGGCATCTGCGCCCTCGAGATCGCGACCGGGCTCAGGAAGGACCGGGAGAGCCTCATGGTCCGCCCGACCGTCTCGCGCGTGGGTCCTTTCTGCACGTCGCTCACCTCCATCACGCCCGAGGAGGCGGATCGGGGCATGTCCTTCGCGGAGGCCTGCGACGCCCTCCGGACGCGGCATGCGTCAGAACTGCGAATCTGGGCGAGCTACGGGGACTTCGACCGCCGGATCTTCGAGAGCCAGTGCGCCCGCTTCGGCGTCCCCTACCCCTTCAGCGCGTCGCACGTCAACGTGAAGACGATCATCGCTCTCGCAACGCGGCGCCCGCGCTTCATGGGGATGGCCCGCGCCCTCGAGCATCTCGAGCTGCCTCTCGAGGGTCGCCACCACCGGGGCGGCGACGACGCCTGGAACATCGCCGCGATCCTCGCCCGGATGCTGGGCGCGCTGCGGGGGACCCCGCCACCCCCCGTTACGCCCTGACGCGATGTCCGGCGGCGGAAAGTCGGAAGCCGCCCCGCGGGCGGCTTCCGACCTCTCCCCGCGCGGAGGGCTCAGTTGGCGGTCGATGCGGAGGGAGCCGGCGCGCACCCCGGCACCCAGCGGCCCGGAGTCACGATCTGGTACGACTCCTCCGTGGCCGTGCGGCTCGGCACCGTCACCCAGCGCCAGGCCGGCGCGAAGTTCACGGGCACGACGTAGCCCCAGCTATCGCGGACATAGCGCACCTCGGACGGCGCAGGGACGAGCTCCTTCGCCTCCGGGATCACGATCTTCTTCCGGATGACGCGAGCCTCGGGCTCGATCCAGCGCCAGCAGTGCTGGCCGCAGATGTGCGGGAGGACCGGCTGCGGGTCGCGCGGGAGGCTCAGATTCGGCGCCGGAGCGACGACGGTGTCGTCGGCCGCGGGAGCCTGGCCCTGACCCTGAGCCGACGGTGCGCCGCCGTCGTTTCCGCCCTGCCCGGCGCCATCCTGAGCCGGTCGCATCGGGCTCGGCGCCGTTCCGTCCGCGGGAGCCTGTCCCGCCGGACCACCCTGCCCGTTTCCTTCCGCACCCTGCCCCGCGCCCGGCGCGCCGCCGGCGGCGGGGTCGGCGGGTGGTTGCGCGGCCGGATCATCCGGGCGCGTCCCCTCCGGGGCCTCGGGTATCTGCGGCACCAGCGGAGCCTGCCCGGTAACGGCCGGGGCTCCCCCCGGGGGACCGGAAGGCGGCGCCGTGCCCTGGGCGATCAACGTGAGAGACATCGTGGCGCTCAACGTCGCAGCCAGGGCGACGGACTTCATCGACTTGAGATTCATGTGAGGAGATCTCCGAAAAACCGGTCGTTCGCGTCGCAGGACCGCCCCGGCCGGCCAGCCCGGCAGGGGAACGTCCCCCCAACAGATAGAGAAACCATGGGGCGCCTTGCCCTCGATGCGGGAAGATGAACCTCAAGTCGCGTTTCGATAGTACTTTCCGTCAGTGGACCAGGGCGGCGCCTCCGCCCCCGGGTCCGGCGGTGGTGCGAAGCGGGCTCCCGCGACCACGCGGGCCCTCGCAGAGGGACAGAGCGGATGACGACGGCTGACGCCGCCGCGATGGCGGGCCGGAACTTCGATCTGGCGATCGTGGGAGGCGGCATCTTCGGCGCCGGAGCCGCGCGGGAGGCCGCGCTCCAGGGCCTTTCGGTCGCCCTGCTCGAGGCCCGCGACATCGCCCACGGCACGAGCAGCCGCTCGAGCAAGCTCGTCCATGGCGGACTCCGCTACCTCGAGACCTTCCAGTTCCGGCTCGTCGCCGAATCCCTCCGCGAGCGGCACGTCCTCCACCGTCTCGCGCCGCATCTCGTGCGCCCCCTTCCCTTCCTCGTTCCCATCTGGCGGGACGCGCCGCGGGGCCGGCTCAAGACGCGCCTCGGACTCTGGCTCTACGACCGCCTCGCCCGGGCCCACACGGAGTACCGCCACGAGGGCCGGAGCGCCGCCGAGCTGCTCGCCCTCGAACCCGCCCTCGCTTCCGGCGGCCTCCGCGGCGGCGCCTCCTACACGGACTTCCAGACCGACGACGCGCGGCTCGCCCTCGAGTGCGCTCTCGACGCCGCCGGACGCGGGGCCGCCGTGGCCAACTACCGCGAAGCGGTCTCCATCGAACCCGACGCCGGCAGCGGCTTCCGCGTGGGGTTCCTCGATCACCGCACGGAGACCCGCGGCGTCCTCTTCGCCCGCGCCGTCATCGACGCGGCGGGTCCGTGGCTCGACCGCATCCGCGGCATGGCCGCCGGCGGGGCCGTCCCGGCGACGGTGAAGGTCCGTCTCACGAAGGGCGTCCACATCACGACCCGCCCCATCCTGGCGCGCCACGCGCTCCTCCTCTCGGCGCGGAGCGACGGCCGCGTCTTCTTCGCGATCCCGTGGAAGGGGGTCACGCTCATCGGCACGACGGACACGGACCACGCGGGCCCGCCGGGCTCCGAGGCGCCGTCGCCGGCCGACGTGGGCTACCTGCTCTCCGAAGTGAATCGCGCCCTCGCGCCGCCGGGCCTCGACCACGGCGACGTCATCGGCGCCTTCGCCGGACTGCGCACCCTCGTCCAGTCCGCGGCGCGCCACCCCTCGGACAACCCCCGCGAACAGGTCATCTTCGAGGAGCCCCGCGGCGTCGTCCACATCGCGGGCGGCAAGCTCACGACCTTCCGCCTCATCGCCCGGGAGGCTCTCGCGAAGGCGGCCGCCCGCATCGGGGCGCGCCTCGACGACGGCACGCTCTCGGCCACCACGCCCCTTCCGGGCGGCGCCGTCGCCTTCGAGCCGCACGCCATCGACTCGGAGATCGAGGCTCGATCCCGCGAGTTCGGTCTCCCGAGGGAAGCGGCGCGCCGCATCGTCCAGACGTCGGGAAGCCGCGCGCGGCAGGTCTTCGACTACATGAAGCTCTCCCGCCGCCTCGCCGAGCCCATCGCCCCCGGCATCCCCGAAACGGGCGCGGAGCTCCGCTTCGCCGTCCGCCACGAGTGGGCCATCCACCCCGACGACTTTCTGCGGCGGCGAACGGCCCGCTCCCTCCTCTCGCGACTCTCGGAGGACGACGTCATCGCCGTCGCCGACGCCATGGGCGACATCCTCGACTGGTCCCCGGAGCGCCGCCGGAGCGAGGCGGCCCGCATGACGGAGCCGGACGGCCCGGCCTGAGTTCCGCGGGGGGGAGCGACCTCAGTCCTTGACGCCGAAGTTCACGAACTCCCCGCCGGACTCCTGCGCGAGGCGGCGGAGGAGCCTCGGGTCGGCCTCGCCGACGTTGATCGCGTGGATCCGGATCGAGCGGGATCGGTTGCGGTCGGCGATGTCATCGGCGAGGTGGGCGGCATTCCGGATGGACCCCGCCGAGGGATAGCCGTCCGTGAGGAGGAAGATCGTGTCCACGCTCCGGTCGAAGTCGGACGCCGGGTCCTTCTCGAGGTGGAAAGCGGTGGTGAGGGCCCCGTGGATGTTCGTGGCGTCCCCACCGCCGAGGTTCAGGACCCGCTTGATCACCCGGTCCCGGTTGCTGCGGTCCGCCGGCACGAGGCCCTCCCGGTTCAGCCGGTTGACGCCGTCGTTGAAGTAGATGACCTCGAAGAGCGTCTTCTCCGGCAGGCCCTCGATGGCGTGGGCGAGCTCGAGCTTCGCGAGATCGAGCCGCGTGCGGATGTTCCGGTCGCGCAGGTGGGAGGTCTTCCGGATGTACTCGAGCGTCTTCGGCTCCTTGAGCTCGGCGTTCATGCTGCCGCTGATGTCGAGGAGGAAGACGAGCCGTCCGCCCGTGATGGGGACGCCGTAGTAGGAGGCGTGCCCTCCGTAGCGGCCGGCGCGCCCGCGCCGCAACTCCGGCAGGGGCTTCTGCCCCGCCACGGCCCACCACTCGGCCCAGGCCTTCGCGTCGGCGCCGAGATCGTTTCCGGTCATCGTGCCGAGGAGTCGGACCTCGTCGGCGCGGACCCGCTCCGAGGTCTCCGTCCGGAGCATCTCGATGAGACCGCCGATGGCTGCCTTCCCTCCGATGATCTCGAGGACGTCCACGACGGCCGAGCGAACCTGCCAGGTCCCCTCCGCGGCCTTCCCGGTGATGAGGTCGGTGATGTCGGGATCGCCGAAGCGACCGAGGGCCCGCACGGCCGCCGTCCGCTCCGCCGAGCCGCCCTCGACGGCCCGCTCCCGGAGAAATGCCGTGGCGTCGGCGTGCCGGACGCGCCCGAGGACGTCGAGCATCCGGAACCGGTCGGCTCCCCGGAGCTTCCCGTACCGCGCGATGAGCTGCGCAACAGCCTCGCCCGTCCGGAGGGTCCCGAGGACCGCCGCCGCGGCGTTGAAGATCCTGACGTCCTCCACGGCGGGGAAGGCCGCCTCGAGCGCCCGCCGGAGCCGCTCCGATTCCGGCAGGAACCGCATCTGCAGCACGGCCTCAACGCGATCCGCGTCTGCCTTCGACGCGGACAACCGCCCGATCTCGCGTCCCGCCTGGTCCGCCGGCGGGCCCTCGGCCCCGAACGTCCGGAGGCGGACGTGGTCGAGGCCGAGAGGGAAGGACTCTTTCGGCTTGAAGACGTAGATGTTCAGCCGCGTGAGCCGCGAGGGATCGACCCTGCGTCCCGTGGCGGCGATGCGGAGATCCGAGAGGTCGATGACGACCTCCGTCCAGCCCGGCTTCACGGTCCGGGTCGTGAACCACTTCGGTCCCTCGGAGGAGCGCCGGTCATCGACGCGGACGGACACGCGCCGGTCGGCGGAGCCGGGGTTCAGGACCCAGAACGCAAGCTCATCGTAGGTCCCCTCGGGCAGATCGGCGAAGGCCACTCCGCCCTCGGACCGGGCGGAGTCCACGAAGAACCGGAGACCCTGCGTCCCGTCCTTCACCCACTCGGCCTCGGCGGTGATCTCGTGCTTCACATTGACGGAGTACCGGTCGGCGGGCGACTCGAAG
This sequence comes from uncultured Planctomycetia bacterium, assembly GCA_964419995.1. Classification (GTDB taxonomy): domain Bacteria; phylum Planctomycetota; family CAYQRN01; genus CAYQRN01. The sequence continues at coordinate 27,035 of CAYQRN010000017.1, forward strand.
CTCGAGAGCACCGTCACCTGTGCATCCAGGACCGGCGCTGCGATCGGCGCCAGCAGAACGCAGGAACAGAGGATGGACCAGGAGATTCCACGCTGCATGGGATGGCCATCATGGCGCAGCACGCAGCCGTCGAAAAGGGATTCCCGGTTCCGGGGCGGCCCCTCCCGGCGCGGCGGTACCGGAGGCAGACGCTGCCGGCCTGCGGCTGATAGGATGCGCTCCATGCGGCGGCGACACATCGACCTGCCTCCTCGGCTCCTCGCCCGTTTCCTGCTGCTCCTTCTGCCCGCCGCGGCGGGACCCGCCTGCTCGTCCCCCGGGACGCCGGTTCCGGGGGGGGCCGAGGAGGCGCCGGCGGCAGCCACGGGGAGCATGCCCCTCCCGGAGACGCTCGATCAGATCCTCTCGGACCGGCGACTCTCCGGCGCCATGGTGGCGGCGCGGGTGATCCGCGCCGAGGACGGCGGCGAGATCTACTCCCGCAATGCCGACATCCTGCTCCTTCCCGCCTCGAACCTGAAGGTCGTCACGGCGGTGGCCGCCCTCGACGTCCTCGGTCCGGATCACGTCTTCGAAACGGAGCTCTCGGCCGCGGGTTCCCTTCGCGCCCCGACACTCGAAGGCCACCTCGTCGTCACCGGAGGGGGCGACCCCTCCCTCGGTCCCGCCCTCTCCGGCACCGCCGAGGCCTCGCTCTTCGACGCCTTCGCCGCGGCCCTCCGCGACCGGGGCATCACCACCGTCACCGGCGATATCGTCGGCGACGACGACCTCTTCGACGATGTCGCGTGGGGCCAGGGATGGCCGTGGGACGACATGACCGAACCGTGGTCGGTGCCCATCTCGGCGCTCACGCTCCACGACGGGACCGTGACCCTCCTGGTCCACCGCCGCGAGGGTGACGCCGGCGGCCCCCGGGTCGAGCGGTCGCCGGTCTCGGACCTCGGCCGCATCGTGACGAGCTTCGCGCCTCCGGGCGACGGTGCCCCCGCCGGCGCGCGGCTGCGCGCAGGCCGCCGGGAGGGCAGCGACGACCTGTACATCGAGGGCCCCCTCCCGCCGGAGGGCGCGCGAGAGACCCTGACCGTGGCCGTCCGCAACCCCACGCTCCACTTCGCGGCAGCGCTCCGGTGTGCCCTCCGGGAACGCGGCATCGACGTCCGCGGCCGCGCCATCGACATCGACGATCTCACGCCCGGGGAACGCGAAGCCCTGCGCCGGTCCGGCAAGCAGCGCCTCGCGTCCCACGCCTCCGCCCCGCTCCGCGAGATCCTCCGGGTCTTCCTGAAGCGGAGCCAGAACAACTACGGAGAGATGCTGGCGCGGGCCCTCGCCGCGGAAGGCGGCGCACCCCGCACCTTCGAGGCCGGTCGCTCCCGCATCGAGCGCGTCCTCGAGGATCTCGGCGTCGCGTCCCATCCGCATCGCCTCGCGGACGGTTCCGGCCTCTCGCGCATGAACCTCCTCTCGGCGCGCTTCCTCACCGAACTCCTCCGCGCCGTGCGCGCCACGGCCAACTTCCGGGACTTCCTCCCCGCCCTTCCCGTGGCCGGTCGCGACGGAACCCTCGCGGGACGCATGCGAGGCTCCGCGGCCGAGGGCCGGGTCTCTGCCAAGACGGGAACGCTCACGAGCGTGAAGGCCCTCTCGGGCTACGTCGAGACAGTCTCGGGAGATGTCCTCATCTTCTCGATCCTCATGAACGGGTTCCTCGCCCCGGAGCGCGTCGCCGTGGAGGTGCAGGACGCCTTCTGCGCCGCCCTCGCGGCGGAGGGCGGCGGCCAGCCGTGACGGCCCGCGCCCTCACGGGGCTCCTCCTCGCGGCCGTCGCCGCCTCGGCCCAGGAGAGCGGCCGCTCCTCCGGCCCCGCGGACCCCGTTCTCCACGAGGCGCGCCGCCTCACGGACGCCGATCCCCTGAGCCCCGAGGGGTGGTTCCGCGCGGCCCGCGCCCTCGAGGCCGGCGGCCGCCTCGCGCGCGCCGCCCAGTTCTGCGAGTACGCCCTCGAGCGGCCAGCCGGCCCGGAGCGGCTCGAGATCGCCCTCCGCCACCACGACATCCTCGTCCGGCTCGGCCGGCACGCCGAGGCCACGGCCGCCGCCCGGGGAATCGTGTTCCTCGAGCCGGGGAACGCCGTGCACCACGCGAGGCTCGGCGCCGCCCACGTCCGCGAGGGACGGGACGGCGAGGCCGTGGACCCCCTCACGCGCGCGCTCCGGTCGGACCCGCGCGCGCCGGAGCCGCGGGCGATGCGAGCCGGAGCCTTCCGCCGCCTCGGACGGCTCGCGGAGGCGGCCGAGGATCTGCGGATCCTCCGGACCCTCTCCACGCCCGGCACGCCCCGGCACCACGACGCGACGCGCGACGCGATCGACACGGCCTGCCGCCTCGGCGACTTCGGCGCCGCCCGGGGTCTCCTCCAGGATCTCGCGCTTTGCGACCCCGCCGGCGCCCGCGACCTGACGGACGCCGCCCTGCTGCTCCAGGGCCGCTGCCTCACCCTCTCCGGACGCATCTTCGACAGCCCTGACGCGCCGCTCGTCACGCACCTCAGGGCGGCGGCCGGCGGCCTCGCGGCGGGCCAGCAGCGGGGCGTCCTCGAGCTCATCGACGCTGTTCTCGACGAGGCGCCCCTCGCTCCGGAGGCGTGGATGATGAGGCTTGCGGCGGAGCCCGACGCCCGGGGCGCCATCGTGTCTGCCCTCGGTGAAGCCCTCGCGGAACCTGACGACGCCGACCTCCGCGCCGCGCTCCTGCCGGGAGGGGCGGCGGAGTCGCCGGATGTCGTGGCGGGAGATCCCTTCTACGAGATCTCCACGCGCGTCGTGCCGCCGGACCGGACGGAGGCTCGGGGCGGCGGCGAGGCGAGCGGGGTCGAAACGTCCCGGGCCCGCTGTGGGCTCCTCCACGCCTACTGGCAGGGCGCCCTGGCGGCCGAGGTCTTTGCGGCCCGCTGCGAGCGCCGCGAGTTCGAGGAGGGCCGCCCCGGGCGCATGGCCGAGCTGATGGTCGGCCTCACTCTCGATGCCGGAGCGAATCGCGACGCCGCGCTCGCCCTGCTCCGCGCCGGCGCCGCGCGCGTTCCCGCGCGCTCGCCTCTCCTGGCGCTGGCCCGGCGGCGACTCGACGAACCAGCCCCCGCGGAGCCACGCGCCGAAACCGGACCGGCGCCCGAATCCTCCGCGGTGGCGGATCTCGTCGCCCTCTCCCGCGACCGGGCAGCCCCGGAGGCCCTGCGCCTCCTCCGCCGCGCCGCGGCGCTCCATCCCTCCGATCCGCAGCCGTGGTTCGAGGCGGGCGTCGTCGCCGCGGAGCGGCTCGACACGGAGCGCGCCGCCCAGTTCCACGGCGAGGCCGCGCGCCGGGCGCCGGGCGACGGCGAGATCGCGTCGCACCACCTCCGGACCCTCGCCGCCGAGGGATGCCCCGCCGAGTTCCTCCGTCACGCCGACCCCTCGCCGGATCCCTCGCTCCTCGTGGACGCAATGCGCGCCCACGTCCTCGCCGGCGATTCCGGCCGCGCTGCGGCCCTCGCCCGGCGGGCCATGGGGACCCTCGGACTGCGGACAGCGGCGGAGGAGACGGGACCGTTCCGCACCTGGATCCTTCTCGACGTGGCCGAGGCGGCCCTGGCGGGCGGCGACCGGGACCTGGCTCTCGAGGCCCTCGACCTCGCGGACGAACCGTCGGAGGCCGTGGCGCTGCGCCGTGCCGCCGTCTTTGCGGGACTCGACGACCTCGATCGCGCCCTTCGCGTCCTCGAGGAGGCCGCCGAGGCCGCGGGCGATTCCTCCCTCCTCCTCCACGAGCGGCGCGGGATCCTCGTCATGCAGGGCGACGCAGAGGCCCTCCTGCGGTCTGTCGAAGGCGCGGGAGAGGACGACGCCGACGCGCCCACCTTCCGGGCCCTCGCCGACATCCTCGCGGGGCGGAGCGGGGAGGCGGGCGGGCGCCTCCTCCCGCTCCTCGAGCAGGACGGGTGGATCGCGGACGCGCTGCTCGCCGTCCGCACAGCGGCCGACGCCCCCGCTCGCAGGGACGTCGCCCGCGTCCTGCGGAACCTGCTCGCGGAGGACGCCTTCGGCGGCGCGGCGCCTCCCGATCCCCGGCCGGGATTCGAAGATGCGTTTCTCGATCTTCTGCCGCGGCGCCCGCTGCCGCCACCGTCGACACGCGTCCCCGAGGCCTGGCCGGCCGGCGCGCCCGGGGATGACCAGCGGGCGAGGGCGCTGGCGGCCTTCCTCTCCGACGAGATCGGAGGCGGGGACTTCGTCCGGGCCTTCGCGGAACTCCCGGCCGAGCTCTTCCGGAATACGCGGTGGGCCGGCCTCCTCCACCCGACCGCGGAGGCCGAGGCGCACCTCGCGCTCGCCTTCTCGCGGCTCGCCGAGGGTCGGGCCGCGCTCGCGCGCCCGCACCTCGAACGGGCCGTGGCGGGACTCGGGTTCGGGAGCCTCCTGCACGCGATCGCATGGCGCGAGCTCCGGCAGTCGCGCTGATCCGGCGCGGAATAACTTCAAACCTCATGGCCTGAGAGGTTTGCGGCAGCACCACATCCATTCCGCGCTCCGGCGGAATAGGTTTCGGAAACATGGCGTTTATCATGCTTCGACGGGGCCGGTGTCGGCCCCGAGCTGCTTTGAGGATGTCGCGAGGAGGCCAGATGATGCGTCCGTCAGTGGTCGCTCTGTTGGCGCTCGCCCTCGTCACCGCCCCGTCGATCACGCCAGCGGTCGCCGCCCCCGCGGACGGCCCGTCGTACGTGATCGGCGTGTCGGGCATGACCTGAGGGGTGAGCTGCACGAAGAGGGTCCGTGAGACCCTCCAGGGACTCGAGAACGTCGCGAAGGTCGAAGTCGACTTCGCAAGGAAGACCGCCGTGGTCGCCATGAAGGAGGGCGCCACACTCTCGAAGGACGTTGCCGTTGCGGCGCTCGAGGAGAAGGGCTTTCAGGTCACGAGCTTCGAGGCACGGAAGCCCCGCGGCGAGGCGGTCTACATCGCCACCGTCGGCGGGATGACCTGAGGCGTGGGTTGCACGAAGAGGGTCCGTGAGACCCTCCTCACGCTCGAGAACGTTGCCGCCGTGGAGGTCGATTTCGCGAAGAAGACCGCCGCGATCACCATGAAGGGCGGAGCCTCCCTCGCGAAGGACACCGTCGTGTCCGCCCTCAAGGCGAAGAACTACGAGGTCACGGCGTTCGAGTGCCGCGAGCCCCGGGCGGAAGCCGTGTTCATCGCCGGCATCGGCGGGATGAAGTGAGCGCAGTCCTGCGCGAAGAGGGTCCGTGAGACCCTCGCCGGACTCGCGAACGTCGCCACCGCGGAGGTGGACTTCGAGAAGAAGGTCGCCCTCGTCACGATGAAGAACGGCGCCGATCTCGATCGGAGCCTGGTCGAGAAGACGCTCGACGGAATCAACTTCCAGCTCACGAGCTTCTCCCGCCGGGAGTAGACGGCCTTCAAGGCGCGGGGCGCCGTCCCGGGGAGCATCCCGCCGGGACCGCTCCGCGCTCCTCCGGTCTCCCGCCCCCTCCCCGACCCCGGCGCCTGTTTGCCCCATGTTCCGGGACCGCGCTGCGGTATCATCGGCCGCAGGGAACGCGGATGGCCATCCAGGCTTCCCGGATCCCGAGGAGGAAGCGCCGCATGCGACGAAGCGCAGGGATCGTGGCCGGGCTCCTGGCTCTGGCCTTTCCGGTCGTCGGGGTGAACGCCACGGACGTGATCCCGAAGGATCTCAGAGAACTTTCGCGGGAGGCCGAGGCCATCGTCAGGGCCAGGGTCATCGAGACCCGGGCCGCCTGGAACGCCGACCGGACTCTCATCTGGACCGCGAATCTCGTGCGGATCGAAGAGACGTGGAAGGGCAGCGTCACGGGGTTCCTATCCGTGGTCGAGCCCGGCGGCGCCGTCGGCGATTCGGGGATGGTCGTGGCCGGCGCTCCCCGCTACCAGCCGGGCGAGGACGTCGTGCTGTTCCTCCGGCGCGACGTCCTCGGACAGTGGCGCACCCACGGCTGGCACCAGGGCCGCTTCACGGTGGGCCGCGACAGCGCCGGGCGCGCCGTGGCGGTCCCGCCCTGCCGCGCCGTCATCGCGGCGTACTTCCCCGAGCCCGACAGCGCGCGGGCCATCGATCTCGATCTTCTCCGGCGCCGCGTCCGCGACCTGGCGGTGGCCCCGGCGGGAGGTGGCCGATGAGTGCCGCCCGCATCGCGCTCGTCGCCGCCTGCGTCGCGGCGCCGGCGTTCCTCGCCTCCGGCTACGTGCCGTCCCTCGTCCTGTCGGCGGGCAGCCCCGTGACGATCGCGTGGCCGGCGGGCGCCACGATCACGTACAAGCACAACACCCTCACGGCCTCGGGACCGTCGAACGTCGAGGCCGGCAGCGACCCCGTGGGCGCCGTCGATGCCGCCATCGCGACCATCGGCGCCTCCACGGGTCTCACGTTCACGAGCGGCAGCGCCACCGCCACGGCCAGCGCCGGCTCCGACGGGACGAACCTCGTCACCTTCGCGAGCACCGCCACGAACATCTCCCTCGTGGGCGGAGCCACGGCCGTCGAGGTGTACTTCTACAGCACCGGCACCTACGCGATCACCGAGACGGACATGGTCTTCAACCCGGCGGTGCTGTTCTCGACCCTCGGGACCGCGACGCGCCAGGACATCCAGTCCGTCGCGACCCACGA
>CAYQRN010000018.1:0-32528 GCA_964419995.1 uncultured Planctomycetia bacterium
CGGCGCAGTACGCGGCCACGGTCCCCATCATCCTCATCGTGAGTTCCCTTCCGCTCCTGCCGGGAGGGTGGGGGATCGGCGAGGCCGCCTACTGGTTCTTCTTCAGCATGATCGGAGTCGCCGATCTCAACCTCACCGTGGGCCTTTCGATCCTGACGCGCACGTCGGCTCTTCTCCTCAGCCTGCTCGGCGGCATCTTCCTCGTGGCCGAGCGCCGGCGGCCGCCGGCAGCGATCCCCGCCGACGCCGCTCTCCACCCCTGACCGGAGCACCCCATGTCCCTTCTCGTCGTCGGCTCCGTCGCACTCGACACGGTGACCACCCCCTGCGGCCACCGCGAGAACGTCCTCGGCGGCTCCTGCTCGTACTTCGCCGTGGCCGCCTCCGTCCTCACGCGCGTCCGCCTCGTGGCGGCCATCGGCGCGGATTTCCCGCAGGAACACGTGCATCTCTTCTCCTCGCGCGACATCGACCTCGCGGGGCTCGAGCGCGTCCCCGACGGGAAGACATTCCGCTGGGCGGGCCGATATGAGCCACGCATGGACGTCCGCGAGACCCTCTGGACGGATCTCAATGTCCTCGGAAGCTTCCGCCCGACGCTTCCCGCCGCCTTCCGCGACAGCCACTTCGTCTTCCTCGCGAACGGCGATCCCGTCACCCAGAACCATGTTCGGGATCAGCTCCCGGCCCCGGCCTTCGTCCTTCTCGACACGATGAACCTCTGGATCGACACGGCGAGGGACCGGCTCCTCGAGCTCCTGCCCCGTGTGAACGGGCTCATCCTCAACGATGAGGAGGCCCGAGCCCTGGCCCACGACCAGAACCTCATCTCCGCCATGCGCCAGATCCGGGCCATGGGGCCGTCGATCCTCATCGTGAAGAAGGGCGAACACGGAGCCGTGCTCCTCCACGACGACCGCTACTTCGCCCTGCCGGCCTTTCCACTCACGGATGTCCGCGATCCCACGGGGGCCGGAGACACCTTCGCCGCCGGCGTCATGGCGCGCCTCTCCGGGACGCGCGATCTCTCCCCGCGGGGGCTGCGCGATGCCATGCTCTACGGCACCGTGCTCGCATCGTTCTGCGTCGAGGACTTCAGCCTCGACCGGCTGGTCGCCGTCACCGCCGACGATGTGCGGCGGCGGGTCGCCGATCTCGTGGAGTTCGTCCGGGTCTGAGCCCGGGCCCCGCCGGAAACCCCCGGCGCGGAAACCCCGCGAACCATGCCCCACCGGCTCCGGCTCTTCATCGCCTGCCTCCTCCCGAAGCCCCTCACGGAAGCCCTCGGGCGCCGCATCCGGGGCCTCGAGAGGACGGGGGCCGACGTGCGATTCGTCCCGCCCCGGAACCTCCACCTCACCCTCCGCTTCCTCGGGGACGTGGAGGACTCCTGCGTCATGGACACCGTGGCCGCCGTCCGCGAGGCGGCCGCGGCGGGCGAGCCGCTGAGACTCTCCGTCCACGGTCTCGGCGTCTTCCCTCCCTCCCGCCCCCCGCGCGTGGTCTTCGCAGGTCTCGCCGGCGACCTCGATGCCCTCCGGGCGCTGGCGGCACGTCTCGATCGGCTCCTCGAGCCCCTCGGGCATCAACCTGAACGCCGCCCCTTCGTGCCGCACGTCACCCTCGGCCGGGTCCGGTCGGGAAGGGGTGCCGATCGCCTTCTAGTCGCCGTCCGGGCCGGGGCGGACGAGGATTTCGGCGCCTTCACGGCTGGCGCAATCGCCCTCATGGAGAGCCACCTCTCGCCCGGGGGTGCGGAGCACGCTGTCGTGGCCCGGCTGCTGCTCGGGACCGGAGCCCCCCCTGTTCCGGAGCCGGAGGATTGACTAGAATGGGGCCGGCGGTTTCCCCGGTCCCGAAGACCCGCGCACGTCCCACCCCGGTCAAGGACGGGCTCATGGCCACGAAACAGGACAACGACGGCGAGAGGAGGGCTCAGGCCCTCGAGTTCGCCATCTCCCAGATCGAGAAGAACCACGGCAAGGGCGCCATCATGCGCATGGGGGAGCAGCGCATCCTCCCCGTCGAGGGCATCTCGACGGGCGCACTCTCCCTCGACCTCGCGATCGGCTGCGGCGGGCTCCCTCGCGGCCGCATCGTGGAGATCTTCGGCCCCGAGTCCTCGGGGAAGACGACCCTTACCCTCCACGTCGTCGCCAACGCCCAGCGCACCGGCGGCGTCGCGGCGTTCATCGATGCCGAGCACGCACTCGACCCGAGCTACGCGCGCCGCCTCGGGGTCCAGTTCGAGAACCTGCTCGTGTCGCAGCCCGACACCGGCGAGCAGGCGCTCGAGATCGCCGAGATCCTCGTGCGCAGCAACGCCGTCGACATCATCGTCATCGACTCGGTGGCCGCGCTCGTGCCGAAGGCCGAGATCGAGGGCGAGATGGGGGATGCCCACGTGGGCCTCCAGGCCCGCCTCATGTCTCAGGCCCTCCGCAAGCTCACGGCCGCGGTGGCCCGCTCCCGGACCTGCCTCGTCTTCATCAATCAGCTCCGCGAGAAGATCGGGGTCATGTTCGGCAGCCCCGAGACGACGCCCGGCGGCCGCGCGCTCAAGTTCTACTCCTCGGTTCGCCTCGACATCCGCAAGATCGGCCGGCTCAAGGAGGGGGAGGAGACCATCGGGGGCCGGGTCAAGGTCTCGGTCGTGAAGAACAAGGTCGCGCCGCCGTTCCGGATCACGGAATTCGATGTCCTCTACTCCGAAGGCATCTCCTTCGAGGGAGACCTCCTCGACCTCGCCGAGGCCCAGAAGATCCTCGACCGCACGGGCACCTGGTACTCCTTCGGCGAGCACCGGCTCGGGCAGGGTCGCGAGCGCGCCCGCGCGTTCCTGAAGGAGAATCCCGCCGTGCGCGACGCCATCCGGGACGCCGTGCTCGAACGCCTGCGTCCGAAACCCGAGGCGGAGCCGGCGGCCGCACCGGCACCGGCACCGAAGGACGCCCCCGACGCGCGTCGTCCTCAGAAGACCCAGGGAGCCCGCGCCGGCGGCTGAACCGCAGCCGGCGCTTGTCAACTCAGCGGGGGCGGATACAGTTCCGGCTTCGCCCACCGTCGCCGGTGAGCACCGGAAACACCGCCCCGCCGCAAGGAGTCGCCCGTGGCTGTCCCGAAACGACGCCAGTCCCGATCCCGTCAGGCCAAGCGCCGCGCCGGACACAACAAGGTGAAGCCCGTCACGCTGAACCGCTGCTCGCGGTGTGGGCAGGCCGTACGCCGCCATGTCGTGTGCGCCAATTGCGGGTACTACCGGGGCCGGGACGTCCTGAAGATCGAGGGGTAGGTCGCCCGCCAGCGTCACGCCGCCGGAGGCGACCAGGCCCCACCCCTTCATCATGACCCAGATCATTGCCCTCGATGCCATGGGCGGCGACCGCGCCCCCGGTGAGATCGTGACCGGAGCCTGCGACGCCCTCAGGGAGGACCCCGCCATGGCCGTGGCCCTGGTGGGACGTCGCGAGGAGATCGAACCCCTCCTCGCCGCCGCGGGAGCACCTGCCGACCGCGTGACCGTCCGCGACGCGCGCGACGTCATCGGCTGCGACGAGAACCCCGCCGAGTCCTTCCGGCGCCGGAAGGACTCCTCGATCCAGCGCTGCGCCGAGATGGTACGCGACGGAGAAGCCGCCGCCATGGTGAGTGCGGGCAGCACCGGAGGAGCCGTGGCCGCCGCCACGCTCGTCCTCCGTCTCCTGCCCGGCGTGCGCCGCCCCGGCATCGCCGTGGCCCTGCCCTCTGGGTCCGGCGTCGCCGTCATGATCGACGTGGGCGCCAACATCTACTGCAAGCCGCTCCATCTCTTCCACTACGGGGTCATGGCCGCGGAATACAGCCGGAGGCTTCTCGGGAAGCCCAATCCCACGATCGGCCTCCTCAACATCGGGACGGAGGATCAGAAGGGCAACGATCTCGTCCGGGAGACCCGCGAGCTCTACGCGCGGTCCACGCTCAACTTCATCGGGCACATCGAAGGGAACAACGTCTTCAACGGCACCTGCGACGTCATCGTCTGCGAGGGTTTCGTCGGCAACGTCGTCCTCAAGGTGGCCGAGGGCCTCTCCGAGGCGTTCTTCCGCCGGCTCCGGGACGATCTCACGGCCGCGAATCCCGCGGACCAGTCCGTGGTGGGGCGGTTCCTGGCCCGCTTTCAGAATGAGCACGACTACGCCGAGTACGGTGCAGCTCCGCTTCTCGGGGTCAACGGACTCTGCATGATCTCCCACGGCCGGTCGGACGCCCGGGCCATCCGCAGCGCCCTCCGGGTCACGCGACGTCTCGTGACGGATCGCCTCGTCCAGCACATGATGGAAGGACTCGCGGCGAGCCCGGTCGCATGACGGGCGGCGCCGGAGGGGTTGCCCCTCCCCGCAACGGGGGCGAGGACTCGCCATGACGTCGACCTTGCCATCCCGCATCGGAATCCTCGGCACGGGTTCCTGCGTCCCGGAGCGCCGCCTCACCAACGCCGACCTCGAACGCCTCGTCGACACCTCCGATGAGTGGATCTTCACCCGGACGGGGATGCGGGAGCGCCGCATTGCCGCGCCGGGACAGGCGACCTCCGATCTGGCCATCGTCGCCGCCCGGCGCGCCCTCGAGATGGCCGGCGTTCCGGCGGAGGACGTCGAGCTCATCATCGTCGCCACGATCACCCCGGACCACGTCTTCCCTTCGACCGCCTGCCTCGTTCAGCACGCCCTCGGGGCACGGAACGCCGGCGGCTTCGACGTCTCCGCCGCCTGCTCCGGCTACATCAACGCTCTCATGACCGGCCATGCCCTCATCCAGTCGGGGCGCTTCGCCAACGCCCTCGTCATCGGGGCGGAGGTCATCTCCTCCATCACGAACTACCGGGACAGGGCCTCCTGCATCCTCTTCGGCGACGGGGCCGGCGCCGTGTTCCTCGCCCGCGATGCGCCGCGGGGCGAGATCCTCGATCACTTCGTCCGGATCGACGGTTCCGGCGCCGACATCATGATCGTCCCCTCCGGCGGCTCCCGGCGTCCGGTCTCCCACGACGTCCTCGAGGACCGCTCGAACCTCATGCAGCTCCGCGGGCGCGAGGTGTTCCGCTTCGCGGTGGAGAAGTTCCGCGAGCTCGTGGTCGAGAGCGTGAAGCGGGTGGGATGCACCTGCGCCGACATCGGCCTCATCGTGCCGCACCAGGTGAACCTCAGGATCATCGAGGCCGCCATCAAGAAGCTCGACATCGACATGGACCGCGTCCAGGTCAACCTCGACCGCTACGGCAACACATCGGCAGCGTCCATCCCCATCGCCCTCGACGAGGCTGTTCGCACGGGCCGCGTCGTGGAGGGGAAGCTCGTCTCCATGGTCGCATTCGGTGCCGGGCTCACCTGGGGATCTTCGCTCCTTCGCTGGTGACGGAGGGAGATCCGCCATGCCGGAACCCGCAGCCTTCCTCTTTCCCGGACAGGGCGCCCAACGCACCGGCATGGGAGCCGACGTCGCCGCCGCCTCGTCCCGCGCCCGAGACCTCTTCGACCGGGCCGACGCGATCCTCGGCGTTCCCCTGTCGAGCATCTGCTTTCAGGGCCCCGACGCCGAACTCACGCTCACAGTGAACCAGCAGCCGGCGATCTTCGTCACGTCCCTGGCCTGCATCGAGGCGCTCCGGGAGCGCGGCGCCCTGCCGCCCGCCGCCGCCGCCGCGGGACTCTCCCTCGGCGAGTACACGGCTCTCGTCCACACCGGCGCGATGACCTTCGAAGCGGGACTCCGCCTCGTGCGCGAGCGCGGCCGGCTCATGCAGGAGGCTTCCGACATGGCCCCGTCGGGCATGCTCGCCCTCGTCGGGGCCGACCGGCAGCAGGCCACGAGTCTCTGTGATGCCGCACGGGGAGCGGATATCCTCGAGGTGGCCAACCTCCTCGCGCCGGGCCAGGTGGTCATCTCAGGATCGGCCGCCGCCATCGATCGGGCCGCGGCGCAGGCCTCCGGCTTCGGCATCCGCCGCGCGCTCCGGCTCCCGGTCGCGGGAGCCTTCCACTCGCCCCTCATGGCCTCCGCCGCCGAGAGCCTCCTTCCGTACCTCGAGGCCACGGAGATCCGGCCGCCGGCGGCGCCGTTCTACACGAACGTCACCGGCGGGCGCCTCTGGGACCCTGCGGAGATCCGCCGCGCTCTCGGCGCCCAGGTCGTGAAACCCGTGCTCTTCCAGACGATCCTCGAGGCCCTCGTCCGGGAAGGGATCCGCCAGTACGTCGAACCGGGGCCCGGCACCGTCCTGGCGGGCCTGCTCCGCCGGGCCGACGCGTCGGCCGTCTGCCGGCCGGCGGCCACGGCGGCGGACATCGGCGCCTTCTGAGCCGGCATCACGGAGGAGAAGCCATGGACCTCGGCATCAGCGGACGCAGAGCCATCGTCACGGGTGCGAGTCGCGGCATCGGCCGGGCCATTGCCCTCTCGCTCGCGGGGGAGGGCGTCTCCTTCGCCGCCGTGGCCTACACGGAGGCCTCGGCCCGCGAGACGGCAGATCTGGCCGCGGCTGCCGGCGTCGAGGCCCGGGCCTTCGGCGTCGACGTGGCTTCCGCCGCGGAGGTCGATGCCGCGGTCCGGACGATCCTCGCGGACATGGGGCCGGTCCAGATCCTCGTCAACAACGCCGGAATCACACGCGATGGACTCCTCCTGCGCATGTCGGACGAGGATTTCGACCGGGTTCTCGCGGTGAACCTGAAGGGAGCGTTCCATTTCACGAGGGCCCTCGCCCGATCGTTGCTCCGCGAAAAGGGCGCGCGCATCGTCAACGTCGCCTCCGTCGTCGGGCTCACGGGCAACGCGGGCCAGGCCAACTACGCCGCCAGCAAGGGCGGGCTCATCGCCATGACCCGGTCGCTTGCTCTCGAGTTCGCGGGACGGGGCGTCACGGTGAACGCCGTCGCCCCCGGATTCGTCGCCACGGACATGACGGCCGGCCTCGTCGAGAAGAACAGGGCGGAAATCGAGTCACGCATCCCCCTCGGCCGCCTCGGCAGTCCGGCCGACATCGCCGGAGCCGTGGTGTGGCTCGCGTCGGAACAGGCAGCCTACGTCACGGGCGCCATCCTCGTCGTCGACGGCGGCCTCACGCTCTGATCCCTCGAACGGGCAGGGCGGCCGGCCCGCCCCGGGCGGGCTTTTCAGGGGGGTGGCCTTTGATACACTGCCGGCCGCTCGCCGCCGACCCCCGGGGACAGACTACGGTTCACGGTGGACAGCGGCCGCGACCCCTCCGGGGCTCTCTCCGGGAACGGGGACCGCGGCCAGCCCGAGGACCGATTCCGGATCACGGCCCCCGCCGGCCAGAGCGTGGATGAGGAACAAGAGACATGGGCGAAAGCCAGGACATCGAGAGCCGGGTCATCGAGATCGTGTGCGAGCAGATGGGCGCGACCCGCGACAAGATCAAGCACGAGACGTCCTTCATCAACGATCTCGGCGCCGATTCCCTTGACACGGTCGAGCTCGTCATGGAGTTCGAGGAGAAGTTCGAACTCAACATCCCCGACGAGGATGCCGAGAAGATCCAGACCGTCGGCGACGCCATCAAGTACATCAGGGAAAACGCCAAGGGGAAGTAGTCCGCACCGCCATCGGGAGACGCCCCGCGCCCGGGGCGTCGGGCGCTCCGCGATGCGGCGGCGGTGAAGCCGGCCCGTCCCCGTGACGGCCCCGGCCGGAAGGAGCCGCATGTCCGAGCCTGCCCGCCGCGCCGTCGTCACCGGCGTGGGCGCCGTCACGCCCCTCGGCCCCGACGTCACTTCCACGTGGGACGGCCTTCTCGCCGGCCGCAACGGCATCGGACCGCTCACGTCCTTCGACGCCTCGGGCCACTCGACCCGCATCGCCGGCGAGATCCCCACCTTCGACCCCGGCGTGATCCTGAAGCCGGCGGAGGCCCGCAAGCTCGACCGCTTCACCCAGCTCGCCCTCGTCGCGGCGCACCAGGCCGTTCGCGACTCCGGTCTCGACATGTCGCGGGTGCAACTCGATCGGGCCGGAGCGATACTCGGCTCAGGCATCGGCGGACTCCTCGAGATCGAAGAGCAGCACCGCCGCCTCCTCGAGAAGGGACCCGACCGCGTGTCCCCCTTCCTCGTCCCGAAGCTCATGATGAACGCGATCTCCGGTCACATCTCCATGGCGTTCGGCCTCCGAGGCGTCAACTTCGTCACGGCGTCGGCCTGCGCCTCGGCGGCACACGCCATCGCCATGGCGCTCCGGTCCATCCGCCACGGGGACGCCGACATCGTCGTCACCGGCGGCTCCGAGGCGGCCATCACGCCGCTTGGCATGGCCGGGTTCTGCTCGCTCAGGGCCCTGTCGACGCGCAACGACGCCCCCGACCGCGCGAGCCGACCCTTCGACCACGACCGGGACGGATTCGTCATGGGGGAGGGGGCCGGCGTCCTCGTGCTCGAGGAGCTCGAGAGTGCGCGCCGGCGCGGCGCGCGGATCTACTGCGAAGTCGCCGGGGCCGGCATGACGGCCGACGCCCATCACATCACGCAGCCCGCCCCCGAGGCCGAGGGAGCCACGCGCTCGATGCGGCTCGCCTGCGCGGACGCGGGCATCCCCCTCGACGCCGTGGACTACATCAACGCCCACGGGACGTCCACGCCGATCAACGACGTCAACGAAACCCGCGCCATCCGCAATCTCTTCGGCCCGCACGCCGCACGCCTGGCCGTCTCGAGCACGAAGAGCATGATCGGTCATCTCCTCGGAGCTTCCGCCGCCGTCGAGGCCGTGGTCTGCGCGCTCTCGATCCACACCGGTGCCGTGCACATGACCCGAAACCTCGACAACCCCGATCCGGAGTGCGACCTCGACTATATCCGCGGCTCGTCCCGGGAGATGGCCGTGCGTCACGCCCTCTCCAACTCCCTCGGTTTCGGCGGCCACAACGCCACTCTGGCCTTCTCCCGCATCTCCTGAAAGGGAAGGCCCTGTCCCCTTCGCGGGGCCGCCGTGCCGCCATAGGATGAGGTCGACGGTCCCGCCGATGTCCGACGCGTTCCCGGAATCCCCCCTCGATCTCCGCGAGCTCCGCAGCCGCGCCAGCGATCACGGCCAGGAACATCTGTTCCGCCACTGGGATGATCTCTGCGCGACGGGCCGCAGGGCACTCCTCGCAGACGTGGCCGGTATCGACTTCCCCCTCATGCGCCGCCTCGCGGAGGAGCACCTCGCGGCCCGGAACGACCCGCCCCCCGGCGACATGGCCCCGGCTCCGACCCTGGCCGAAGGTCAGGACCCGGCTCTCGACCGTGCCGCCCGGGAAGCCGGCTGCGAGCTCCTGGCGGAGGGGCGCGTGGCTGCCTTCCTCGTCGCAGGTGGGCAGGGTACGCGGCTCGGGTGCGCGGGGCCGAAGGGATGCGTCCCCGCCACGCCCGTCCGCGCCCGGCCCCTGTTCCAGGTCTTCGCGGAGAAGCTCCGCGCCGCGGAGCGCCGTTTTGGCCGGGCGATTCCCTTCTACGTCATGACGAGCCCCGAGAACGAGGCCGCAACGCGCCGGTTCTTCGCGGAGGCGGGCGACTTCGGCCTGCGGCCCGGGACAGTGCGTTTCGTCGTCCAGGGGATGCTCCCCGCCATCGACTTCGGAGGGCGCATCATCCTCCGGGAGCGGGACCGCGTGTTCCTCTCCCCCGACGGGCACGGCGGGAGCCTCAAGGCTCTGTCCCGCGCCGGAGCGCTCCGGGAGATGACGGAGCAGGGGGTCGAGGAGATCTTCTACTTCCAGGTGGACAACCCCCTGGTCCGGCTTCCGGATCCGCTGTTCCTCGGTCATCACCGGATCGCCGGCGCAGAGATGTCGGCGAAGGTCGTCCCGAAGCGGGACCCGATGGAACGCGTCGGCGTCGTCGGACTCGTCGGCGGTCGCTGCAGCGTCATCGAGTACAGCGATCTGCCCGACGCCCTCCGTCACGCCCGGGATCCGCGCGGCGAACTCCTCTTCGGCGCCGGGAACATCGCCATCCACGTCCTCCGGCGCTCGTTCGTCGAGCGCCTCACGGGGACGGGACTCGTGCTTCCCTACCACGCCGCCCGCAAGGCCATTCCCGGCATCGACGCCGCGGGACGCCCCGTCCGGCCCTCGGAGCCCAACGGCATCAAGTTCGAGACCTTCGTGTTCGACGCCCTGAGCGCCGCCGGGCGCGTCACGCTCCTCTCGGTGGACCGCCGCGGCGAGTTCTCTCCCATCAAGAACCGCGAGGGAGACGATTCCCTCGCCACTGCCGTCGCGGATCAGTGCGAACTCCACGCCCGCTGGCTCGAGGCCGCCGGGTGGACCGTGCCGCGGAACGCGGAAGGCCGCGTGTCCGTCCGAATCGAGATCTCTCCCCTGTTCGCCGCCACCGCCGAGGAACTCCTCGAGCGGCTCCCCCCGGGGGGCAGCGTGATGGGGGACTTCGTCCTCGAACCCTGAGCGGGAGGCCGGGAGCATGGCGACACCGGGAATCGTGGCGGTCTTCATGGGCGGCCCGAGCGATGAACATTCCGTGTCGCTCCTCACGGGACGGGAGGTCGCCCTGAGCCTCCGGCGCCTCGGCACCCCGGTGCAACCCGTCGTCATCGCGAGGGATCGCACCTTCCTCCTCGCCGACGCCGCGCTTCTCGGAGCTCTCCCGCGGGAGATCCGCCATCGGGGCGACCTGCCGGGCGCGGAGGCCGGCCGTCCCCTCGCCATGACAGCCCGCCTTCTCGAGCTTGGCGTGACACGGGTGTTTCTCGCCCTCCATGGCCCCGGGGGGGAAGACGGCAGCATCCAGGGCTTCCTCGAGTGGACCGGCCTTCCCTGCACAGGCTCCGGCGTCGCCGCCAGCGCCCTCGCCATGGACAAGACACGGACCAAGCACGTCCTCCGCGCCGTCGGCCTGCCGACGCCCGACGCGGTCGAGCTCGGCTTTGCGGACCTCGATCAGGGCGAAGCCGCCCTCCTGCGGAGCCTCGCGGGGCGGCCGGGCTTCCCCCTCGTTGTGAAGCCCTGCCGCCTCGGGTCCAGCGTCGGCATCGCCATCGTCCGGAGACCCGAGGACGCGACAGCCGCCATCGTCTCCGCCCTCCGGCATGACGATCGCGTCCTCGTCGAGGCCTTCATCGAGGGCACGGAGGTGACCTGCGCCGTCCTCGACGACGGTACCGCGCCCCCACGGGCGCTCCCCGTCATCGAGATCATCCCACGCCGGAGCGGGTTCTTCGACTGGGCCTCGAAGTACGAGCCCGGAGGCGCCGATGAGATCGTCCCGGCACGGATCCCGACGGAGGCGGCCGCGGAAACGGCCCGCGTCGCGCTCCGCGCCCACGCCGCCCTCGGCTGCGCCGGGCTCTCCCGCACGGATGCGATCCTGAGGGACGGGGTGCCCTGGATCCTCGAGGTCAACACGATCCCCGGCCTCACGCCGGCATCCCTGTCGCCCAAGGCGGCGGCCGCCGCCGGACTCGGCTTCGATGACCTCGTTGCCGCCATCCTCCGCACCGCCACGACGCGGCACTCCGGATCCGACACCCCGCCACGAACCGGTCACGAACGGACCACCACCCTCGAGTCCTGAGGCACCATGGCGCCCGTCCTTCGCGCACTCCTCGGCTCCGCGCCAACGTCCTGCCCCCGTCCCGGACCGCCCGGCGCGACCCTCCGGCCTGGCGCCCGCGCGTCATGATGTCCGCGGTGCATCTCCGCTCCGCACTGAAACTCGTGCTCGTCACCGACCGGAAGGTGGCGCGCCGGGGTCTTCCCGAGGTCGTCGCAGCTGCGATCCGGGGTGGCGTGACGGCCGTGATCCTCCGGGAGAAGGACCTCGACGACCGGAACTTTGCTGCTCTCGCCGGCGAGATCCTGCCCTTTGCCCGGACGGCCGGGGTTCCGGTCTTCGCCTCGCTCCCGCCCGGGCGCCGGCTGCCTCTCGGATTCGATTCTGTCCATCTCCCCGAGGATGCCCCCTCCGTTGCCGAGTGCCGCCCGCCGGGGAACGCGGTGGTGACCGGTGCATCGGTCCACGACGCCGCCGGCATCCATCGCCGCCGCCTCGAGGGCGCGAACTGGCTCCTCGTCGCCCCCATCTTCGAGCCCCGTTCGAAACCGCGTCTGCGGCCGCCCCTCGGCATCGCCGGCCTCGCCCGGGCCATCGCCGACGCCGCCCCCCTTCCGGTGGTGGCCCTCGGAGGCATCGACGCGGCACGTGCGACCGCCTGCCTCGAGGCGGGGGCGGCCGGCGTCGCGGTCGCCGGCGCCATCCTGATGGATGAGGACCCTGCCGCGGCGGCCGCCGGCATCCGCCGCGCCCTCGACGCGGCCGGCCCCGCGGCGGCGCCGCCCGGTCTCGAACCATGAACCCCGCGTCCGGGAGCGCGCCTGGCGCGGGAGGTGGGGAGCTGGCGTTCATCCGGCGGGCGCGGACGATCATCTCTCCGGATCCCCGTGTGAAGACGGGACCCGGGGACGACACGGCCGTGCTCCGCGCCATCCCTCCGGGAGATATCCTCTTCAAGATCTCGTCCATCGCCGAAGGCACACACTTCGCCGGAGCCGACCCGGAACTCGTCGGCCGCCGCGCGGTCAACGGCGTGGCGTCGGACTTCGCCGCGATGGGCGGAAGCCCCGACGTCTGCCTCATCTCCTTCTGCCTGCCTCACGGATTCGCGCCGGACCTGCCCGAGGCCCTGCTCCGGGGCGCTCTCGAAGCATGCCGGAAGATCAACGCTGCCATCGCCGGCGGCGACACGATCTCGGCTCAGGAAGGCATCGTGGTCACCGTGGCGGCGCTCGGGCGCACATTCTCGGGAGACGCGATCCGGAGGAGCGGCGCCAGGGCCGGCGACCGGATCCTCGTCACCGGAGCCCTCGGAGGATCGCGGAGATCCCGGCATCTCCGCTTCGAGCCGCGGCTCCCGGAGTCACGCCGGATCCTCGAGATCGCACGGCCATCGGCCATGATGGACGTGAGCGACGGACTCCTCCTCGATCTCCACCGCCTCGTGACGGAGTCCGGCGCCGGCGCCGTACTGGATGCCGGGGCCATCCCCATCGCGGAGGATGCCCGTCACGTCGCCGCCGAGACCGGGCTTCCGCCCCTTCACCACGCCCTCGGCGACGGGGAGGACTTCGAACTCCTCTTCACGCTCGGCGAGGCTTCCGCGTGCCGCCTCCGCGACGCCTGGGATCTCTCGACGCCCCTCTCGGACATCGGCCAGATCATCCCCTCGCCGGGGCTCTTCCTCGAGGACCGGGACGGGTGCCGCCCCGTCAAGCCGGCGGGATTCCAGCATCGATGACCGGCGTCCTCGTCGTCACGACATCGCCCGCTGCCACGGAAGCTCTCGGGGCCGGGCTCGGCCGGCTGCTGGCCGGAGGGGAGTTCATCGGCCTCGTCGGAGATCTCGGCAGCGGGAAGACAACCTTCGTCCGCGGCCTCGTGCGCGGAATCGGGGAGCATGGCGACGTGGACGTGACGAGCCCGACCTTCACGCTCCACAACGTCTACCCCTGCCGGCTACCGGTGGACCACATCGATCTCTACCGCCTTCCGCCGGGGACCGACTTCCGTCGTCTCGGTCTTCGCGAAGCGAGCGAGCCCTCCGCCGTCGCCGTCGTCGAATGGGCCGACCGCTTCCCGGAGGCCATCCCGCCGGACCACCTGCGCATCGAGTTCCGCTCCCGGGGCTCCCGACGGGAGATCCTCGTCAGCGCGGGGGGGCCGGAGCACGCCCGCCTCCTTCGAGAGGGTTGGCCCGCGGCGAACCCGACGCCTCCCTGAGCCTCCGCACGCTTTGGTGAGGGGGTGCGCCGAAAACGTACACCCCTCCTAGGGGAAAACCCGCCGAGCTCCTTGACCGGCAGCCATGCTCGCCGCGCAATGTCGCGCCAAGTGCTTGCAAATAAAAGGCTTAGAATGTCGCGGTCGTGGCGTTTCCGGCCCTTGACCCGGCGATTAGCCCGGCATCGGGATTGCATGTAGACTTCCGCGAAGAGCGCACGATCGTCCGTGAAGCCCGACGCCACAGGAGATACAAGAAGCATGCGGATCTACTTCGCCGGATCCCTCAGAGGCAAGCGGCTCTACTCGGTGTTCGCCGATCAGTCGAACTGCTTCACGGGCACACTCTCCGAGTGCAAGCGCTACATCCTCATCCACAACGAGAAGGTCATACACCGCCGCGAGATGGTCGAGGCCGCGCGCCGCGCCGCGTCCTGAGCTCCTCTCCCGCGAGGCGTCGCCTCCTCCTGCCGGTCGTCCTCCTCGCCCTCGGCGCAGACGTCGCGGCGCAACCCATCCCCCGGAGCTGGATCGACGAGGCCCTTCTCGCCCGGGCGGATACGATCTTCGCCGGAACGGTGATCCGGGCCTCGGAGTTCGCCTCCGGCGTCACGGTCTTCCGAGTCCGCGTCGACACCCCGCTCCGCGGCGACGTCGCCGGCGAACTATCCGTCGTGGCCAGCGACGGCACGCCCGGCAGCTTCCCGGCGCTCCGGAAGATCCTGTTCGTGAGCCGGGGCCGTTCGTCCCTCTACGAGCTCAGGGACTTCGTCGACCTCCCTGCCCCGGAGGAGACCGCGCGCCTCGCATACGTGCGGGAGATGATCGCGGTGACCGCCGTCGCCTCGCCGGTGCTCCGCCAGAGGGAGTTGCGCCGCGCCGCGTTCCTCCATCTCCCATCGGAAAGTCCCTGGGTCCGCACGCTCGCTCTGCGCGAGATCCACCGGCTCGTGCGACAGGGAGGCCACGAACTCGGAGGGGAGGAGACGCGCGCCGTCCGGGAGGCCTCGCGGCGCCATGCGGCGGAGGACCCCGTCGGCGCCCTGGCCGCGGAGATCGTCGCCGCTTCGACACGGACCGGAGATTCCTCGGCGTCTGCCGCCGCTCTGCCTGGCGCCTCGGAGTCGCGGGCCGCCTACCGGCGCTCGCGCGACCGGTTCCGCGAGGCGCGCGACGAGGGCGAGCGGCTCGATGTCCTTCGGAGGATCGTCGCCCGCTTTGGCCGCGCGACGGAGACGTGGCTCCTCGAGCTCGCGGCGACGGAGTCGGGCGCCGTCCTCGCCACCGTCTTCCGGGATCTCGGAGACATGGGCTCGGATCGCGCCGCGCCCGTGATTCTCCACCGCCTCGACGGCGATCTGCCGGACGCCGCCCGCACCGCGGCCATCGAGGCCCTCGGCCTCCTCGGAGACGCCGCCGCCGTGACGATTCTCGTCGCAGAACTCGCCGTCCCGTCCCGGCGCCACGCCGCCGCACTCGCCCTCCTGCGCATCCCCTCCGGAGAGGCCCGCGCCGCCCTCGATGCCCTGCGCCCCGCGCTTTCCGACGTCAGCCCGGTGGACGCGGAACTGCGGAAGCTCCTCGACGCCGCCGGCACGGAGGCCTTCGTCGAGGCGGAGCGCCGCGCTGCCGAGAGCCGCAGGCGCCGATTCCCGATTGACTGACGCGCCGCGAAAGTGCTAGAAGCTCCGACCCGCCGGCGGAACGGAACCCCCCGGCGCTCCGAGGCCGCCCGCGTGATCCAGAGATTCATCCTGCTCGGGCTTCTGACCGGCGCCCTGTCCGCCCAGCCGCCGGCCGACTCCCGCCCCGCGCCCCCGACCGGCGGCCTCCGCCTCGCCGTTTCGGACGCCGTCGCCCTCGCGACGACGCACAACCTCGATCTCCGCATCCGTCTCATCGACCAGCTCATCGCCGCGACGCGCATCGCCGAGGCGGACGCCGCCTTCGAGCCGGCCGCCTTCGGCGAGGCCTCCGCCGGGCGCCGCGAGTACCTCTCGCTCGGGACATTCCCCGTGCCCGATCCGCTCAATCCCGGCCAGACCGTGAACCGCACGTTCGCCATCACGAGCGCCGCCGACGTGGCCCGGTTCAACACCGGGGTTCGCGGCCGCATCAGGACGGGGATGAGCTACGAGCTGAGCTTCGGCTCCGACTACCGCTTCGACCGGGACGGCGGCGATCCGAATCCGACCTTCACCTCGGTCCTCGGGGTCAGCGTCACGCAGCCCCTGCTCCGGGATGCGTTCACCGTGTACAACACGGCCCTCGTGGAGCAGGCCCGCAACAGCCGGCGCATGACGGAACACGAGGCCCGACGGAGCTACCTCGACATCGTCGTGGCCGTCCACGAGGCCTACTGGGAACTTGTCTACGCCCTCCGCAACACGGAGGTGACACGCCAGTCACTCGACCTCGCCGCCCAGCTCGTGGAGATCAACCGCGTCAAGGTGGCCGCCGGCGCCTTCGCCCGCATCGAGATCACCGCCGCCGAAGCCGGACGCGCCGCCCGGGTCAACGAGCTCCTCGTCGCCGAGAATGCCGTCCGCGACGCGGAGGACCGCCTGCGGCGGCTCATCCTGCCCTTCGACGATCCCCGCGCGTGGGACACCCCCCTCGTCCCGTCGGAGGGCGCCGAGGAGGTCCTCTACGATGTGCCTCCGGTGGACGCCTGCGTGGACATCGCCCTGCAGCACCGCCCCGAGATCCGCAGCGCCGAGCTCGACCTGCGCAACCGGGACATCGAGGTCGAGCGGCTCCGGGCCACCGCGCTGCCTCGCCTCGACCTCGTCGGCTCCGCCGCCCTCACGGGACTCTCGGGGGACATGGGAAACTCCGTCATCGACCCCTGGCAGGACGAGGGCGCCATCACCTGGAGCGCCGGGATCTCCTTCGAGGTGCCGCTCGGCAACCAGGCCCGGCGTTCCGCGCTCTCCCGGGGCGAGCTCGAGCGCGTCTCCGCCGTGTGCGCGTGGCGCAACCTCCAGATCGATGTCGTCTCGGAGATCCGCGCGGCGCTCCGTCAGGTGGATCTCGCCGCCCGCTCCATCGCGACGCGACGTACCGCCACGGAGCTCGCCGAGGAGGAGCTTCGCAACGAGCAGCTGAAGCTCGACCTCCGAACCAGCACGAACTTCCAGGTCCTCTCGGTGCAGGACAACCTCGCCCAGCGGCGCCGGGAGGAGACCCGGGCGATCCTCGACTACCGGATCTCCCTGGCGCGGCTCGCGCGGGCCATGGGCACGACCCTCGACGCGGTGCGGTTCCCCCGCGTCCGCTGATCGCCATGGGCCGCACGATCCTCCTCTCCGCCGCCGCAGCGGCGGTCCTCGCCCTGGCCGTCTTCGCGATCCTCGCGCCGGACCGCAGGCGACCGGCTCCGGATCCGCCGTCCGCCGCCGCGCCGGGCGTCACGGACCACGCGTTCCACCGGTCCCCGGCGCTCGCCTCCACCGCCGCCCGGATCCGGGCCGCCGAGGCGAGGCTCAACCGCATCACATCCGCGGAGCCCACGGTGCTCGGTGCCCTCAAGGACGAGATCGCCCTCCTCGCCGACCGCGAGGAGGTCATCGACCTCCTGGTGAGCGACTGCGCGCGCCGCTTCCCCATCACGCGATTCGAAGCGGCGGCGTTCATGGATCTCTTCATCCGCATCCGCCACCCCCGCCTCGTGCCATTCGTGGCCGCAGGCCTCGCCCATGCCGACGGGCTCGTCCGGGCCAACGCCATCGACGCCGCCATCACCCAGCGCCACGGTGATCTCCTGCCGGCGCTGCGGGCCCTCCTCGACGAGAGCGAGGGCTACCTTCGCGCCCGGGTCATCGAGGCCCTCGACGCCGTGGGCGCGGAGGACTCTCGAACGGCCTTCATCCCCCTCGTCCTCGATCCCTCGCCGGAGGTCGCCCTCGCTGCCATCGCGTTCCTCGGCCGCGCCCGCTGCATCGGGGCCGCATCCGTCCTGAGACGCGCTCTCGACCACGAGGATCCCGTCCGTCGCGTGGCCGCCGCCCACGCGCTCGTCCTTCTCGGAGATCCCGAAGCGCCGGATCGCCTGGTCGCGGCCCTTCGAACCGGCCCCGACGCCGCGCGGGTCCGGGCAGCGCGCCACATCGGCGATCTCGAGCTCGGGACGGCGCCGGAACTCCGCGACGCGCTGAGGGATGCGCCGGGCCCTCTCGGGCGCGAGATCCTGCGAGCCCTCGCCCTTCGCTCCGATCCGGAGACGCTCCGGAGCCTCCTTGCCGATCTCGAAGGAGGGGACGAGAATCGCCGGCGCACCGCCGCCTGGGTCCTCGGGAGCTCGCTCCCCGACGGCGCTGCGACGCGCCTCGAAACCGCCCTCGACGGGTTCGAAGGAACGGTGCTGATCGCCCTGGCCCACGCACTTCCGGACGCCGGCGGCCCCGAGGCCCTCGCGCTCCTCGGCCGCCTCGCCCGTCGCGCCGAGCCCGGTGTGGCCTCCCGCGCCATCCGCGGCTTCCATGACTTCGGCGAGGCCGGTCTCCGCGCCGCCGTCGAGCTGTTCCCGAACGCCCCTCCGGATCTTGCCCCGGAAATCCTCGCCTCCATCGCCAGCCACAAGACTGCGGAGGCCCGGGATGCCCTCCTCGCCCTCCGCGGCGCCGCCGGGAGGGACCTCGCCGTCCTGATCGATCAGGGGGTGCGCGCCGTGGACCTCGCCCTCCGCCGGCAGGGCACGACCCCGTGATCCACGACCGCCCGCTCCGCCTTCCGCTCCCCCCCGACGCCGCGCGCGACGCCCTCGCCGCGGCCCTCGCCACCATGGGTTTTTCCGCCGCCCGCGAGGGCGAGATGCGATTCTCCCGCGGACGGGCGTGGAACGCGCTTTTCGGCTTCCGCATCGAGGCCTGCCCGACCGAGCTCACGATCGGCCTCGCGGAAGCCCCGGACGGCGGCACCGCGACCCGATTCCATTACGAGATCCGCGCGCCCTTCCGGCTCGGCGATGCCGTCCACCGGATGTACCTCGATCTCGAGAGCGAAACGGCAGTCCGCCGCGCAGCGGGCGCAACGGCGGTATCGCCCGCCGAGGCGATCAAGCCTCTCCGCGACACGATCCGCACGGCCATCGCCGTGAACATCGTCGTCTGCTCCGTCCTCGTGGGGGGCGTCGGGGTCCTCGCCGGGTTCCCCCTCCTCTGGGTCGCGCTCGCCGGCGTGGCCGTGGCCCTGGTCAATGTCCTCACAATCGCCTCGTTCGCGGATCTCCTGCTCCACGGCGCCCTCAGGATCCTCCGCGCCCGGTAAGCCCCTCGACCTCCGCCTCGAGGCGCCTGAGTTCCTCCCGCTCGGCAGCGATCCGCGTCTGTTCCTCGAGGAGCGGCAGGAGGAGAGCGCACCGGCCCGCTTCCGCCATCGCCGACGCCGACGCGGGATCCGCGGCGGCCTCCGTCAGCACGGCGGCGGCGCGGCCCGAAGCCCGCGCCGCGACGATGGCCGCCATGACCACCCAGACGCCGAGGACCACGAACCCGCTCCGAAGCAGCCCGAGCGCGCCGGCCTCCCGGATGATCACGAAGAGAGTCCTGCGGAGCGCCGAGCCCAGGGTGCCACCCGGAGACAGCGCCTCCTCGAGGATGGGCTGCACGATGGGGAACCAGAAGAGGGGAAGCAGTACGGCCGCGAGGCGGAGCCGGCGCCCGGACGCCGTCGTCGCGGCCGCCCGGCGCTCCGCGCCGGCGACGGCTTCACGCAAACGGGCGCCAGCGGCCTCGGCGGCCGCCCCGGCCGCCGAGGTCACGTCCCCCGCGGTCGGACGGTCGGGGACGAGGACGGATGCCGGTTCGACGGAGCGGAAGCGGAGAAGGCGTGCCCCATGAGCGGCCTCGGACAGGACCTCGGCAACGGCCGAGGTCCCTCCCGGCAGGGCCTCCGCCGGGCGTGGTGCGCCTCGTCCGGCCAGCGCCAAGAGGCGACCGAGCGGCGCCGTGAGGGGCGCCACGTGCCGCAGGATCGGCCATGCAGCGAGCCGTCGTGCGCGCAGCGTCCGGGCGAGGCGGCCGCAGACCTCCGGATCCTCGGCGAGGGCCAGCAGATCCCGCCCGACGGCGCCGGCCATGACCGGCCCCTCGAGGGCGTCGCGTGCCGTCGTCACCATGGAGGCGAGGAGACCCTCCCGGGACTCGAGGCGGAGGCGCCGCGCCAGATCCCGGAGCCTCGTCCGCAGGCGGGCACGGCGGTTGGCATTCCGGATGGACCGGAGCTCCTGTTCGTCGCGGCGGGCGAGGAGCGTCTCCCGGAGTCCGGCGTAGTCGAAGGCATCGCCGCTTCCTGTGAGCGCCGCATGGGCCGAGATGCCGAAGAGCCTCCCCGGAGTCGCGCCGAGGGACTCCGCCGCCGCGGAGCGGAAGCGTTCGCAGACTTCGGCAGGGGCGCCGGCGCCTCCGAGCTCGCCCGCCTCGTCGAGCTTGTTGAGGACGAAGACGAAGTTGCCCGCCGCCTTCCGCGCCGCCTCGCTCCGGAGCAGACCGTGGAAGGCCCGGTCCCGGTACTTCGTCACGCTCGTCGTCCAGACGACGACGTCGAGATGCGGGAGGATCGCGAGGACGACTTCCGCGTGGCGGCCCTCGATGCTGTCGATGTCGGGGAGGTCGAGAAGCACGAGCGACCGGGCGTTCTCGGAGTGGTGAGGCGGCGTTTCCTCGGCGAGGAGGCCCGCCAGGAACGGCAGGTTCTCGATGTCGGCACGCCGGCCCGCGTGGACGTAGGCCACGACCCGGTCGGTCGTGGGGCGGCGATGCCCCGGCGCGGAAATCCGGCTCCCGGCGAGGGCGTCGAGCAGCGTGCTCTTCCCCACGCCGGTCCCGCCGACGAAGCCGACGACGAGCAGATCGTCGGGGAAGCCCGCGGCCTCCGGCCCCGCCGCGGCCGCCTCCGCCGCCGGCAGGCGATCCCCGTAGCGATCCCGGAGCATGGACTCGAAGCGGTCGACCTCCCGGGCGATCTCGAGATGCCGTTCGCTGAGGCTCACGGACGGGGCTTCCCCATCGCCCCGGCCGCCTCCGCGAGACGATCCAGGGCCTCCGGGGCCGGGAGGTGCGAGAGTGCCGCGTCGATGGCGCCGCCGAGGAGCGATTCCCGGAGCTCGCCCGAAGCCCGCACGAAGCGCGCGCGCAGCTCGTCCGCCTTCTGCGCCACTTCGTCCGTGAGGCGGTGGGCGCCGTATTCCACGACGCCGCCGACGAGGAGCGTCACGGCCGACGCCACGGGAGCCGCCGATCCGGCGATGGCAAGGACGAGGATCTTCGGAAGCTGCGATTCGAGGAAGCGGCGCCCCGCGCCGGCGCCTCCGGCCGCATCTTCGATGGCGCGGAGCCTCTCCGCCACCCACGCCTCGGCCTCGCCCGAGACATCGTCGAAGACCCGGAGGATCGCGGTCCCCTCCGGATCGATCGAGCCAATCCGGCCGCAACGAGCCCACTCGCGGCCCACCGGGTCGGCATCAAGGACCTCGTGGATCCGCACGAGTTCCGCCCTCCAGGCAGCGAGGGTCCCGGCTCGCGCGCGCTCCCAGGCCTCGCGGCCGGGCAGGGGAGGGGAGGACCGCCGGAAGGTCTCTCCAACGAGGGGCAGCACGGACAGGAGCCGCGCCGCCGTGTCGAGCAGGCTCCGGACGCCGAGGCGGTAGAGCCGCGTCGCCCTTCTCACCTCCCGCGAGAGACCGGCGAAGATCCCGGAGAAGTCCGGCGCGAGAGGAGTCGCGGAGGCCGCGCGCAGCCGGCCCGCCAGACGATCGAGGTCCGCCCGCGCGCGCCGCGCCGGTTCGACGATCCCGCTCCTCACCCCCTCCGCGACGCGGACCAGGCGGTCTGCCGTCGAAGGAAGGGAGCGGGCGGCCGCAAGGCGGGAGCGCAGTTCGGCCACGGCGCCGGCGTCCGGCGCGCCGTTGCGCGCGAGAGGGACGACGAGGACATCGCCGCCGGGGATGCCGGCCTTCCGGAGCTGCCCCGCGAAGTGCCCGCGGAGATCCGCCGCAGTTTCGGGGAGGACACGGTTCAGGACGAAGTCCGCCGGGGTACCGAGGGCGCGCGCCGTCTCGAGGTGCTCGAGGCCGCTCCGGTCCGCATAGGTCTCCGCCGAGGCGACGAAGACGAGCGCGTCGGCCCATCGGAGAAGTCGCAGGACCAGGCGGCGATTCTCCTCGAGGGTCGTGTTGAAATCGGGACAGTCGACGAGGATGAGATCGTCGGGCGCATCCAGGGGGACAGCGGCCACGGTGCCCCGAATCCCGGCCGTGGGCAGGGCTCCCACTGGGGCGGTCGCAAGCGGAAGCCCCCCTGCGGCCATCTCCTCGAGGGCGGCGATGCCGGCCGGCGATCCGGCAGCGACGGCGCCGAGAGTCGAGGGGCGGTCCACGATGGACGAGCGCGAGACGGCCCGGCCCGCGAGAGCGTTGAAGAGCGTCGACTTGCCCGCTCCGGAACACCCCGTGAGCAGGACCACCCTGAGGCGGCTCCCCGAGGCTGCCCGCCGTTCGAAGAAGCGAAGAGCGTCGATCTCCGCGAGGAGGTCTCCGATCCGACATTCCTCAATTCCGGGGATCGCCGCGGGCAGGGCGCGAAGCTCCGCCGCGAGCCGGTCGAGGGCCGTCGCCGGGGGCTCCGGAGACCGCGCGACACTCAACGGGGCGCTCCCGGACCGCCGGGCGCCGGAACGACTTCCGTGAAGCGGAACCGGCGGCCGGAATCGCCGGAGTGACGAGCGCCCGACCAGATCTTGAGCCCCTCCGGTTCCCAGCACTCGGGCGGCGGCGGATCGCTCTCGCCGGAGTAGGAGTCCACGTCGTTCGCGGCGGCCCGTACGCGGCCGGAGGCATCCGTCACGAAGAGGCGGCGGCCGCTCTTCCCGTACCATCGGGGCCAGGCACACGCCAGGAAGAAGGTCTCCGAGAGGCCCGGGTCGGCCTCGCCCGGGGCGGACTCGAAAACGGCCGCACCGTCCCGTCCCGCGAGATAGACGGCGAAGCAGTAGCCGCCGCGAAGGGCCACACCGGAGTTCCGGAGGCGGAATCCCGCCTCGCCCCCGAGCACGGCCGCCGGCGGCGGGCGAAGGCGCGAGGACATCTCCCCGAGGAGCTCGCCAAGGAGTCCGTACTCGCCGGATCCGTCGCCATCCTGATCCACGGTGGCGGCGGCCCGGAATCGGGTCTCGGCAAGGGCGATCTCCCGGAGCGCCGCGACGGCATCGTCTTCGGAGGCCCTGACCCGGCGGCTCGCGAGCCCCGGGATGATGAGAGCGGCCACCGTCCCGAGGATGAAGACGGCGGTGATGACCTCGAGGATGCCGATCCCGCGCTTCATCCGATGCTCCGTGTTGCGAGGCGCCCCGGAGGAGCGGCGCTGCCGTGGGCCGTCATGACATCCTTTCGGCATGGAAGCCGGTCCTACCGACATCGGGACGACGTTATCCTAAGCGGTAGCCGAAGGAGACAAACCCCGTGCAGTCGACCCGGGAGGAAGCCCTTGCCGTCCTCGAACGCCTTCGCGGGGCGGGCCACGAGGCTTTCTTCGTCGGAGGCTGCGTCCGCGACCGCCTCCTCGGGCTCCCGGTCCGGGAGTACGACATCGCCACGAGCGCCTCGCCCGGCGCCATTGAGGCCCTGTTCCGGGGCCGGACGGTCTCCGTCGGCCGACAGTTCGGCGTCATCGTCGTGAACGTCGGCCGCCACCACGCCCTCGAGGTAGCCACCTTCCGGTCCGACGGCACGTACTCGGACCGCCGGCGGCCCGACACGATCCACCCCTCCGACGCCCGCGGCGACGTCCTCCGGCGCGACCTCACGATCAACGGCCTCCTCGAGGATCCCCTCACGGGCGAGGTCCTCGACTACGTGGGGGGGCGGCAGGACATCGAGCGACGGATCATCCGGGCCATCGGAGATGCGGAATCGCGCTTCTCCGAGGACCGACTCCGCATGCTCCGCACCGTCCGCTTCGCCGCCCGCCTTGGATTCACGATCGAGGATGGTACCCTGCGGGCCCTCGAACGCCTCGCCCCCGGCGTACGCGAAGTCAGCGCCGAACGGATCCGGGACGAGATCCAGAAGTCCCTCGGAGGTCCGGGCGCCGGCACCGCCTTCGCCCTCCTCGCATCCACTGGCCTCCTCGACGTCATCGCTCCGCGGGTGGCGGCGCTCCGGGACCGACGCGTGGCTCCGCACCGCGGTGGCCAACCTGTCTTCGGGCACATCGAGCGTGCGCTGCAGGCCCTTGCGCCGGGACGGAGCATCGTGGGGCTCGCCGTGCTGCTCGGTGAGCTCCCGGAGCCCGACGCCCACGCCGGCCGCCGCACCCGGGCCGTCGAGGAGATCCTCCGGGCCCTCCGGGCTTCGGGCATCGAGATCGACTCGGTCCGTGAACTCGTCCGACTCCGGGAGCGCTGTTTCGCCGGCCTCGGCACCGCTCGTTCCGCCCTTCTCGCGGCCTCGCCGGTCCTTCCCGACCATCTCGAGCTCCACCGCGTCGAGGCCCTCGCCTCCGGTCGGGCGGGGGTTCTCGATGCGTGCCTGGCTTCGGACCGGGCCCGCGGCGGCACGGTCCCGGAACCGCTCCTCCGGGGCGAGGAAGTCATCGCCGCCGGTATTCCGCGGGGACCTTCCGTCGGAGCCATCCTCCGCAGGATCAGGGCCATGCAGCTCGCGGGCCGCCTCGCAACGCACGACGAGGCCGTCGCTTACGCTGCTCAGCGGGCGACGATCCGGAACCGGCATCCCTGACCGCGGCGTGCTCCCCTCAACCTCCGCCCCGGTCCGGTCGAACTAGATGACAGCGCCGGTCGAACCGATGGGTCCGGTTCGCGGGCGCCGGACGGGCTGAAGGGACCGGAAGGGCTTTCATGGAAAGAAGGCAGGGTCCCATGGCAAAGACGAATCGCGATCCCGTTGAGATCTTCCGCCTCCGCCGCGTCATGAGCCGCTGGCTCGACCGCCACGCCCCCCGCGTCCCCTCGGACGCCCGGCGCGTGGACCGCATCATCGACGTCCTGGCCGGGCGCCTCCACGAGGCCCAGGCCGCCGCGGCGGCCCTTGATGCCGGACGTCTCTCCGGCGCGGGTCGCCGGTCGCCCCTGACCGCGTCCGATCCGCAGGTCTGATCGGGCTCTCCCCGATCTCAGGCGTCCGTCGCTCCGAGAGCGCGGCGCGTCACGAGCACCAGCGCTGCCAGCACGAGGGCTGCCAGGGCAAGATCCGGCCGGCCGGCCCCCGCCGCGAGAAGGGCGTGGTGGCCTCCGAGGCCGAAGACGACCCGGCGGACGACCTCCGCCGGGCGCGGGGGCCGCGCGAAACCCGGAGCGAGCATGACGCACGCCAGCACGAGGCTTCCCGCCAGCATCAGCCACGGAGCGTGGCCCCCGAGAGCCGGCGAGAGGAGTCCCGACCCGACGCCCAGGATCGCTGGACGGAACGCGCGCCCCACCGGCTTCTCCTCGAAGGTGCTCACGAGCGTGAGGCAGGCGATGAGCAGGAAGTAGAGGAGGGGGAAGATCAGGGGCGCCGCCGGAAGCGACCGGACGCCATCCATCCCCGCCGGCAGGACGACAGCCATCCCCATGGCGAGGTTCGACCCCCGCGCAAGTCCGAGGGCGAGGCCGCCGGGTACGGCCGCGCGCCGGAGACCGAGGTCGTAGCCCAGGATCCCGGCAGTCGTCACGAGCGCCACGGCAAGAACCGCCGCCGATGCGATCGCGGCGAGACCAAGGCCGGCGAGGATCGCCCCGGTCGCGATGGCGAGGGCCGCCCTGCTCCCGAGGCGTCCCGACGGGAGGGGACGCCGGGGATGACGCCGTCGATCGACCTCGCGGTCCACGAGGTCGTTCAGCGCCACGCCGCCGGCGTAGAGGGCCATGCCGGCGAGCGCTGCGACGAGAAGGCGCAAGACGGGAAGCGGGCCGGCCGGCCCGCCCGACGTGGCGAGGGCCGCCCCGGCCACGACATCCGATGCCGCCGTGATCGTGTTCGGGAACCGGACGAGGGTCAGGACGGCGACGGCCCGACCGCGGCCGGAACCTCCGGCGTCAATGGGTGAAGAGCCTCCGGATGTCGTTGTACGTCACGAAGACGAGGAGACTGAGGATGACCGCGACGCCCGCGTACTGGGCGATCGACATCGCCCGTTCGGAGAGCGGGCGCCCGCGCACCTTCTCGATGAGGAGGAAGAGGAGCCAGCCTCCGTCCAGCACCGGGATCGGAAGGAGATTGATGATGGCGAGATTGATGCTCAGGATCGCGAGAAAGTAGAGGATCTTCGTGAGGCCGTGCTTGGTGTGGGCGTAGCTGGCCTCGCCGATCAGGATGATGCCGCCGATGTTGTCCGAGGAGACGGTCCGCGCGAAGAGCCCGCGGAGCGTCAGGAAGACCTGCTTCACGGTGTCGACGGCGTAGCGTAGCCCGACGCCGATGGAGGCGGGGAAGGGCACACGGACGCGCTCGCGCACGACGTCGCCGCGGACGAGGTCGTCGAGCGTCGAGTTCCAGCGCACGGGCGCGGGCGTCACGCGCGAGGTCTTGAGGACGAGGTCGCCGAACGGCGACCAGACGATCTCCATCTCCCGATCCTTCGCCCCGCGCACGGCCGCGAGGAGGCCCGCCCAGTCCGTGATATCCCGTCCATCGAGTCTGCGGATCCGCGCTCGGTCTTCGAGACCCGCCAGTGCCGCCGGGCTGCCCTCGTCCACGAAGACCGCCACGCCGTTGCCCCCGGGCTCCGGCGCGAATTCCACCGCGGCGTGGAGCCGCCACGCCGCATGGACCCCGCCGACGGGCCCCCGGAGGACGATGCGCCCGTCCCCGCCGCCCTCGCGTTCCACGACGAGGATCAGATCCCGGCCCCGGCGGAAGGCACCGTGGGCGGCCTCCACGAGCCGCGTGCGCGGGGTGAAGGGACTCATGGCCCCTTCGGTGCCCGCCTCGATGAGCGTATCCCCCGACCGCAGGCCCAGGGCAGCCGCCGTCGTGCCCGGCTGCACCCGCAGGATCCGGGTGGTCTGCGCGGAGCTCACGCCGATGATCCGCCGCCCCCCCGTCCGGTCGGGGTCGTCCACGGGACGCGGCGCCAGCACGACGTCGCGGAGCGTACCGTCCGGCGCACCGAGGGTCAGGGTGAACGGCCGCTCGGGGCGGGCCTGGAGTTCCCGCTCGATCTCTCCCACCTGCGTCGCGGGGATGGCGTTCACGGCCACGATCCGCTCGGACGCGGTGGCGGCGCCCTCCGCCACGGCGCGCGCGCCTTCCCGGAAGGCGAGAGGTCGGAACGCGGGACCGACGCCCATGACCTGGACGCCCCGGCTCTCGCTGTAGCGCGGCGCCACGGTCCGCGCCGCGACGGGGCCATACTCCGGTGCCTCGTCCGTGCCCCCGATGCGAGGTCGTATCCCCACCTCCACCGGTCCGTCCGCGAAGGCCATGGCCAGCGTCACGTCCTGGAAGCTGTACACCGTCTTCCCGTCCACGGTGGCGATGTGGTCGCCGGGGAGGATCCCGGCGTCCCATGCCGGAGCCCCCGACTCAACGGAGCCCGCGACGGGGACCTCGAAGGGGACGCCGGCGCTGAAGACGATCGGGAAGACGATGAACGCGAAGATGCCGTTCATGATGACGCCAGCCGAGACCACGGCGGCGCGCTGCGACACGGTCTTCGACGCGAACTCATCGGGGGCGCCGGTGCCGCGTTCCTTCGGCCCTTCGCCAGCCATCTTCACGTAGCCGCCGACGGGAAAGGCGCAGATACGGTAATCCGTGTCGCCCCGGCGGAAGCCGATGAGTCGCGGGCCGAAGCCGATCGAGAAGGCCTCGACACGGATGCCCACGGCCTTCGCCACGAGGAAGTGTCCGAGCTCGTGGACGAAGATGACGAGGCCGATGCCGAGAGCGGCAAGGAGCGCGGTGGCGATCGTCACAAGCATCGCCGCGTCTCCTCCCGCGCCCAGGCATCCGAGGCGAGGAGATCCTCGAGCCCGGGCGAAGCGACATGCCGGAACCGGGCCAGGGCCGATCCGACGAGATCGAAGATCTTCGGGAACGCGATCCTCCCCTCGAGGAACGCGGCGACGGCCTCCTCGTTGGCGGCGTTCAGGACCGCGCCGGCGT
The DNA here is from genome assembly GCA_964419995.1 of uncultured Planctomycetia bacterium. GTDB lineage: Bacteria > Planctomycetota > CAYQRN01 > CAYQRN01. Next base: position 27,874 of record CAYQRN010000018.1, read on the forward strand.
TGCCGCCGCGGCGCGCCGTCTCGAAGCCGAAGACGAGGGATGGGAATCGCTCGGTGTCCGGAGGCTCGAAGGTGAGCGAGGCCATCCTCGCCGGAACGTAGCCGTTCACGGAGCCCTGCAGACGGCGGGGATAGGTGAGCGCGTACTGGATCGGGATGCGCATGTCCGGCACGCCGAGTTGGGCAACGACGGATCCGTCACGGAAGCTCACCATGGAGTGGACGATGGACTGCGGGTGGATGAGCACATCGATACGGTCGGCCTCCACGTCGAAAAGCCAGCGCGCCTCGATGATCTCGAGCGCCTTGTTCATGAGCGTCGCCGAGTCGATCGTGATCTTCGGTCCCATCCGCCATGTCGGGTGGCTGAGCGCGTCCTCGCGTGTCACGGAGGCGAAAGCGGACCGGGGCAGCGTCCGGAGCGGGCCGCCCGAAGCGGTGAGGACGAGCCGGTCGATCTCCTCCTGGCGACCGGACTTCAGCGCCTGGAAGATGGCGGAATGCTCGCTGTCGACCGGGATGATCTCCGCTCCGTGCTTTCGGGCGAGGTCCGTGAGGAGGGGTCCCGCGAGGACCAGGGACTCCTTGTTGGCGAGGGCCAGCCGGCGTCCGGCCCGCACCGCGGCCAGGGAGACGGGCAGCCCCGCGGAGCCTGTGATCGCGGAGAGAACGACATCCGTGCCGGCATGAGCGGCCGCCTCTTCCAGGGCCTCGGGGCCCGCGTCGATCTTCGTCCTGCCACGGAATCCCGCCTGTCGCAGCGCCGCGGCCAGCTCATCGCGCCGTTCGGGGTTCCCGATGACTGCCCGCGCGGGCGAGAAGCGCACGATCTGGTCCGCCAGAGCCGTGGCGTTGGAACCGCTGGCGAGGACCTCGACCTCGAAGACCTCCGGCAGGTGATCGACGACCGAGAGTGCGCTCCGGCCAATGGACCCCGTCGAGCCGAAAAGTCCGATCCGGATCCTGTCTCCCGACATGGGCTCCTGTCCTCGAAAAAGAAACGCCGGGCGGCCTGTTTCCACGGCCGTCCCGCTTCCCTCGGCGGACGGACGGGCCATGGTGGGCTTCCCGCGCGCCGCCGCGTCGAATACTCTGAGTAGGTCTCCTGCCCGGCCCTGCTCGGCCGCTCTTCGAACCCGGACGGGACTCTGCATGATGCGCACCGAGGCCCCGAGGGCCAAGTCGCCCCGGACGCCGCTCGCCCTCCTCCTCCTCCTCGCGATGTCCTCCGCGCCCTGCCCGGCCCAGTTGGACCGGCTGCCGGAGGCCGAATCCCGTATCGCCGCCGGCCGCGACCTCGCGGACTGCGACGCCATCCTCGACGCCGCCGGCCGGGAAGCGGAGCGCGTCGGCGATGCCACCGCCCTTCACCGCATCCTCGTCGCCCGGGGACTGCTCCTGCTCGGGCGCAGCGAGATCGATCCGGCCATCGAGGCGCTCACAGAGGCGGTGCGCCGGGATCCCGCTTCGGGGAGAGCCCACGAGGCGCTCGCCCACGGCATTTTCGCTGACGCCCGCCGTGCCGCCGGACGGCCCGGCGGCAGCCTCGCATCGGCGCGGTTCCTCGACGCCGCGGCCGGCTACAGGCGCGCGGCCGGTCTCGGCGCGGACCCGTACGCGTGCCACACCTGGGCCTCGGAGGCCTTCGAGGCCGCGGGCGACAGGGACGCCGCAATCGCCGAGGCCCGGGCCGCCCTGGCGGTGCGCGGGGGCGATACGGCTGCCGCTGCACTTCTCGTGGGCCTCCTCATCGACGCCGGCCGGACGGCCGAAGCGCTTCCGGAGATCCGCCGCCTCCACGAGGCATCACCGGACGACGCCGGGTTCGCGGCGCTCCTCCTCCGCGCGCTTCTCCGCTCCGGCGCCGCGGGCGAGGCCCGCCGTTTCTTCCTCGACGGGATCCGGAGGGTCAGGGCCTCCGGGGGAGGGGAGTCGGAGATCTACCGCGCTCTCTACGCCGAGGCCGCCGCCCACTTCGATCCTCCAGCCCGGCGACCGGCCCTCCGGGCGCTTCTTCTCGAAGTCATCTCCGAGGCGCCGGACGACCGGTACGCCCGCTACCACCTCGGCGCCCTTGCCGCGGCGGACGGCGACTTCCGGAGCGCGGAGAGCCACTTCCGCGAGTACTGCCGCCTGCGCGAGGATGTGGCCCAGGGCCACGTCCTCCTCGCCGGCGCGCTCACGCGCCTTGGCAGATTCGAGGAAGCCCGTCGCCGCATCGTCCAGGCCCTCGAGATCGACCGATCCGACCCCGAGGCCGTCGCCGCCCTCCATCGCCTCGTGGCCGCCCTGTCCGAGGGCGGGCGGCACGCCGAGGCCCTCGAGGCCTCGGGCTGGCTCCTCGAGGTGGCCGGCGAGCCCGACCCGGACCTCGAGTGGAACCACGCCATCCTCGAGAAGGAGGCCGGGCGGCTCGAGGAGGCTCTGGCGCGCCACGAGCGAATCCTCGCGGATCACCCCGGCACCGGGTTCGCGGAGGCCTCCCGGCTCAATGACGTCGCCCTCTGCCTCCGGGGGCTCGGGCGGCTTGCCGAGGCAGAGGACCGCCTCCGCCGGGCGCTCGAGGAGGCGCCGGGACATCGGGACTCAGCGGAGAATCTCGGCGTTCTCCTCTTCGATGCGGGGAGGTCCGCCGAAGCCCTCGAGTGCTTCCTCCGGGTGATCGAGAAGGAGCCGGCGCGGGAACGAAGCCTCTACTACGTCCACATCCTCCGGGACCGCCGCCCGCGCTGATCTCCGACGGTCCGATGGATTTCCTGAAAGCCCCTGTCGTATAGTGATCAGACGACGACCCCGGGGATTCCGATGCCCATGCTCCCGACCCGTCCTTCGCGGCTTGTAAAGGCCCTGCTCCTCGCCACTCTCGCGAGCCCGGCGGCCTTCCCCGGCCGCGCCGCCGCGCAGGGTGCCGACGCCGACGGCCAGATGTCGCCCGCCGACACGGCCCGCTTCGCCAAGCTCCTGAAGGACGTCGTGGCGTCCACAGGCGGCCTATCCGACGTGAAGAGCCGGGAGGCCCGCCGGCGCTTCGCCGATGCCGTGGAGCGTTGGCAGAAGGACAACGCCGGGGCCGACATGCTGCGGATGGGCGCCTCCTGGGCGAAGATGCGGGACAGCGTCTTCGACTGGGTCGCCTCACCCACCGGAAAGGGGTACATCACCGAGAGCGTGATGGTCCCCTGGGAGCACGAGAAGGCCAAGTCCCGCGACGTCCAGACCGAGTACGCCTACCGGCTGCCCAAGGCCTACACGCCTGCCCGCTCCTGGCCGCTCATCCTCTCCCTCCATGACAAGGGCGTGCAGCCCGACCGCCATATCAAGGAACTCTGGGACGGCCATCGGGAACTCGCGGACCAGTTCATCATCGTGACGCCGGCGGACACCGGGAAGTCGAAGGGGAAGGATCCCGTCCGCTACGAGTGGATGGAGCCGAACCACATCTTCACTCTGCTCCTACCGATCATGGCCGTGTCCGAGACTTTCAACATCGATCCGAACCGCATCTACCTCGAGGGAACGGGCGAGGGCGCGGCGACGGCCTTCCAGCTCGCGACGCTGCGCTCGTGGAGTTTCGCGGCCCTCGTCCTCAGGCAGGGCGCGCCCCGGCGCACGGCCTTCGCGGCGAATCTTGCCCTTCTGCCGACCCTCGTCCTCGCCCGCGAGGGCTCCGAGGCCGCCGCCTCCGAAGCCGTGAAGGACCTCGACGCGAAGCGGAGCGAGTACGGCTTCAGGAAACTCACGATCAGCACGGTCCCGGCCGCGGGAGCCCCGAAAGGACAGGACACTCTCAAGGACGCGAACGCCGACGTCGCCGCCTTCCTGAAGGACGCCGTCCGGGAGACCGATCCTCCGGCCTTCCGCTTTGCCACGGTCGACCCCATCCACCGGGCCGCATACTGGGCGCGCCTTCTCAAGTTCGACGTCGTCGACGGGGCCGTGGCGTCCATCGACGTCAAGTGCGACCGCGCCCGGAACAGGATCGACGTGACCTGCGGGAACGTCGGGCAGTTCCGCCTGCTCCTCAACGACGCCATCGTGGATCTCGACCGGCCTCTCGAAGTCCATGTCAACGGTCAGCTTGCCGCGTCCCGCCAGCTCAAACGCTCCCTCGACGAGACCATCGCCTGGATCCGCGCGAACCGCACGGATCGGGCCCGGCTCTACTGCGCGACCATCGACGTCAGCGTGCCCGAAGCCCCTGCGCCGGGCGAGCCATCCGCCGAGAGCAGCCCCGGCCGGAGCGGCGAAGGGGACAAGTAGCGGCGACGGCCCGCCGGGCGATCACTCCCGTCTCCCTCGCCGGGCCGGGCTCCCACACTACGACGGCCCCGACGACCGCTTCGCCGGCCTCGGGCTCCGCCCCGCCAGGTGGTGTCCCGGGGCTTCTCCACACGCCTTCACGTTTGCCGGACTCCGGGGGGCCCGCGAGGGGCGAAGGGCGATGGGCGTTCGCGCCGATGGTCGCCGCGCGACTCGCCCGGAATCGCATCACAAGGCGCAGTGAGTCTCCGCCGAGGATCTTCCCCCGGACTTCGCTGCCCCCGCGAAGGGGCATAGTGTGGTGCGTCACACATACCGTGACATGTCCCGACGAGGACCGGTTTCACTTGCTCCATCTCGCCGGATCTTCTCGCGCGGGGCTTCGTTGCTCGCCCT
>CAYQRN010000019.1:0-32378 GCA_964419995.1 uncultured Planctomycetia bacterium
CGATCCCGATCGCTGGGTGTCACGATGCCTCCGGTCCAGCTCGCGGCCGCGCCGCCCCCGTTCGCGTCGCCGCCCCGCGGCAGGAGTGTCGCCAGAGCCGCCGCCACGGCGACGATGCCGAGCGCAGCCGCCGCCACGGGGCGTCGCCGTCCGGCGGCGAGGATCCGCCGCGGCCGCGTGGACACGCGCCGGGCCCGGCTCGTGCGGGTCGCGCGCATGAAGAGAGACGCATGGAGCAGCGTCGCCGCGCGCCGGAGGATCGGAGCGGCGGAGCGACAGGGCGCGCAGTCGGCGAGCCGTTCCGCTGTGGGCGCGTCCATCGCGAAGGAGCCGGCCGCGATGACCGCCACGTGATCGAGGATCTCGTCGCAGGCCGCCGGGCTCACGCCGCCGAGCAGTCCGGCGACGCGGCGAATCGTGGTCGCCACGACGCCGCGAACGCTCTCCGCCGTGACGCCGAGGCTCTCGGCCACCTCGTCCGGCGTCATCCCTTCGATCATGACGCGCCGGAGCACGACGCGGCCACCGGAACCGGAGTCCTCGATGAGAGCACCGATGGCTTCGGAGAGGAGCGCCGGCGCCTCGCCGCCGGTGTCGCCCCGCGTCTCGGCGACGGACTCGCGAACGAGCGCGTCAAGCCAGGTCTCGAGAGGCTCGCGCCCCGCGAAGGTCGCACCCTGCGTCAGCGAGCGCAGGAACACGGTCTCGAAGACGCTCTCCGGCTCGCGGCAGGGAGGCGCCGCGTGGATGGAACGGATGACCGGGCGCTCGAAACGGCCGAGGAAGGCCGCGAAGGCGGCCGCCTCGCCGTCGACCGCACGGCGGAAATCCGTCCGGGCGAGGGCCTCGTCGGTGGTGTCGGAGCGCTGGGTGAGCATCGAGCCGGTCCCCGGGGTTCCGGGGCGGCAGAAGCCACCCGAGGCCCCGAGGATCTCATAGAAGCATAGCGGAAAGGGGGCAGTCCGGTGAAGAGGGGGCCGGGCGGCCCCCCAGGCGCTACTTGAACGACGTTCGCCCGGGCACGGCGACCGGCGCCACGGGAGACGGTCCGAAAGCGAGAGACGGGGGCAGGAGATCCTCCTCGGAGTTCAGGGCCTGGTCCCAGGTGATGACCTGGCCCGTGTAGGCCGCCATTCGTGCCATGACGGCCATCTGCGTGCTGCGAGCCCCGTGGGCGCCGTTGTTGAGAGGTCGACCGGCCCGGAGCGACGCGAACAGCTCGTTGTGCTCGGTCTGGTACATGTCGGGGATCGGCGAGCCGTCGTGCTCCCACACGAGGGCGCCCTTCCGGTCCCGGATCACGTAGGTCGGCGTCCAGCCGTTGACGCGGGCCAAACCGTCCGCGCCGTAGATGTAGTCCGTGTTGTCGGTGGGGCAGCCGTCGAGCTGGGTGCAGGTGTGGAAGGCGCGGCGGCCGTCCTCGTACTCGTAGACGGCGCTGAAGTGGTCGAAGACGTTGCCGTGCTCGGGGCCGCTCCGCGCGGAGCGGCCGCCGAGGCAGGTCACGCGGGCGGGTGGCCGGTCGCCCATGGCCCAGGACAGGCGGTCGATGCTGTGCACCGCCTGCTCGACGATGTGGTCTCCTGAAATCCACGTGAAGTGCCACCAGTTCCGCATCTGGAACTCGACGTCGCTCCACTCCGGCCGGCGCGGCCTGCGCTGGAGCGTCGTCGCGTGGTAGGTCGAGTGCACGGTCACGACGTCGCCGAGCGCTCCCTTGGCGACGCGCTGGAAGAGGTTCCGCATCCCGCCGTTGAACCGCCAGCAGAACCCGATGACGAGGCCGAGGCCGCGGCGCTCCGCTTCGGCCGCCGAGGATAGGACCGATCGGAGCCCCGGACCGTCGACGGCCACGGGCTTCTCGGCGAAGACGTGCTTCCCGGCTGCCACGGCTGCCGCAAGGTGGGCGGGCCGGAAGCAGGGGTAGGAGGTGAGGAGGACGACGTCCGCGTCACCGTCGATGACGCGGCGGTAGGAGTCGAAGCCGACGAATCGCCGCTCGGGCGGAACGTCCACCCGGTCCTCCTCGCCCTCGAGGGCCTCCTTCATTCCGGCGAGGCTCTGCTCGATGCGCTCGGGGAAGACGTCCGCCATGGCCGTGAGCCGCGTATCCGGATCCGCACGCAGGGCCTGGACCGCCGCGCCCGTGCCGCGGCCGCCACAGCCGATGAGGCCGATGCGGAGGACGTCCCGGCCGCGGGCCCGCGGCCGGACCGGGCCGGGGAGAGGGGCGGCACCGCCGGCCAGGGCCGGAGCCAGCATGGCGCCGGCCGCGAGCTTCACGAAGCCGCGGCGGCTCAGGCCATCGGCCTCTCGACCACCGTTCGGATCGCCATCATGGGGGATCGTCGTCTTCATCGGTCTCCTTCCTTTGCGCCCTGCCCGGGTCGCGTCGTCGCCTCCTCCGCCGGGGCGGGCTCGCAGAGCACGCGGAATCCCACGAAGGGGGCATCGGAGAGCCACCAGAGGCTCTTCGGAATGTTGGGGTCGCTGCGGTTCCAGCTCCGGTCCTGGATGGCGCGCGCACCGGCGGCCACCGCGTCGGCCGCCTCGGCGTAGGAGCCGCCCATGGCCACGCGGCGCCCGGCGTCCGTGAAGACCCACTCCGCGACATTGCCATGCATGTCATGGAGACCCCACGGCCCCGGCCCTCGCGTGCCCACCGGATGGGGCTTCCCGCCGGAGTTGGCTGCGAACCACGCGACGTCCGGCAGGCACGAGGCATCCTCGCCCCCGGCGAATCGCCCGCCGCCTGTTCCACGGCTGGCGTGCTCCCACTCGGCCTCCGTGGGAAGTCGGAAACGTCGGCCCGTGCGGGCAGAGAGCCACCGGCAGAACTCCATGGCCGCGCGCCGCGTCACGCTGATGACCGGATAGCCCCGGTGGCCGAGACCCCGGTCCGGCGGGATGTGGGGCTTGGTCGGACGCGTCACGGCATCCGCGGCTCCGTCGACGGGCGCGACGTCGAGGCCGAAGGCGAAAACGTCGTAGACGTCCCACGTCACCTCCGTGGCGCCGAGCCAGAAGGGCGCGACGGCGCCATCAGGCGAAGCCGGGATCGGCACCATGTCGATCCGCGCCGTGGATGGCGGCACGTCGATGCTGAAGGGCGCCAGGGCTTCGGAAACCGGTCGCGTCGCAGGGGCTTCCTGCCCCCGGAGCGGCGACAGGAAAAGGAGCACGGCCAGGGCCGGAGCCGTGCGCCGGCGCATCACCGGTCGCGGATCCTCGTCCGTCCTGAAGCGCACTCTCTTCATCGTGGTTCCGGCGCGGCCTTCGGGAGCGCCGCGCCAGAGCCTACCACGGCGGGGCCCCCGCTTCCCCCCGCCCTCTGAAGCGGCCCGGCGCCGCCGCCGGATCAGCGGTTCGGCTGGGTCGCCGGGACGACTTCGGCGCGGAGTTCGGTGAGGGAGGTCACGAATGAGAGGTCGGCGCGGTGGCCGAGGGCGAGGCGGGCCGCATCGGCGGGCGCCTGGCCGAAGGAGGGATCCACGGGAATCCAGCGTCCGACCCAGACCTCCACCCACGCGTGGTGCAGGAAGCCGGGATGGCGATTCGTGTTCATGAGGAGCAGTCCGCAGACTTCCCGCGCGGGGACGCCGCCGGCTCGGAGCAGAGCTGTCGCGAGGCGGGAGGACTCCGTGCAGTCGCCGCTCCGGCTCCGCATCACGGTGAGGGCCGTGTCGCTGTTCATGTCGTAGGTCTTCATGATGTTGCGCGAGATCCAGTCCACGACGGCAACGGTCCGGGCCCAGGGATCGGTGACGCGGCCGCTGATCTCGCCGGCGAGCCTGCGCACGCCGTCGTCGCCCGACGGCACGAGGGGATCGGGCTTCACCCACCTTGCGACCGCGGCCGGCATCGGCCGCTTCCGGTCCTCGTCCGACGGCGGCGCAAGCTGGCGGATCGTGACGAGACTCGTGTCGGTCGTGAGCTTCTCGCTCGTCTGGCCGTCCCGGTCGGGAATGGGCGCGGTGCGCCCCAGGAGCTTCACGGAGAGCTGATCGATGCCCGACGGTTCTCCGGTGAAACCCGTCACGGGCACGAACAGGGAGAGCATGAGATCGCCCGTGAAGTCGATGTCGGCCGCCCGGGCCGCTTCCTCGATGCGATACTCGAAGCGCGGGCCCATGGTCCGCCGCAGCATGCGCCCTCTCGGATCGGCAACGACCTCCTCGTCGAGATTCGTGCGCGAGTTCGTCGTCTTCATGCGGAGCGCCTTGACGGTTCCGCCGGGAGCAGCGAAATCCTCCGCCTTGACCGCGGTGACGGCAACGTCCGCATCAGCGCCTGACTCGATGATGAACACGCGGTAGGCCGCGGCATCGCCAGGCTTCGGCGCTGTCGTCGCGAACCACGCGGGCCCGAGCTGATCGGCCAGGGTTTCCTCGCTCTCGATGCCGCCGAGCGACTGGGTCCGATCGCCGGCGAATACGGTCACCGTGTACCGCCCGTCCGCACCCCGGATGACCTGGAGGACCTCCGTGTTCCCGCCGAGCGTCGTCGCGTCGGTACCTGAGACGAGGGCGTGGGGCGGCGCCGCCGCGTAGTGACGGTTCTCGACGCGGAGGATCTCGTTGCGCGTACCGGCGATGGTGAACTTGGCCCCGAGCCGGGTCTCGAGTTCGATCTCGCCGCTCTCGGGCACGCGCCGCAGCATCGTGCGCGCCCAGCCGCACCTCCGCCCCTCGACGTAGACGCCATACCACGTCTCGCCGAACGCGGCTCGCAGCCGCTCCTCCACCGCCGGTCCGGAAGCGGACGCCACGGGGCGGGTCGCCTGGGCCGCGAGGGCGCCGGAGAGGCCAAGGAGGAGAGCGGCGACGACCGCCGCAACGATCGACCGCGCCGGCAGCGCAGGCGTCTTCTTTCGGGAAACTCGACTGGTCATGGGTGTGTGTCTCGGCGGCTGGCGACCCGCGCCCACCCGGGGGCAATTCCCCGGAGAATCGTGGGCCGCGGGTGGCGGACCTCCCCCGGCCTCAAGCATATCAGACGGCGGCGAGGAGTGCGTCGGCGGCGACCGAAGCTCCGTTCTCGGAGCGGATTACGATTCCGAGGCGCTCCGCTTCCGAGAGCACCGCGGCCGGAGTGAGGACGGTTTCGAGAAGGCGGGCGAGTCGCTCTGGCGTCACGCGGGAACGCCGGAGCGTACGGGCGACGCCGAGGGCCACGGCCCGCCGCGCATTGTCGGGCTGGTCATGGGAGAAGGGCACGACGACCATGGGTCGGCCGGCCCTCAGCGCCTGGGCGGTGGTCCCGACGCCGCCATGATGGACCGTCGCGGCGCCCCGCGGCAGCACCCGCGAGAAGGGCGCGTAGCGGAAGGCGGCGACGCCCTCCGGCAGCCCGTCGGGCATCGGGGCGCCGGATCCGACGAGGAGGAGGCCGCGGCGGCGAAGGAGACGGCAGGTCTTCGCCGCGACTCCGTAGAAGCCGCCCGCGTGGTGAACGGCCGTGGTCCCGAGAGAGAAGATGACCGGGGGGTCGCCGGCATCGAGGAACCGCTCGACGTCCTCCATCCCGCCCTCGCTGTCGTGGCCCTCGTCGTAGAAGGGGAAACCGACGATGCGGGCGCCGGGCGGATCGTCGGCGGCAGGTCCGCGGAACGCGGGCGACCAGAGACCGAGGTGCGCGACGCCGGAGTACCACTCGGCAGCCAGGAAGTTCCGCTCCCGCGGCAGCCCGAGCGATCGGGCGATACGGGCGAAAGGCCGGTCGAGGATCTGGCGGATCGCCTCGCGGCGGAGCCGCCGGATGAGACGGTGCGGCAGGAGCCGCAGCGACCGCAGCGACCGTCCCGGCGGAACACGCTCTTCCACCGAGTCCCAGACGATCGGCGAGAGGGCGCCGGTGGCGCAGGGCACCCCGGCTCGCTCCACGGCCCACCGCGCCCCGGAGCTGATCATGTGGCGGAAGACGAGATCGGGGCGGAAGCCGACGAGGGCGCTCCTGGTGGCCTCGTAGACGCGGGGAGCCGCATCCCGGAGCATGCCGAAGACGGCGATGGGACCGAGGACGGGATGCATGACGCGGGGATCCCGCAGGCTCTTCTCGAACTCCTCGCGCTCGCCGAGCGGAAGGAAGGCGAGGTCCGATGCCGCGATGCGCCGTTCGAAGTGCGGATTCGCCAGGACGGCGACCTCGTGCCCCCGGGAGCGCAGCTCCCGTCCGACGGCGATGTAGGGGTTCAGGTCCCCCGCGGATCCGATGCTGATGATGAGGATGCGCAAGGACAGGATGCTCCGGCGCCACACGCGGAGGCGGGGTGGACCTCGGACCGGAGCCGATCCCGCTTCCCCGCCGATCGTATCAGGCTCGCGGCGACGGAGCGAAGCTACTTCGCCTGGGCGGCGCGTTCGACCTGGGCGAGGTACTCCTGGATCTTCTCCCGCGGCTTCAGCGCCTGGGCGCGGCGAAGCAGCGGAAGCGCCTCGGCATAGCGGCGCTGGCCCACGAGGAGCTGGGCGTGGCGGACCTTGGCGTCAGCCTCGAAGGCCTCGATGGCGGCGGCCCGTTCATAGTAGAAGACGGCCTTGTCCGCCTCCCCGATCCGACCCCTGTGCTGACCGAGAAGGATGAGCGCCTCGCCGTCGAGGGGGTCGAGGACCACGATCTCCTCGAGGATCTTCGCCTCCTCGTCCCCGGCGCCCCGCGCCAGCGCCAGCCGGGCCCGGATCCTCAGGAGTTCCTTCCGGGCCGGCGGCTCCATCTTCCCGCCGAAGACGGACTCGACGCCCGCAACGAGCCGCTCCGCCTCGCCGTGGGCCTGGCGCGCCACCAGGGCCTTCGCGGCCCGGAGGAAGCGGTCGGGAGATCCCTCGCCCTTCTGCTTCTCCATCGCGCGCAGGTAGGCATCGACGGCGGGATCGAAGAGCTCCTGATTCACGTGGATGTCGCCGAGGGTGAGGAGGCTCTCGGGGGTGGATTTCCCGAGGCGGTCCACCATCTCGAAGTTCTGGGCGGCGCGATCGGAGGCTCCGAGCCCGATGAAGGCGTTGGCCTGGAGCATCCAGAACTCCGCGCGGTCGGGGTGCCGCGCGATGAGAGTGTCGCAGAGGGCGGAAGCCTCGGCGAAGCGCTGCTGGCGGAAGAGGCTCCGCGCGAGGAAGAGCTTCCAGTCGAGGGTGCCGGGGTCGAGGGCCCCCGCCATGCGGAAGGCCGACTCCGCCGCGAGATGATCGTCGAGGGCCGCGTGGGCGAAGCCAAGGAGGCCCCATGTGATGGCGTCGCTCCCGCCGAGCTCGATGACCTTCGTGAGGGCGAGGAGAGCCTCCCGGTGCTCCGCGGCCCGGACGTGGATCCTCCCGAGGTTCTGCCAGGCGCGGCGGTACTTCGGGAACTTCGCGATGGCCGCCCGATAGGCCTCGGCGGCCTCGGGGAAGCGTTCCTGCTGGAATCGGACGTTCGCGAACAGGAAGTCGAAGACGGCGCTCGAGGCCGGAGTCCTGCCCTTCGCAAGGAGTTCGGCGGCGCCATCGAGGTTCTCCGCGGCCAGGAGATCGAGGATCTTCTGGACCTGCTCCCGCTCGGGGAGGGTCACCCTCGGTTCGATGTCCGTCTCCGCGAGATAGCTCTCGATGAACTGCCGCCGGAAGGTCGCCGATCTCCACACGGACTCGCCATCGAAGGCCACCGGCCGCGGGGCCGGGCCGACGGCGACCGGGGCCGACTCCGCGCCCGCGGCCGGATCGACCGGAGCCGCGCCGCCCCCGGAGCCGGAGGCCGCCGGCCCGGCGGCGGCGCCGTCCTCCCACGGACGAGCCGCCGGGTTCTCCCCGTCCGTCGTCGTGGCGCAGGCCCCCGCCAGGGCGGCGAGAAGACAGAGGACGGAACCTCTCGGGAACATCACGAGCCTCCTTTCGGGAAGGTGATGGGCACGCGCATGCGGAACCGCACGGGCTTGCCCGCCCTCTTTCCGGGCTCGAAGCGCCACTGGCGCACGGCGGAGAGGGCCGGTCGTTCGAAAACGGGATCGGTGGAGTTCTGGACGACGGGATTCTCGACCTTCCCGTTCTGGTCCACGATGAAGAGGACGTGCACGGTCCCCGGCGCCTTCTTCCTCTGCTCCGCCCCGAGCGAGGGGCTCGGCTGGTAGACGACCCGCGGCTTCTGATCGAGATCGGCGATGGAGAAGAGCGCGTCCACGTCGGCGCCCTTCGCGGCCGGGGCGGCCTGGAGGCGCACGGCGAAGTCGCCCGCCAGGAGCCCCTCCCCGAGGGCCGGATTGAGAGCGAGTTCGAGCGCCGAGAGATCGAGGGGCGGCGCCTCGTCCGCGAGCTCCGGCGGTTTCACCTCCTCGGGCTTCTCCTCTTCAGGCTTCTCCTCGGGCGGAGGAGGCGGAGGAGGAGGCAGCTCGGCGCGATCGACGCTGCGGATCAGCAGGTCGTCCACGGGTCGGCCCGTCACGACCTTGAGGAGAGGCAGCACGAGGAAGAACGCCGCCGTCAGCACGGCGCCGCCGAACACGACGAGGAGCCTCTGGCCGGCCCGCCGGGCGAGACCCCGCCTGCGCCGCACGCCGCTGCCACCGCTCATCCGATCAGGTCCTGTGGCGAGCGGTGGCCACGCTGACCTTCGCCGCGCCGCCGAGCTTCGCCTCGTCGATGACGCGCATGAGGAGGCCCGACTGGACCACGGTGTCGGCCTGGATGATGACGGGCACCTCCTCCTTCTGGAGCAGGCGCCTCACGAGCTGCTGGACGCCGCCCACGCCGATCTCCCGCCCTCCGTGGATGACCTGCCCCCCCGCCGTCACGGCGATGAGAAGGCTCGTCTTCTCGAGCTTCAGGCTCGAGGCCGCCTGCGGCTTGTCGACCTCGACTCCCGTCTCCTCGACGAAGGTCGTCGTCACGATGAAGAAGATGAGGAGGATGAAGACGCAGTCGATCATCGGCGACATGTCGATGGCCGCCGAGCCGTTGTCGTCCGAAGCGGATTCGCGGAATCGTCCCATGTCACCGACCTCCCGCCGCGACGCCGACCCCCGTTCGGGGGACGCGCGGCGACACCGGGCGCCGCCCGCTCATGCCGCCACCTTCTCGCGGCGGAGCCGCCGGTAGAGGCTTTGCGTGCAGACGCTCTCGAGATGCGCCAGGAAGACCTTGTACCGCTCGTACTTCCGTCCGAGCTGGTACTGGAAGAAGAGGCCCGGCAGCGCAACGACGAGGCCCGTTTCCGTCGTGATGAGGGCCTCCGAGATGCCCTTCGCCACGAGGTCCATCGTCTTGTCGCCCCCGGAGCCGCCACCGAGGGCGGCGAAGGTCGCCAGCATCCCCGTCACGGTCCCGAGGAGCCCGAGGAGAGGAGCCGCGCCGATGCAGACCTTCATGACGCGGAGATCCCGCTCGAAGCCGTGCAGCTCCGCGGCGCGGAGCTCCGCGAAGAGCGCCACCGCGTCCCGGAGGGAGCGGCCGCCGGTCACGAAGGCGATGAGGTCGCCGACGGGACCGCGGCGCTCGGCCGGGTCCTCGACCCACCGGCGCCATGTCCGCTCCTTCACCGACTGGAAGCCGGTCGCGCGCAGCTTCATGAGGATGTGGAAACCGATGCCGAACATGAGGAACCCGGTCACGGCGATGGGTGGCATGCACCAGCCCCCGGCCGTCCAGATGGCGGCCGTCTCATGCCGGAGCATCTCGAGCCAGAGCGTCAGACGCTCCACGGCGCCCCTCCCGCCCGCGGCGTCATGGTCGCTTCGCGCGGGGCCATCTCAGCGCTCCCCCTGCGCGGCGCTCGAGATCACCGGTTCCGGCGCGGACTCGATCCGAGCCCGGCTGGCCTCGTTGGCCAAGGCGAGCGCGAGCTTCTCCATGGACTCCGCGATCCCCTTGGCCTTGCGCGACAGGAAAGCGTACAGGGCGAGAGACGGGATCGCGACGTAGAGGCCGAACTCCGTGGTGATGAGCGCCTCCGAGATGCCCGTCGAGAGGGTCTTCACGTCTCCGGTCCCGAAGACCGTCATGAGGGTGAAGGTGTTCATGATCCCCGTCACCGTGCCGAGAAGGCCGAGGAGCGGCGCCGCGGAGGCCGTGAGCCCCACGAAGGGCAGGAAGCTCTGCAGGCGCAGCTTCGTCTCGAGGACGGACTCGTACATGACCTCCTCGATGAGCTCCCTCGGCTCCTGCAGGTGCTGGACGCCGGCAGCCAGCATCCGGCCGCCCGGACCCCTCATCCGCCGGACGGCGGTCCGGGCGCCCTCGAGATCCCGGTGGGACACGGCGTGGAGGAGTGCGCGGACCGACCGCGAGGAGGGCCGCCGCACGCATGTCAGAACGCCCCGCCGCCAGAGGGCCACGAGGAGAGCGAGGCCCGCGAGACCGATGATCGGATACATGATCGGCCCGCCCTTCTTCACGTGCTCGAGGAACGTCTCCTCGATGGCGGCAACCTTGTGGGCGTTCCCGAGGGTGGGATCGAGCGGAAAGGCTCCGCGTCCCTCCGTCGCGAGCCGCGCCGCCTCGGCCGTATCGGCGGGACTCGCGAAGGCCACGATGACCGGTTCCGACGCGTCGACCCTCTGCTCCGCGGTTCCGACGTGGAGGCCGTCGTCGGACCTGAAGAGGGCCGCGGGGCCGAGGAGGACGAACGTGCCCTTGCGGACGATGCCCGCGGCGTCAACGGCGCTCCCGGGGAAGCGCGTCCCCGCGAGGGCCTCGTCCAGCCTGTCGAGAGAGACCGACAGGAGCGCGGCCTGGGTCTTCAGGACCTCGTAGGGCGTCAGGGTCGTGTTCTCGGCGGCGAGACGCGCGGATTCGAGTGCCTTTCGGTATCGCTGGAGTTCAGCGACATGGAGACGGGACTCGAAGTTGCGGATGTACTCGCCGAGGAGATTGGCCACGTAGTCGGCGCCGTCGCGGTGCTTCTTGTTCTCGTCCCGGAGCTGGTTGAGGTCGAGGGACCGCGCATCGAGTGCGCGCGACTTCTGCTGGAGCTCCTGCCGCCGGAGCACGAGCTCGGCTTCGAGCTCCCGGATCCGCTCCGCGAGAGGAACCTGCTCGGCGCCCATCTCCTCCCGGAGCTTCGCGAGCTCCGCGAGGCTCTCCTCGAGCTGGCGCTTCAACGTGGCCGACGCCGCGCCGAAGGCGCCCCCGTCCCCGGAGGCCGGGACCTGCGCGGAGCCGGACAGCGCCGCCGCGACGCAGAAGAACGCGATGCTGAGGGACGTCTTCACGGCCGCACTCCCTACCGGATGTCCACGGGCAGAGGCACGAAGGACGCGACTTCGCTGTTCTCGAGGATCGCGATGACCCTCCGGATGGCCGGGCCCGCGCCCGGGAGGGGCGTCCATACGAAGCTCGATTCCGCGGGCCTTCCCGCGCCGGCGAAGTCGCCCTGCGCGTTCGCGTAGAACGCCTGCCCGATCCCGACGTACACGGCGGTGACCTGCGCCGAGAGGTTCCCCTCGAGCTCCCGCACCTCGTGGGTCACGGAGATCTCGCGCTGGAACTTGTTGACCTCGTTCAGGATGCCCACGACGTTCTGGAACCGCTCCCAGAGCACGACCTTCGACTCCGCACCCTCTGCGGGGAGCCGCTGGGAGAGGGGCCGCACGCGCCCCGCGAGGGGTTCCGGCAGGCGCCGGACGAGGGCGAGAGTCCGGGTTTCGAGCTTCGCCACGATCTCCGCGAGGCCGTCGGAGCCCGCCTTCACGGTCGCGTTCTCCCGGAGAAGGTCGCTCCGGCGGCTCTCCGCCTCCGCGAGGCTCGCGTCGGCCTCGGCGATCCGGCCCTTCAGCGCTTCGACCTCCCGCGCGAGGACATCGATCCGGCCGTTCAGGACCTCGCGGGCGAGGTCCCGGTCCCGCTTCTCCTTCGAGATGAGGCGGCGCGCCTCGGTCCATTTCTCGATCATGGCCCGCGCCGTGGCCACCCCCGCGGCTCCGGTCTCCTGCCCGGCCGCGACGCGCACCGTGGCGAGGGCCAGCACGGCTGCCGCGACTGCGAGGAGGCGCCGGGCTCTTCCGCGATCACTGCTCGTTCCGATCATGTCGTCACCCATCCGGGCAGGGGCTGCCCCCGCCGCGTCAGAACTCGAATTCCGCGCTGAGGCCGAGGGCGAACTCGATGCCCTTCGTGTACGAGGTCCGGCGTACGTCGCCGCCGATGACGTCGGACCGGTAGACGGTCTCGATCTCCTCGTTCGTGAGGTTCTTCGCCTGGAACTGGAGCTTCAGGTGCTCGCCGATCTTCTGCTCGACGCTGAGATTCAGCGTGCCGTACTGCGTTGCGTAGAGGCTCGGCACGAAGTTCCCGCCCGCCTCGCCCGCGCCGGCGATGAGCGTGTCGCCCTGCAGCGTGTAGAAGAGAGCCGCCCGCGTTCCCGTCGACGTCAGGTCCCAGGTCAGGTAGACGTTGAAGATGTGCTCGGGCGCGTTGGTCATGTCGCGCTTCGTGAGGGGCACGGCGATATTGGGAAGCGCGAAGCCCGCCGCCTCGTCGTCGGGGAGCGTCACCTCCGAGTCGATGAGCGTGGCGTTGGCCCCGAGGGAGAGTCCTTCGAGGACGTCCCAGAAGCGGCCGAGATCCTGGCGCACCTCGAACTCGAAGCCCGTGAGCTCGCCCTCCGGGTAGTTGACGGCCGTCGTGAAGTTGAAGGTCGCGAGCCTCTGGACGTATTCGATGGCGCCCTTCACGTCCTTCCGGAACCATGACGCCGACACGAGACTCCCCTCCCAGGGCACGTAGTCCACGCGCACATCCCAGTTGGTGAGTTCGCTCATGCCGAGGCCCGGATTTCCGATGAAGACCGGCGCGCCGAGGTACTCCTGTTGGAGGACCGGCGTCAGCTCCTTGAAGGTCTGCCGCGCGACCGTGCGCGTCCAGGAGCCTCTCACGGTGACCTCGTCGATGGGCTTCCATTCGACGGCGATGGCCGGCAGGACGTCGGACTGCTCGAAGGCGACGTCGGCATCGCCCGGGTTGAGGTGCGTCGGCGCCACGGTTCCCGGCGGGAACCACGTGGCCTCCTCCTCCGGGTCGATGGTGATTCCGAGTTCCGTGGACTCCCAGCGCACGCCGCCGATGAGGCTCAGCGATTCGATGAGCGGGAGATTCAGCATGGCGTACCAGGCGCCGATCGTGAGCTCGCCCCGGTAATCGACGTCGAAGGGAGACGCCGTGATCGGATGGCTTTCCGACGGGAAGACGGAACTCCAGGGCGTTTCCCAGGGCCCCTCGAAGAAGGCGCCCGGGTCGCCGAAGTTGCTGAAGGTCTCCTGGTCGAAGTTCCGCTCGACGCTGTCGTAGAAGTACCCCGCCTTCATCCACCCCTCCGTTCCGGTCCACTGTCGGAACGGGAGTTTC
The DNA here is from genome assembly GCA_964419995.1 of uncultured Planctomycetia bacterium. Taxonomy (GTDB): domain Bacteria; phylum Planctomycetota; family CAYQRN01; genus CAYQRN01. The sequence continues at coordinate 13,305 of CAYQRN010000019.1, forward strand.
ACGTTCACGGCGTACTCCTCGCTCTCCTCGACGATCTCCTTCCAGATCCGCTGGAGGTTTCCGAGGTTGAAGTTCGCCGCGGGCTTGTAGGGGCGATGGGCCGCCGGGATGACGAAGCCCGGGAACGGCTCCCGCGCCGGGATCCAGTACGAGCCGAACTGCCGCTTGTCGGGCTGGTCGAGGGTCGCGGAGCTCAGAGCCACGGTCCAGTCCGCCTCCGGCGGCAGGAAGACCCAGAGACCTTCGGCTCCGTGCTCGCCGATGGGGATGCGATGCCGCCCGCGGATCTGGAACGATTCGGTCGTCCGCTCCGTGTACTCGAGGGTCTCGAGGCGAAGCCAGGGAGCCGAATCCACCTCCGTGTATCCGGGGCTCGTCGGATCGCCGGGATCGTAGCCCGGGAAGAACCACGACTTGCCCCTCGTGTCCTCGGCGCGGGTCGCCGTGTCCTCGGTGGTCCTCGTGTAGAGGTACACGAGGTCCAGCGCCTGCTCCTCCCATTCGGCCCCGACGGTGACGAGACCGCCCCACTGGACGGACCGTTGCGCCTGCGTCACGTCGAAGAGTCCCGTCCGGTAGTCCCCTTCGAGGACCGTGCCCTGGAAGGTCTGGGGCGTCATCGGGTCGCCGGGGTTGTCCACCCAGTACGAGTCCTCGATGCCGTTGTCGTGGAAGGCGCTGTCGTACTCGTGGAAGAAGCTCGCGAAACCGCCGACGCGCAGCCCGTTGTCGAAGTCGAAGCTCCCGCCGCCGGCGAGGGACCACTTGAAGTCCATGGGCGGATCGCCCTCCGAGGCGCCCGCGGCCCCCGCCCAGTCCGATCCGGTGTTCCCCGTCTGGATGTCGCGCCCGCCGTCGTCGATTCCCCAGAAGTTCACGCCGCCGCCCCGGTACGTGAGGAAGTCCTCCGCCCCCGCGACCTGAGTGTTGAAGCTCGACTGGGCCTTCATCTGCACGAAGAACGGCTGTTTCGGGATCCCGCGGAGCCGTACATCCACCGCGCCCCCCGAGGCGTCGCCCTGCTGATCCGGCGTGAAGGTCTTCGAGACACGGATGCTCTCGATGATCGCCGCCGGGAACTGGTCGAGCTCCACGGCGCGCTTGTCCTCGTCGGCCGTGGGAAGCCGGACGGCGTTGAGCTGCGAGCTCACGTAGCGGTCCGGCAGCCCCCGGATCACGGCGGACTTCCCGTCCTGGACGGTGGCGCCGGCGACGAGCCTCAGCGCACCCGCGGCATCGCTCGCGCCGGCGCGGCTCATGAGATCGGCGCTGATCGCGTCGAGGAGCGCCGGGCTGTCGAACCGGAGCTCGAGGAGCCCGGCCTCCGTCCCCGGCGAGAGATCGATGGACTCCTCGACGACGAACTCCTCCATCTCCTCGTAGTCCCCGGAGAGCGAGACGTCGAGCTCCGTGAGCTTGCCGGACACGACGACGACATCGGCCCGCATCTGGCGGACGTACCCATCCTTCGAGACCGTGACCGTGCAGCGACCCGGCGGAACCTCGGCGATGACCCAGTTCCCCTGGTCCGTCCCCGTGGTCTTCTGTCCCGTCTCGAGGATCGCGATCGAGGCCCCCGCGAGGGGCGCCGCGAGGTCTCGGTCGTAGACCATGCCCCGGAGCGACCCGGGCGCGGTCTGGGCACGGACCGCTGCCGCCGCCGCCAGGAAGGCGGGGAGCAAGAGCGCGAGGGTCGTAAGGCGGAGGCTTACCACGGGTCTCCGAGCCCTGCGCGGATGGAGGTCATCCGGGCGAGCAGCGCCGCGTCGGGCTCCGCGCCCGCGAGGGCCATGGAGAGGCAGGTGGCCACGAGGTCGTCTGCGCGGGGCCGGGAGTTGGGGTTCGCGACGCCCTCCTCCACCGCCTGCCGCCAGGACGCGAGAGCCTCCGCCCCGTCCCCAAGAGCGAGGGACGCCTCGGCCAGGGCGCGCAGCACGCCCGCCCGATAGATGTCGGCGATTCGGGACCGCTCCGTGTCGTACGTCGCTCGGGCGAGGGCCAGCTCGCGCCGCGCGTCTCCGCCGTCGCCGAGCCGGCTCTTCAGTGCCGCCATCTCCGCGAGGCGGGGGATGAGATCCTCGGGGAGCCACGCGCGGCCGTCCACGAGGGCGCGGGCCTCCGCCAGGAGTTCTCGCGCCGTTCCCGGGTCTCCATGGTCGAGAAGCGTCCGGGCGGCGCCGACGAGCATCTCCACCCGGATGCCCGCGGGGAGCTTCGCGTGGCCCTTGCGGACCCGCTCGAGCGTCTGCCGGCGGATCTCGTCCCGCGCGTGGTGCCGGCCGAGGATCTCGACGCACGCTTCGAGCGCCGACCTCGCATCCTCGAGCGCGCCCCGTTCGAGGACGGCGTCGAGATTCCGGATCTGCGTTTCGAGAGCCGCGGGATCGGGCTCGGTCTCGGCTCCGTTCCCGGATGTCCGCCGCATGGCGCCTCGCGCCGAGGCGATGGCGGACCGGATCCGCTCGCTCCGCCACTCCTGGCCGGTTGCGTCGCGATCGTTCCGTTCCGCGGCCGCCGCGGCATTCCCGAGACACAGCCAGGCCTCGTCCTGGAAACCGCGTTCGCCAAGCCAGCGGCCGAGGTCGGCGCAGGCCACGCCGCCACGCCAGTTCGCGATCTCCGCCGCCACAGCCCTGGCGCGAAGGGGCTGATCGAGATGGAGGCATGCAGCCACGATGTCGGACTGCAGCCGGGAACGGGTCTTCACGTGGGGATCGAGCGGCATGGCCGCCGCGGCCGCTGAAGCGAGGTCGAGGAGCCGGCCGCGCCAGGGTTCGATGACCGCGTCCTGCACGCTGCGCCGGGTCTCCGGGCTCCGGGCGCCGCCATCGCTCCGGCGCGGGTCCGCGTGTCCGTCCTGGCCGTCCCGGAACAGGGCGACAGCCCCCGCGCCGCAGAGCAGCACGAGGGCCGAGAGAATCGCGATTGTCCTGGCGTTCATTCCTGTCTCACGGGAGATTCACGATCCCGACGCGCCGGAAGGCAGGTCGTGATCGGCGATTCGCGGGCATCGCCGATCCCGCCTGCCCCCTCGGAAAGGGCGGCCTCAGTGCCGCCCGGCCGCGCGCTCCGTGCGGGCGCTCACTGCGTCGTGTACCGGACGGCCGGGCCGATGACGATCGTCCCGACCCCCGGAGTCACCTGCAGGCACACCGCCTCGGCCACGAGCCCCGCCGGGATTCCGGCGTAGGGCCCCCACGTCTTCGTGATCCCAGGCGCTACGAAGTGGAAGATGTTGGCCGGGCCCAGCGGCGACGTGACCTGGGTGAGGAGCGCCGTCAGCGTCGCGGGATTCGCGGCGCAAAGCCCCGCGTAGGGTCCGGTCCCGGGTCCGCCGGGGCACGGATCGTTGATCGTCACGGCGTTGAACGTCTCCGCTCCCGCCTGGAGGCACGAGTTGACGAGGGCAAGCGGCATCCCCGCGCCCGTCTGCACGAAGGAGACCTGGGGAGCGGACGCGCCGCTCGTGAAGCCGAAGGCCTGGGAGGCCGTCCAGCCGCAGAGCCAGTTGCTGGCCGCGCCGGGCGCGAACGCGCCTCGGTACTGCGCCGGCGTGAAGAACCCGTCGGCGGGAGCGGCGCCCACGCTCGTCGCGGCATCGTTGATCGCCGTGGGATCGAGCGCGATCACGGGCACCATGACCTTCCCGCCCCGGACCACCGCCGGGCCACGGGTGATGGCCGCGATGGGGGACACGCTGGCGATGACGTTGTTGTTGCCGGCGTTGAAGACGCCGCGAGCGTTGGCCTCCGTGTAGGCGGACGCGTTGTTGTTGTTGTAGAAGACGCTGTCCGTGATCTCCGCCAGCATCCCGCTCGTCTGAACGGTGTAGAAGGCGGCGGGATTCCCGGGGGCGTTGACCGTGGAGGTCGTCGTGTAGGGCGTCGTCCAGGTCGCGGCCCAGCTCAGGGTGCCGTTGTGGCCGTAGCCGCTGCCGCCGTCCCCGTCGACGTTGTCGAAGGCGACAGCCTTCTCGCCGATGTCCATGAAGATGCAGTTCCGGTACTGGAGGCGGCCGTTGTCGCGCCAGGCCGTGGCGTGGTCGCCGTCGACGGGCTGCCCGATGACGGTGAGGTTGTAGATCGTCGAGGTCGTGACGGGCTGCCAGTCGGAGTCCTCGGCGCCATCGCTCTCGACGCAGTTGTCGCCGACGCCGCTGCCCTGCGACGCGTTGGCGCTGTAGCCCTGGACGATGAGGCCGAACTGGGCCTTGCCGCGCCAGCCCTGGTCCACGTCGAGGCTGTCGTCGCCGACGTTCCAGATCGCGAAGTACTTGAGGTTGACGGTGCCGCCCCAGACCTCGATGCCGTCATCCACGTTGTTCATGATCTCGACGTGGTGGATGTCGGTCTCGCGGCCGATGCCGCCGAGGGAGAGGCCGTTGAGCTCGTTGTTGAGGCCGATGACCTTGCCGCCGTAGCGGATCGACAGGTAGCTGATGCTGCCGCTGTCGTCGTCATCGTTGCCGCCACCGTAGAGGATCCGCGTGTCGCCGGGGAAGGCCGCGGTGAGTCCCTCCATGACGCCGACGTTGGCGGCGTTCGGCACCGGCGTGTTCCCCGCGACCGCGTTCTCGGAGATGTAGCCGTTCCCCATGAGGGTGAGGTTGCCCCACTCGTTCACGCCCTCGCGCCAGGTCCCCGTGTCGGGGTTGCCGCCGGTCCACGTGGCGACGTCCGCCTGCGAGGTCATGATGACGGGGTTCGACGGCGTGCCCTGGACGAAGATCTGGGCGCCGCGGGTGACGGCGAGGCTGCCGCCGAGGTTCGTGGTGCTCGCGATGATGGTCCCGGCTTCGATGGTGAGAGTCGCGCCGGGGAGGACGTAGATCTGCTGCTGCAGGTTGTAGACGTTGTTCGAGGTCCAGGTCGTGGACGTCGCGATGTCGCTCGTCACGAGGACCTGGCTCTGCGCCGCGGCGACGCCCGCGAGGGCGAGGGCCGCGACGACGGCCAGCGTGATGTGCTTCAAGGTCACTTCCTCCGGAAAAGGCGTTGCACGGTTCGAAGGGGTCGGCGGCAGCCGGACCGCACGCGCGGATCCGGAGCCTGTTCTCGCCCGAGATCTTCCCCCCCGCCCGTTAACGCCCCGTTAATGCGGGGTGTAACTTCCATGTCCCTTCCGCGAACGTCCCGGGCGATCCCGCGCCGCGTCCCCCGCCGCTCCCTCCCCATGGCGTCGCGCCGCCAAGCCCCTGCTTCACAGCGACTTGCTCGCCGCCCAGCAGGACCGATCAGCGCGGGATACGAGGGCGTTGAACGGATCGACGAGGGCACCGCGAGAAGGACGCTCGCAGGAACGGGCACCGGCACGCGGACGCTGAGAGATGTGCTCGAGCCGCCCCTCCTACGGCCTGGCGAAGGAGGAGCCGGAGGTCGCGGCGCCAGTCGCTTCGGGGTCGGCCCCGGGCGCGCGGCCGGGCCTTCTGGACGTCGAAGGCGCCGTGCAGGGCTTCCTGGAGAAGGGCGGGCTACTCCCGGAGCGGAAGCGGAGAATCCTACCGCAAGGCGAAGCCCCTGCCCTCGGTCGAGCTTCGGGAAACGCGGATCTCTTCGAGTGACCCCTTTCTATCCGGTGGCAATCGTCGTGGCCATTCACGCGATGGCGACCGTTGAGCTCTCGAAGTGCCGCGAAGCTCGGCGGCGTCTCGCCGGGTCCCGGGACGTTCCGCGGCGCGCTTCGCGCGCCGCGGTGCAGGGGGGGCGCAACCCTGCACGCAGCACACATCGGCATCGGAACGCTTGAGAATCGGGCCGCCGGCGCGCTTCGCGCGCCGGGAAAAGAGAAAAAGGAAAAAAGTAAAGGGAATTACGGGTCCATCGCGAGGCGCACACCGACGTCGTAGCTCTCGAGAGCCGGGTCGATCCTGCCCCGGTGCGAGACGCGGCAGAGCCTCGGGTCGTAGATCCAGGACCCCCCGCGCAACAGGCGCGATCCCCCACTGGAGGGCCCCTGAGGATCAGCCACGCCTCCCGCGCAGGACCTGTAGGCGTCCTCCGCATACCCGTCCGAGCACCACTCCCACACGTTTCCGAGCATGTCGTGGAAACCCAGAGCGTTCGCGCGCTTCTCGCCGACCGGGTGCGTCGTGGCGCCGGAGTTCTGGTAGTACCAGGCGACGTCGTCGAGATTCCCGTATCGCGACTCCGTCGTCCCCGCCCGGCCAGCGTACTCCCACTCCGCCTCCGCCGGCAGGCGGCACCCGAGGCTCCGTGCGACCTCCGTCACCGTGGTGTGGCTGACCGTCTCGACAGGATGCCGGTCCGAGCGCTTGAGTTGGCTCGGATTCGACCCTCCCGTCGCCTTCTTCCACTCCCCCTGGGTCATCTCGTACCGGCCGAGGTAGAAGGCCTTCGTGATCCTCACGCGGTGAGCCGGCTTCTCGTTGCCGTGGGCTTCGCCGTCCCCCGGGCTCGCCCCCCGCATGTACTCCCCGGGGGGCACGAGGAGGAATTCGATCCCCGTGGCCGTGTGGCGGACGTGCCAGGCAAGCCCCGTGGCTTCGATGCGCCTGCGGATGTCGGCATCCGTGACCACGGCCGGGTCTGGTTCGCTGCGGATCACCACGCAGAAAGCCGGGGCTCGGCGTGGAGTCGATGGCGGCGGACCCGGCGGCTTCGCAACGTCGGGCGATGGCGCTGCGGGAGACGGCGGAGGCGTGTTGCCGTGCTTCGCGGCGATTCCCGCGCGGGTCGCTTCCAGAAGCGAGGGTTCGAGGCGGCCCTCCGCCAGCGACTCGTACATCGCCCGGAACCTCCCCTCGACCGGGCTCAAAGCCTCGGGATCGGCGGTCAAGAGCCGCCGGCCTTCGTCGAACGCGGCCCCGGAGATGAGATCGTCGTGGAGGAGGTTCTTCAAGAACTCCACCCGGCGCTTCGTCGTCGCCGCGCCGGCCCGGCGCGCCTCCTCGAGGCTGCGGAGGCGCTCCACGTTCACGGTCACGAGAAAGCGATCTGTCGCCTTCTCATCTTCCGTGATGCGAACAGGTGTCTGGGTCTTCCCGAGCTTCCCCGCCCTGCCCGTCACGTCGCGCGAGACGTATGCCCACACCTCGTCCATCGAGTTCACGCCATCCCTGTTTCCCGCCTCGTCCGCGCGCCCCATCAGCGCATCCCTGAGAGCCGCCGTGAAGATCCCGTGGCCGAGCGACGCATCTTCGTGCGACTTCTGCTTCGGGTCGCAGGAATTGAGGATCACGCGACCTTCGCCCCGGTAGAGCTTCTGGAGGTCCTCGACGCTCGGCAGGGCCTTTTCGCCCGTCTTCAGCGTCGCCGCCGCGTGGCAGGCGTCCACGAGCACCACGAGCCGCTTCGAGCGAACGCCATCGAGCCACTTCCTGAGCATGTCGTTGGTCACGGCCGTCGCGCCGAGATGCGCGGCCTCCGCATCCTGGGTTACCCAGCATGCCTCGCCTCCGAGGTTCACGCCGTGGCCCGAGAAGAAGAGCAGCACGAAGGTCTCGTCGTCGGCGCTCTTCGCGAGGTCATCGAGCGCGATCCTCATGTTCCGGGTGGTGGCCTGATTCCCGAGCAGAAGAGTCACGTCCCCCGTCGCGAATCCCCCCCGAAGCGGGTCCACGAGGATCTCATGGACCGCCTGCGCGTCGGCTTCCGCGAACCTCAGGTCCTCGATCGCCGCATCCTGGTAGTCGTTGATGCCGATCACGAGCGCTCGGCGCCTCGACCCGAGCCGCTCTCGGACCCTCGGCCCGAGGTCCTTGTCGCTGACCGCGGTCTCCTGACCCGCGCCGGTGGGCGCGAGAGCCCCGAGCAGGACGAGGATCGCCAAGGCGACGAGGATCCGTTTCGACTTGTCGGTCGGCATCGTGAGCCTCTTCAGCGGGGCCGGATCTCGGTGGCAGCGCCCGGGATCCCGCGGCACCGTCTCCGCTCCAACCAACATTCTACGCCCCGGCGCGCCATGCACGCCACCCCGCAGCGCTGCTCCTCCCGGGCTCGCCTCCACCGTCACGCGCCGCGAAGGCGCGGAGCGTCCGTAACAGACGAGCTGTCACGGGTCCCGACGCGAGGTGCACGGCCACGGGGGGCAATCGCCGATGGGGGTGATCCTGTGCCGGTGCGCGATGTCGCCGTACCACGGGGAGTCGGCCGAAAAGCTCCCCTGCAACAGACGGGAGTCCCCCGCGGCCAGCCCCTGGGGATCGGCCACGCCTCCCGCGCAGTATTCGCAGGCATCGGGGACCCCGGTGCGCTCACGGGGCTGGCCATACCTCCGGCCTTCTGAGGGTCCTTGACGCTCGGCACGATGCCTTGGCTGCTTCACGGCCGACGATCAGTTTCGGACGTCGGATGCTGCGCGTGGCGAAGGGAAATTTCGGGACGCGGCAAGAGAGAAGACCACGGAAGCCCCCCCGATCTTGGATGGCCCCCGCGGCAGTATCGGTGGTGGGGGCGATTCGCTTCGGCGGGCGCATACTCTTCTCTCTTAATTGGTTGCGATCCCTGCGGGGCTTCTGCAGAATCGAGCGGTCGGAAGGGACCAGCGAGGCTTGAGCACACGGTGCCTGGAGAGTCGGGTGCAACGAAAGCGGGCGGACCAGGGCAAGAGGGCATGACCACCCCGTCCCGGTCGCTTCCCGCGCGGCTGCCCGCCCTTGGCGAACTGGTCGAGGTGCGGTCACGGCGGTGGCTCGTCGAGGACGTGACACCGGGGACGGGCCCGGGCCAGTCGGCCGTCGTGCATCTCGCGTGCGCCGACGACGACGCCCAGGGGCAGAAACTCGACGTCTACTGGGACCACGAACCGGATCGCCTCATTCTCGAGGACGAAGGGTGGGCGGACATCGCCACCCGGGGCTTCGACCCCCCGCGGACCTTCGCCGCCTTCCTCCACACGCTTCGCTGGAACTGCGTCACGGCCACCGATCCACGGCTCTTCCAGTCCCCGTTCCGGGCCGGCATCAGGATCGATGCCTACCAGATGGAGCCCCTCCGCAAAGCCCTGCGCCTCCCGCGCGTTTCACTCTTCATCGCCGACGATACGGGCCTCGGCAAGACCATCGAGGCCGGTCTCATCGCACGGGAGCTCCTTCTTCGGCGGAAGGTCAAGGCGATCGTGGTGGCCACGCCCCCGTCCGTCCGAGACCAGTGGAAGGCCGAGCTCGAGGAGCGTTTCGGCCTCGTGTTCGAGATCCTCGACCGCGCCTGCCTCGCGCGCATTCGCCGCGAGCGGGGCTTCGGCGTCAACCCCTGGCGCACGCACACGCGCTTCCTGATCTCCCACAACCTCCTCATCGATCCGGCCTACGCGGATCCCCTGCGCGAGTGGCTGGGCACGCTGCATCCGGGGAGTCTCCTCATCCTCGACGAGGCCCACCACGCCGCGCCGTCCAGCGGCGGGCGTTACGGCATCGAGACGAAGTTCACGCGCGCCATCCGCGACCTCGCCGGCCGCTTCGAGCACCGCGTCTTCCTCTCCGCCACGCCCCACAACGGGCACTCGAACAGCTTCTCCACCCTCATGGAGATCCTCGATCCCTGCCGCTTCACTCGGGGCGTCAAGCTCCGGCCCGAGTCCCTCGATGAGATCATGGTGCGGCGCCTCAAGGAGGATATCCGCGCCATCCAGGGCGGATTCCCCGAGCGCAAGGTCATCCGCATCCCCATCGAGGGGCTCTCCCCGGACGCCCCGGAACTCCTTCTCTCGCGGCTCCTCGACGAGTATCGCAGCCTGCGCGAACGACGCTTCGAGGTGGTTTCGAGGCGCCTCCAGGCCGCTGCGGGACTCCTCGTCGTGGGCCTCCAGCAACGCCTCCTCTCCTCCATCGAGGCCTTCGCCCGGAGCCTCAAGGTCCACCGGGCGACGGTCGAGCGGCAACGGAAGGCGTCCTGCGACGTCGCCACTTCCGGCGCCGGAACGGACCCGATCGGACTCGTCCCGCTCCCGCCGGACGCCGACGACGAACGCGCCGCCTGGTCCCCGGAGGAGGCAGATGCCGAAGATGCCGCCGAGATCGCGCGAGTCGCTTCCGCGGCCGAGTCCGGTGCGCCCCGCGATACCGCCGCGGAGTCGCTCCGGCGCCGCGAGGAGGAGCTCCTCGACCGGATGCAGGACGTTGCCGAGCGCCACCGGCACCTCCCGGACGCGAAGGCGCGTTTCCTCCTCGATTGGATCCGCGAGAACCTCTGCCCCGGCCTCCCGCTTTTCGGCGAGGAGCCGTCGGGCGCCCCGGCGCCCTGGCTTCACCGCCGCGTCCTCATCTTCACCGAGAACCGCGAGGGCACGAAGCGCCACTTGAAGGCCGTCCTCGAGCAGGCCATCGAGGGCACCGACCGCGCCGCCGGGCGCATCGAGATCATCGACGGCTACACGAGCAGCACCCGTCGAAAGGAGATCCAGCGCCGTTTCAACGCGGATCCGGCAGCGGACCCCCTCCGAATCCTCCTCGCCACCGACGCCGCCCGCGAGGGCCTGAACTTCCAAGCCCACTGCGGCGACCTCTTCCACTTCGATCTGCCCTGGAATCCGGGCCGCATCGAGCAACGCAACGGCCGGATCGACCGCAAGCTCCAGCCGGCATCCGAAGTGCGCTGCCACTACTTCGTCCTGCCGCAGCGCGCCGAGGACCGCGTACTCGAGGTCCTCGTGAGCAAGACCGAGACGATCCGGAGGGAGCTTGGCAGCCTCGCGAAGGTCATCGACGACGACATCGAGCGCCGCCTCGCGGAGGGCATCCGCCACCGTGACGCCGAGCGCCTCGCCCTCGAGATCGCAGCCGCCGGCCCCGATCCCGACAGGCGCCGCATCACCCTGGCCGAGCTCGAGTCCGCGCGGAAGCGCCGCGGCGATCTGGAGGCCGAGATCGACCGTTGTCGAGCCCTCCTCGACACTTCTCGGAAGGCGACGGGTTTCGACGCCGCCCCCTTCCGCGACGCCCTCTCCTGCTCCCTCGAGCTTCTCGGAGCCCCCCCGCTCGCGGAGACGCGGGACGAGCAGGGGCGTCCCGCCTGGGCCTTCCCCCCCCTCGACCGCCGCTCCGGGACGGATGCGAGCTGGGCGGCGACCCTCGACACCCTGCGCGCACCCCGCCCGCACGGCGTCACCCTCGCCGACTGGCGCCGCGAGGCGCCCATCCGCCCCGTGGTCTTCGAGGATGCCGGAGTCCTCACGGAGGCCACCGTGCATCTCCATCTCGAGCAGCGCGTCGTGCAGCGTCTCCTCGGTCGCTTCCGCTCCCAGGGCTTCGTCCGCCACGACCTCTCGCGCGCCTGCCTCGCGCACTCGGGGGACTCGATCCCCCGCGTCGTCCTTCTCGGCCGCCTCTCCCTCTACGGCCGGGCCGCCGAGCGCCTCCACGAGGAGATCGTCCCCGTCACGGCCCGCTGGATCGAACCCGGCCAGCGACGGAGCCCTCTCCTGCCCTACGCCCGCGAGGCCGAGGCGAAGACCCTCGATCTGCTCGAACGCTCCCTAGGGACGACGATCCGCGGCCCCGGCGGGACGATCGAGAAGAAGCTCCTCGCCTCGGCCGCCCGCGATGTCGCCGAACTCCTCCCTCACCTCGAGCCCCGTGCCGCGGACTGGGCCGACGCCGCCATGCGGCGCCTCCGGGAACGGGGCGAGAAGGAGGCGCTCGAACTCCGTGAGACCCTCGAGCGCCAGCGCCGGCAGGTCCGCGAGCAGCTCGACGTGTACGAGAGCGGGCACGAGCGCGAACTCCCCTTCGCCGACGATGAGCAGCGCCAGCTCGAGGCCGACGTGCGCTCCTGGCGAAGCCGCCTCATCCAGTTCGACCGCGATCTCGCCGAGGAACCCGCGCGCATTCGGGACTTCTACACCGTGAAGGCGAGGCGCATCGAACCCGTCGGTCTCGTCTACCTCTGGCCGGAGAGCAACTGAGCCGATGGCGAAGCCGGATCCCCACGTCCTCGCCCATCTCGAGTGGCTCGGCTTCGTGCGGCCGACGGGCCTCGTCGTGTCCGCTCCCGCACTGGTCCGGGCCGGGGCAATCCTCCCGCAACACGACGCCGAAGGGCAGCGCCTCATGAGAGAGTGCGTCCGCGCGCCCGGGGCACCGGCGGACCACGTGAGCGAGGTCCTCCCGGATTCCGGGGACGACGACTCGGGCGACTCCCCCCGCATCACCGACTTCCGAGCCTTCGCCACATCCGTTCTCGGCTGGCGGTTCTCGCCGGCGGGCTACGCCGGCCCCGGCGCATCCCCGATTCCGGCGGAGCTCGAGGTTCCCCTCCCCGACGGCGGCGAGTCCCTCCGCCCCGACTACGCCGTGCGCGAACTCGATCCCGCCGGCGACGCACCGGCCTGGCAGCTCCTCGTTCGCGTCCTCGGCCCCGGCGAGGAACCCGATGCCGAGACTCGCGGCGGCGGGCGGTTCGAGCTCTCGCCTCACTCCAGGATGGAGCGGCTCCTGCGCCAGACGGGGGTGCCCGCCGGCCTGCTCGTCACCGCCGACGCGATGCGCCTCATCTCGGCGCCCCACGGCGAATCCTCGGGCTGGATCGACTTCCGCGTGGCCGACATGGTCCAGACGGCCGGGCGCCCCATCGCCAGCGCCCTCCGGCTCCTGCTCTCGGAGCAGCGCCTCCTCGCCCTGCCGCGGCACCAGCGGCTCGGGGCGCTCCTCGCCGACAGCCGCAGGTTCCAGAACGAGGTCTCGGAGAAGCTCGCAGGGCAGGTTCTGCACGCGCTCTATGAGCTTCTCCGGGGCTTCCAGGCGGCGAACGACGCGACAGCGGGGGAACTCCTGCGCCGGGTCCTCGACGACCACCCCGACCACGTCTATCGCGCCCTGCTCACGGTGATCCTCCGGCTCGTCTTCCTCCTCTACGCCGAGGAGCGGAGCCTGCTGCCCGACGACGGGACCTTCGTGCGCTCGTACTCTATCGCCGGTCTCCACGAGCGCCTGCGTGAGGACGCCGCCCTCCATCCCGATGCGATGGACCAGCGCTTCGGGGCGTGGGCGCAGCTCGTGGCGCTCTTTCGCATGATCCATGACGGCGCTGCCGCCCCCGGCATGCACCTTCCGGCGCGCCACGGCGTCCTCTTCGACCCCGACCGCTTCCCGTTCCTCGAGGGGCGCACCGGCACCGGAGCCCGCCGGATCGACGAGCGGATCGTGGCGCCCCTCGTGCCCGACGGCACGATCTACCGGGCGCTCGAGAAGCTCGTCGTGCTGGACGGGGAGCGCATCTCCTACCGCGCCCTCGACGTGGAGCAGATCGGCTCGGTCTACGAGACGATGATGGGCTTCCGCCTCGAGACCGCCACCGGCCGCTCGGTGGCCATCCGGTCGCAGAAGAAGCACGGCGCGCCGACGACGGTAGACCTCGAGGCGCTGCTGGCAGAGTCCGGCAAGAAGCGCGGAAAGTGGCTCGACGATCGCGCCGGCCGGAAGCTCACGGACAGGCTCAAGAAGGCCGTCGCCGCCGCGGCGACCCTCGACGATCTGCACGCGGCGCTGCTGCCCGTGATCGACGAAGCGGCCACGCCGGACCTCGTGCCCGCGGGCGCCATGGTGCTCGAGCCGAGCGAGGAGCGCCGTCGCTCGGGGTCTCACTACACGCCGCGGCAACTCACCGCCCCCATCGTCCGGGACACCCTCGACCCGATCCTCGCCCGGCTCCGCCAAGGGGACGGCCGGCCGCCCCGGCCCGAGGCCCTCCTCGACCTCCGGATCTGCGACCCGGCCATGGGTTCGGGCGCCTTCCTGGTCGAGACCTGCCGCTGCCTCGGCGACGTCCTCGTCGATGCGTGGCGTGTCTACGGCGCCCGCCCCGCGATTCCGCCCGACGAGGATGAGGTCGTCTTCGCCCGGCGGCTCGTGGCCCAGCGCTGCCTCTACGGCGTGGACAGGAACCCAGTCGCGGTGGACCTCGCCAGGATGTCTCTCTGGCTCGCCACCCTCGCCCGGGACCACGCCCTCACCTTCGTGGACCACGCGCTCCGCCACGGCGATTCCCTGGTCGGACTCACGCGGCGGCAGCTCGAGGCCTTCCACTGGGAGGCGGACGCGCCGGGCTTCCCCGCGGGCTTCGAAGCACTGGAGGCCCGCAGGCAGCTCGCGAGGGTCACGGCGCTGAGGCAGAGGATCCGCGACGCTGGCGAGGGGATCTCCGACCTGGAGCTGCGCCGCCTCTGGGACGAGGCGCGGTCGGAGCTCCGTCAGGTGCGCCTCCTCGGCGACCTCGTCGTGGCCGCATGGTTCGACGCCGAAACGCCGAAGGCTCGCAAGGCGAAGCGATCCGAATACGCAACCGCCGTGACCAACGGCGAGATGGAGCGCTACCGCCCGCTTCTCGACGAGCGCCGCGCCGCCGACCCGCCCCTCGTCCCCTTCCACTGGGAGATCGAGTTCCCCGAGGTCTTCGAGCGGGAGAACCCGGGGTTCGATGCGTTCGTGGGGAATCCGCCGTTCGCGGGGAAGAACTCCGTCGCCGAAGGCAACGTGCCTTGCTATCCGGAGTGGCTCAAGGAACTCCACGCCGATAGCCATGGGAACGCAGATCTCGTCGCCCACTTCTTCCGCCGGGCCTTCGATCTCCTGCGCCGGGGAGGCGCCTTCGGTCTCATCGCCACGAACACGGTCGCCCAGGGGGACACGCGTTCGAGCGGGCTTCGCTGGATCTGCACGCACGGCGGGGAGATCTACGCCGCCAGGAAGCGCGTCAAGTGGCCGGGGATGGCAGCCGTGGTCGTGAGCGTCGTCCACGTCATGAAGGGCGGTGTCGAGGGGCCAAGACATCTCGACGGCCGCGAAGTCGAGACGATCACGGCCTTCCTCTTCCACCGGGGCGGCCACGACGCCCCCGCACGCCTCGCCGCCAACACGGGCCGGAGCTTCGTTGGCAGCTATGTCCTCGGCATGGGCTTCACCTTCGATGACACGGACACGAAGGGCGTCGCCACGCCCATCGCCGAGATGGAGCGTCTCATCGCCAGGCACCCGGGATACCGCGAGGCCATCTTCCCCTACATCGGCGGTGAAGAGGTCAACACCAGCCCCACCCACGTCCATCACCGCTACGTCATCGACTTCGGCGAGCGAAGCGAGGAGGAGTGCCGGAAGCTCTGGCCGGAGCTGATGGCCATCGTCGAGGCGAAGGTGAAGCCGGAGCGGGCGCGGAATGGTCGCGAGAACTACCGGAAGTACTGGTGGCAATACGGCGAGAAGCGCCGCGAACTTCGCACGGCCATCGCGGGGCTCGACCGGGTGCTGGCGAACTCACAGGTAAGTGCGCACGTGCAGTTCGCGTTTCTGCCCTCGCGCATGGTCTTTGCCCACACGGCCAACGTCTTCCCCCTCTCCACGCACGCCGCATTCTGCGCCCTCCAGGCTCGCCCGCACGAGATCTGGGCACGCTTCTTCGGGTCGTCGATGAAGGACGACCTCCGCTACACGCCCTCCGACTGCTTCGAGACCTTCCCCTTCCCCGAGGGATGGGAGTCCCATCCGGCACTCGAGACGGCGGGCAAGGCGTACTACGAGTTCCGCGCAGCCCTGATGAT
Source organism: uncultured Planctomycetia bacterium (assembly GCA_964419995.1). Taxonomy (GTDB): domain Bacteria; phylum Planctomycetota; family CAYQRN01; genus CAYQRN01. Next base: position 28,791 of record CAYQRN010000019.1, read on the forward strand.
CCGGAACGACGAGGGCCTCACGAAGACATACAACCGGTTCCACGACCCCTGCGAGCGAGACCCGGACATCCTCGAGCTTCGCCGCCTTCACGCCGCCATGGACCGCGCCGTCCTCGATGCCTGGGCCTGGCGCGATCTCGCCCCCACACCCGACTTCTTCCTCGACTTCGACGTCGACGAGGAGGACTGGGGCGCGAGGAAGAAGCCCTGGCGCTACCGCTGGCCCGACGACCTCGAGGCCGAGGTCCTCGCCCGCCTCCTCGATCTCAGTTCCGCCCGCTCCCGTGCCGAGTCCCTCGCCGGCCCCGCCACCCGCCCCAGGCGCCGCCGCCCTCCCCCGGGCCCCTCCGCCGGCGATCTCTTCCCATGAGCATCCCCCCGCTACACCCCAGCCTCTACCACATCACGCACGTCGACAATCTCCCGGCTATCCTCGCGCAGGGTGGGCTGCTCTCCGACCGGCAGCTTCTTCGCCACGGCGGCCCCGCACAGTCTATTGGCATGTCGGCCATCAAGCGGCGACGCATCGACGAGCTCTACGTACCCTGCCATCCAGGCACGACGGTCGGGGACTACGTGCCATTCTACTTCTGCCCACGTTCCGTGATGCTCTACGTCATCCACATGGCGAATCACCCGGACCTCATCTACCGCGGCGGGCAGAGTGCGATCGTACATCTCGAAGCGGATCTGCGTACCGTTGTTCGTTGGGCGAACGAGGGTGGACGGCGCTGGGCCTTCTCCCTGTCGAACGCCGGTGCCCGCTACACGGAGTTCCGCTCCGCCCTCGAGGATCTCGAACAGATCGACTGGAACGCCATCGCGGCCGGGGACTTCCGCGCCCCCGAGATCAAGGAGCGCAAGCAGGCAGAGTTCCTGCTTCACGACACATTCCCTCTCGGACTCGTCGCGCGGATCGGAGTGAGCACCCAGCGGCTGCGAGAGCAGGTGCTCGCCGTTCTCAAGCCGCTGCCCGGGCCCCCCATGGTCGAGGTTCGTCCCGACTGGTACTTCTGATGGAGGAGATGCACCGATGATCGCGTTCAAGACCGGCGACATCCTCTCGGAGGACGCGGAGGCCCTGGTCAACACCGTGAACTGCGGTGGTGTCATGGGCCGGGGCATCGCACTCCAGTTCAAGAGAGCCTGGCCCGAGAACTTCAGGGCCTACGCCGCGGCGTGCCGTCGGAGCGAGGTGCAGCCCGGCCGGATGTTCGTTTTCGAGACCGGACGAACCGCCAATCCGCACTTCATCATCAACTTTCCGACGAAACGGCACTGGCGCGGCAGATCGCGGATCGCCGACGTCGAGGCGGGTCTCACGGCCCTCGCCGATGAGATCCGGCGCCGGAAGATTCGGTCGATCGCTGTGCCGCCACTCGGAGCGGGCCTCGGGGGCCTTCCCTGGGACGAGGTACGCCCGCGGATCATACGCACCCTCGACCCTCTCGCGGATGTCCGCGTCGTGGTCTTCGAGCCGGCGGCGGCAAGCCGGAATCAGGAGCGAGGATGCTGGGCTCCGGCGATGACGCCCGGCCGCGCAGCTCTCGTCGGCCTGATGGACCGCTACGTTCGCGGGCTCCTCGATCCAACGATCTCGCTGCTCGAGGTCCACAAGCTCATCTACTTCATGCAGGAGGCGGGCGAACCGCTCCGTCTGCGGCTCGCGAAGGGGCCCTACGGACCCTACGCCGAGAACCTCCGCCACGTGTTGCGCGCCATCGAGGGCCACTATGTGCTCGGGTACGGGGAGGGCGGCGAGGAGCCGGGCAAACCCCTCGAGCTGCTTCCGGGAGCAACTGACGAGTCCGCCGCACTTCTGGCCAGACAAGCAGACACCCGCGCCAGGTTCGAACATGTCGCGAAGCTGGTCGAGGGCTTCGAATCTCCCTTCGGGCTCGAGCTCCTGGCCACGGTCCACTGGGTCACGACGCGCGAGGGCGCTTCATCCGACGAGGAGGCCATCGCCGCCACCTACGCGTGGAACAAGGGCAAGCACAGGTTCTCGCCGCATCAGATCCGCCTCGCACGACAGGTTCTCGAGGAACGCGGATTCGGACCCGCCTCCACCCCCTGAGGCCTGCGCGGTAAGGGGCCCGGAGTCGGCGAGGCAGGGGCGATGCACGCGGAAGCGACGCGATGACTGGAGAGTGGGGCAAGACTGTCTACCTGCTTGGCGCCGGCGCCTCTCATGGCTCGGGCCACGCGCTTCCTGTCATGAGAGGCTTCTTCGGATCGGGCGAGAGCGACTGTCGTGCTCTCGAAAAGACAACACGCGCCAGCGGCCTTGTCGACTTCCTGAGATGGTTCTATCCGGAAACAACGCCAAGCGATTACAACGTCGAGGAAGTCCTCTCCTACCTCTATTTCGCCGACTCGGTAACGCCGAGATGGACTCAGCGGCTGCGCAAGCACCGCGCCGACCCGACGTTCAGCTACGAGACGATGCTCAGAGTCATCCGGGGCCGGCTCGCCGTGCCAGATGGCACTGCGCCATGCCCACTACACCGCGGTCTTGTGAGGGTTCTTCAACCCTGCGACACCGTACTCACCCTGAACTACGATCTCGTGATGGACAGCGCCCTCGAGGCATACGACAAGCCGTCGGACGCGTCATCCTCGTGGACTCGGTTGTTGCTGCTGAAGTACCTGCTTGATCCCTCCTTCTCACCCATGGCGTCCGGCGACACGATATACATCCCGTCGGATGCGAGCAGGAACGGGTTTTACCTCAAGCTGCATGGATCGCTCGACTGGGGGCGCTGCTCGAACGAGACCTGCTGGAACCGATGCCGCGTTCAGCCCATTCCCGAACTCATGCGAGAGTGGAACGAACTCGGAGGGGACGTGACGTGCAGCCGATGCGGGAGTCGCATCGAATCCTGCATCGTGCCTCCTGGGGCCCGGAAAGACGGCGTCTTCGAACGACCCCTCTCTCTTCTCTGGAGTCTTGCGCTCGGCGAGCTGTGGCAGGCCACGCGGATCGTCGTGATCGGCGTGTCGCTGGCTCCTGGCGACTTCGAACTACGGTGGCTGCTTCGGGAGGCGCTTCGGCTCCGAAACGCACGTAGCTCCCTCGATATCTGCGTCGTGAATCCAGACTCTGGGTGCCATCGAGCTTTCACCGCCCTGTTGGGGAGGAAGGTGTCACTCTGCGGGTCACTCAGCGACTTCGTGGCGTCCTTGTGAAGCCACCTCAACTCGCCGGCTCGAGGGGCGGGGTCAGCGCGGGGAACCGGCCACTCACGCCGCCAGCCGTGTTCCCGCGATCGTCTCGCTGACCGGGTTGGCGAGGTCGAGGTCACCGGGGACGGAGTCGCCGTCCTTCGCGAGGGCCACGAGGTAGTTGGGGATCGCCGCCTGCATCATCGCGCGCAGCTGGTCGAGGGTCGGGGCGAATGCGCGGCAGCGGGGGGGCCGGGAGAAGGTGGGGCGGCTATTCGCACGTGCGGCAGCCACCCCCCGCGCGCGGGAGCCGATCGCCCCTCGCGAGCCTCCCGGAAGCCCGGAAAGGCGCGATGCCGGGGGAAAATCTCGCGGTCCCTGCAGCCAGCGACATCCGTCCAAGGTGGCGGACGACTACATTCC
>CAYQRN010000020.1:0-1303 GCA_964419995.1 uncultured Planctomycetia bacterium
GGCGCCTCCCGAGAGTCCCGTTCCGGCGCCCCGGGGCGCGAAGGGGATGTTCCTGAGGTCGCAGTACCGCACGGCGGCGACGACGTCCGCCCGGTCCCGGGCGAGGACGACGGCCAGCGGTCGCTCGCGGAAGTGCGTGAGGCCGTCGCACTCGTAGACGAGCATCTGCTCAGGGCGCCAGAGGACGACGCCCTCGCCCAGGGCCTCGATGAGCCCGGCCACGGGGGCGGGGGGGACTTCGCGTGGGCGCCGCGTCATGGGGCGGCATTGTACGAACGGCGGGAACGGCCGCCCATCATGGCGATGGCGTGTTATTCTCCCTGTCCGCCATGCCCGCCATCGCCTGGATCGACGGCCGTTTCGTCCCCATCGGGGAAGCTCGAGTCTCCATCGAGGACCGCGGCTTCCAGTTCGGCGACGGGGTCTACGACGTCGCGCGCACTCGGGACGGGCGGCCCCTCCTCCTCGACCGGCACGTGGACCGCTTCCTCGGGAGCGCTCGGAAGATCGAGATCGACGTGGGGCTCGCGGCGGAGGAGATCGCTGCCATCCTCCGGGAGGCCCACAGGCTGAGCGGCTTTCCGGACGCTCTCCTCTACATCCAGGCGACGCGCGGGGCAGCGCCCCGGGCCCATGTCTTCCCTTCCGGAGTGCGCGCGACCGTCGTCGTCACGGTCCGACCCATCGACCGCGATCTCGCGCGGGAGCGCGCCGAGGGCGTGCCTGTCATCACGCATGAGGACATCCGCTGGGGCCGGTGCGACGTGAAGTCGATCTGTCTGCTCCCGAACGTGATGCTCAAGGAGCGCGCCCGGCGCGAGGGGGCCTTCGAGACGATCCTCTTCGACCGGAGCAACCGCCTCACCGAGGGGACGAGCTGCAACGTCCTCGTCGTGAAGGGGGGGCGCGTCGCCACGGCCCCTCTCTCGCCGGCGATCCTTCCCGGCGTCACGCGGACCGTCCTCCTCGAAGCCGCGCGGGAGGCGGGCGTGCCCGTGGACGAGGCTGCGCCCGCGCGCGCCGATGTCGATGCCGCCGACGAGGTCCTCCTCACCTCGACCACGGCGGACGTGCTACCCGTCGTGCGTATCGACGGGCGCCCTGTCGGGACCGGGCGCCCGGGGTCGCTGGCCCGCCGTCTCCTCGAGCTCCTCGAGTCCCGGCTTTCGGGCTGATCGGGACCCGGCCCTGACGAAGTCCCGGCCGGCGAAGACCGCTCTATCGGCTCGGCGTTCGTGAATCATCCGGGCTAGTGTGGTGGGGGGGCGCCCGGGGGTGGGGGCCACCACCCCGCCCCCCCCCG
>CAYQRN010000020.1:1313-32011 GCA_964419995.1 uncultured Planctomycetia bacterium
GCGCGATCTGCGGGGGGGCGATTTTTAGTTGGTTGGTTTTTGGTGTCGCATCACCCCCGGGCCCCCCCCACCACACTAGAGCCAGCGCCTGCGGCGGAACCAGAGGACGAGCGCCAGCGTCACGGCGCCCATGAGGATCAGGGAGAAGGGGTAGCCCCAGCGCCACTCGATCTCGGGCATGCCGCGGAAGTTCATGCCGTAGACACCCGCGATGAACGTGAGGGGGAGGAAGATCGTCGCGATCATCGTGAGGGTCTTCATGACCTCGTTGAGCTTCGTGTTGAGGAGCGTGAGGTAGGTCTCCTGGAGCCCAGCGCCCATCTCGCGGTAGGTCTCCGTGATGTCGATGAGGTGAGCGACGTGGTCGTAGACGTCGCGGAGGAAGAGGCGCGTGGTTCTGGCGATGAGGCGGTTTTCCGTCCGGATGAGCGTGCTGATGATCTCCCGGTGGGGCCAGATGTTCCGGCGGACCGTGAGGAGTTCGGAGCGGAGTGTGAAGATCCGATTGAAGACCTCCCGGGTCGGAGCGGCGCCGATCTCCTGCTCGAGCGCCTGCATGCGCTCGCTGTAGCCCTCGAGGACGGGGAAGTAGTGGTCGATGACGACGTCGATCAGGGCGTAGAGGAGGTAGTCCGGGCCCGACGTCCGGAGGCGCCCCGTGCGGCTCTCGAGCCTCCGCAGGACCGGCTCGAAGATGCGTGTCGGGCGTTCACGGACGGTGATCAGGGTTCCGCGGCAGAGGAAGAACGCGATCTGGTCCGATTCGAGATCCGGGGGCGGGGTGACAGCGCGGACGTGGACGAAGAGGCTCGAGTCGTAGTCCTCGCACTTCGGCGGCAGGTCGTGGCAGACGACATCTTCGAGGGCCAGGGGGTGGAGGTCGAAGCGGCGACCGAGGGCCTCGAGGAGGGCGGGGGCCGTGAGCCCGTCGACGTTGATCCATGTGTTCGTGTCCTCGCGCACGCCCGCCAGTGCGGCCTCGATGTCGTCCCCCGCCGTCTTCTGGAAGATGTCTTTCCCGTAGTTGATCACGGTGACGGCCGGCGGGCCCTGGTGCTTGAGGACGAGGGGGAGGGACACGGTGCCGGGCGACCGGCCGACCTCCCGCCGGAGCGGCGCCCGCTTCCTGAAATCGAACATCCCCGACTCCGATTCCGGCGCTCCAGCCGCCGATGAGACCTGTGCCCGCGGGGCCGTGCCAAGTTCCTGTCCCGCAGGCGCGTGCGACGATACCATGAGAGCGGGTGCCGCGGCATCGCCGCTCGAAGGGAAGGAGTCCGCCGTGCAGATCGGAATCGTCGGCCTCGGGAAGATGGGGCTCAACATGGTGCGCCGCCTCGCGCGCGCCGGGCACGAGGTCGTGGCGCTCGGGCGCCATGACGACGCCTTGCGTGCGGCGCGGGATGCGGGCGCCTCCGCCGTGCCGTCGGCGGCCGCCCTCGTGGCCGCACTGCGGGCGCCGCGGGCGGTATGGGTCATGGTGCCGGCCGGTGAGGCTACGGAGGGCGTCGTCACGGAATTCGCCGGACTGCTCTCCCGGGGCGACATCGTGATCGATGGCGGCAACAGCTTCTACCGGGACTCGCAGCGCAGGGCCACGGCCCTGGCGGACCGGGGCCTCCACTACCTCGACTCGGGGACGTCGGGGGGGCTCTGGGGTCTCGAGAAGGGTTACTGCCTCATGATCGGCGGCGAGGCCCCGGCAGTACAGAGGCTCGCGCCGATCTTCGAAGCCCTGGCGCCGCCGGATGGCTGGCGCCACGTCGGGCCCTCCGGAGCGGGGCATTACGTGAAGATGGTCCACAACGGGATCGAGTACGGACTCATGCAGGCCTACGCCGAGGGCTTCGAGCTGCTCCGGGCCTCGGGGTTCGGCCTCGATCTCGGCGCCATCGCGGACCTCTGGGGGCGGGGAAGCGTCGTGCGCTCGTGGCTCCTCGAGCTCTGCGCTTCGGCCCTCGCCCGGAACCCGGACCTCGAGGGCCTCCGGCCCTTCGTCGAGGACTCGGGCGAGGGACGCTGGACGGTGCTCGAGGCCGTCGAGAAGGCCGTGCCCCTTCCCGTCATCTCCGAGTCGCTCTTCGCGCGCTTCCGGTCGCGTCAGGACAACGCGTTCGGATCGCGCCTCCTCGCGGCGCTCCGCGCCGAGTTCGGTGGCCACGCGGTCCGGAAGGCCTGAGCCATGCCGGGCGACGACGCCGGCCTTCAGAATCCGCTCCGCCCCGCCGTCGCAGGAACCCGGGTTCCGGATCCCTGCGTCATGGTGATCTTCGGGGGCACGGGGGACCTGTCCCGCCGGAAGCTCATCCCGGCCCTCGCCAGCCTTTCCCGCGAGGGGCACCTGCCTGCCGGCTTCTCCGTCGTCGGGATCGGCCGGAATCCGAAGAGCCACGAGGCCTACCGGAACGAGCTGCGCGAGGCTGTCTCGAGCCACTCCCGCCACGGTCCCGGGGGAGAAGGCGACTTCGCCGCGCTCTCCGAGGGCATCTGGTACCAGGCGGGCGACATCGGCGATCCGGAACTCTACCGCTCGCTCCGCACCCTCCTCGACGAGATCGACCGGACCCGGGGGACCGCGGGAAACCGCATCCTGTATCTCGCCGTGCCTCCGAGCTTCCAGAACGCGATCATCCGGGGCGCCGGTGAGCACGGTGTCGTGGGCCGGCGGGCCGAGGGACCCGGATACGGCCGCATCATCATCGAGAAGCCCTTCGGCCGGGATCTCGAGACCGCCGCCGCGCTCAACCGGGAGGTGGGGGCCGTCTTCGATGAGAGGCAGGTCTACAGGATCGACCACTACCTCGGCAAGGAGACGGTCCAGAACATCATGGTCTTCCGGTTCGCCAACGGGATCATGGAGCCGCTCTGGAACCGGGCCCACATCGACCACGTCCAGATCACCGTGAGCGAGAGCCTCGGCGTCGAGGGTCGGGGCGCCTACTTCGAGGAGGCGGGGGCCTGCCGGGACATCGTCCAGAATCACATGCTCCAGCTCCTCTGCCTCGTCGCCATGGAGCCGCCGGTGTCGGTCGATCCCGACGCCGTGAGGGACGAGAAGGTCAAGGTGCTCCGGGCCGTCCACGCCGTCGAGCCCTACCGGGACGTCGTCCGCGGGCAGTACGCGGCGGGGTCCGTGAACGGGGAGCGCGTGCCGGGATACCGCGACGAGCCGGGCGTTCCCCGGGATTCCCGGACGGAGAGCTTCGTGGCGCTCCGCCTCTTCGTGGACAGCTGGCGCTTCGCCGGTGTTCCCTTCTACCTCCGGACGGGCAAGCGGCTTCCGAGGCGCGTCACGGAGATCGCGCTCCAGTTCCGGTCGGCGCCGCTGCCGCTCTTCCGCCAGCCCGGCGGCGCGACCCTCGAAGCGGACTCGCTCGTCATGCGGATCCAGCCCGACGAGGGGATCTCCCTCAAGTTCCTCTCCAAGTTCCCGGGGCCCGCCATGCGGATCCAGCCCGTGCGCATGGACTTCCGCTACGGCACGTCCTTCGGCGTCGAATCCCCCGACGCCTACGAGCGCCTCCTCCTCGACGCCATGCTCGGCGACTCCACGCTCTTCACGCGCCGCGACGAGGTGGAGGCGGCGTGGCGTATCGTGGATCCGATCCTCGATCACTGGAGAGCCGACGCCGGGACGCCGGTCCCGTTCTACGAGGCCGGATCCTTCGGACCTTCCGAAGCCGACGACATGCTGGCGGAGGACGGCCGGCGCTGGCGGAGGGTCTGAGGGTGACGGAACGGAGCTTCCGCGCCACCCAGGAGATGCCGGTGCCCGTGACGGGCATCGAGAAGGCCCTCGAGGCTCACTGGCGATCTGCGGGCGCCGGGGAGCCCGACGCCGTCGTCCGCGCCAGCACGGTCACGCTGGTCGTCGTCGTCGAGGGCGGGGCCCAGGTGGAGGATGTGCGGCGGACCGTGGAGCGGACCTGCCGGACCCGCCCCTGCCGTGTCGTCGTCGTGGCCGTCGATCCGGCCTCGACGGCGCCCCGCCCGGAAGCCGTGATCCGGACGGCGACGCAGTGCTGCGCGGGGGACCGCATCCAGATGAGTCTCGAGGAGGTCGTACTGAGCGCGTCGCCCGCGGCGCTGCCGGCGGTGCCGAGCCTCGTTGCCGCCCTCCTGCTTCCCGACGTTCCCGTCGTCGTGTGGGCGCGGGGCGATCAGCTTCTCGAAACGGCGCTCATGGCCCGCATCGTCGATGAGGCCGACCGCGTGATTCTCGACTCGCGGACCTTCCGCGATCCCGCCCGGGCCTTCCGGGCCGCCCTCGCCCTCCGCGCGGGACGGCGCGAACCACCGATCCTCTGCGATGTCGGCTGGGCGCGCCTCCTCCCCTGGCGCGAGGCGGTGGCCCAGGCCTTCGATCCGCCCGGCGTCCGCGCGGGGCTTCCCCGGATCACGAACCTCTCCGCGACCGTGGCGGCCCCGCCGGGGGCCGACGGCCGGATGCTGTCCCAGGGCGCGCTCCTCCTCGGGAGTTTCGGCGCGGCCCTCGGCATCGAAACGGAGTCCCGCGCCTGGCCGGCGGCGGACTCCGGCCTCGTTCTCCGCGGGCGATCCGGCGCGGGCGAGGTCGAGTTCCGGCTCCGTCCGGACGGCAGCTCCCTCCTTCAGAACGGACGCATCGGATCCGTCGAGCTGGCTGCCCTGCGCATGGAGCCGCCCGTCCGCGTCAAGGTCGGGCGTATCGAGGGGCGCAACGCCATGACGGTCCGCGTGGAGGCGGAGAACGCCTGCCGCGTGCCGCGCATGCTGCACCTGCCGGAGCCGCGCGAGTTCGAGCTCATCGGCGAACAGATGGGAACCCTGCCCGATCCCCTCCTCCGGCCCGCCGTCGCCGCGGCCCTGGCGTTCCTCTGAGGATCCCCCGAGGTGACGGTCGTGAGGATGGCATGACGGAATCACCGGCACCTGGGCCTGGCGGCGAGGCCTTCGGGCATCCCGGCATCGAGCCGCGCTGGACGTCGAGCCAGAAGTCCGGCGTCGGCACGGCGTACTCCGCGTCGAGCAAGGTCTGGTACACCCTCTCCCACGGCATCCTGAACGAGATCTACCATCCCACCGTGGACCGACCCCAGGTCCGCGACATGGGCCTCATCATCACGGACGGGGACCGGTTCGTGCACGAGGAGAAGCGCGACCTCTCCTGGACGTCGAGTCCCCTCGATGCCCATTGCCTCGGCTACCGTCTCACGGGCGAGGCGCCGGAGGGCCTCTACCGGATCGAGAAGGTCGTCATCGCCGATCCCCATCAGGCCTGCGTCCTCGTGCAGGCGCGGATCCTGGCCGAGCCCCGACTCCTCGTGAAGCTCAGGGCCTATCTGCTCCTCGCGCCGCATCTCGGTGTCGGCGGCGCCGGGAACAGCGGACGCCGGAGCGTCGTGAACGGCCGGACGGTGCTCCTCGCCTGGAAGGACCGCGACTGGATGGCGGCCGGGTGCACCGCGCCCTTCACGCGGACATCCTGCGGATTCGCCGGCCGGAGCGACGGGTGGCAGGATCTCATGCGGCACCGGCGGATGACGTGGGACTTCGCTTCGGCCACGGGCGGCAACATCGCCTTCACCGCGGAGATCGAGCCGTTCCGCCATCCGGAGTTCACGGTGGCCCTGGCCTTCGGCGATTCCGAGCACTGCGTCAACACCGTTCTCGAGCAGAGCCTGGCCGTTCCCTTCGCCTCCCACGTGGAGCGCTTCCGCCGCCAGTGGTCGCGGGCCTGCCCGCACATCGACTCTCTCGACGAGGCCTCGGGCGACGGCGGCGTGCTCTATCACGTGAGCCACTCGCTTCTCCTCGCCCACGAGGACAAGACCTACGGCGGCGCCATCGTGGCCTCGCTGTCGATCCCCTGGGGGCAGTCGAAGGGTGACGAGGACATCGGCGGATACCACCTCGTGTGGACGCGCGATCTCTGCAACAGCGCCACGGGGCTCCTCGCGGCCGGGGACCGGGACACACCGCTCCGCGCCCTCATCTACCTCGCGGCGTCGCAGCGGCCCGACGGCGGCTTCTACCAGAACTTCTGGATCAACGGCGATCCGTACTGGAAGGGGATCCAGCTCGACGAAGTGGCGCTTCCGGTCATCCTCGCCTGGCGCCTCTCGCGCCGCCGCGCGCTCCGGGATTTCGACCCCTGGCCCCTCGTCATCAACGCCGCCCGCTATCTCATCACGCACGGTCCCGCGACCCACCAGGAGCGGTGGGAGGAGAACTCCGGCTACTCGCCCTCGACGCTGGCGGCCGAGGTCGCCGCCCTCATCTGCGCGGCGGAGTTCGCGCGGGAGCGGGGCGATGCCGTGACGGCGGAGTTCCTCGAGGGACAGGCCGACTTCATCGAGTCGCACATCGAGGCCTGGACCGTGACCGGCGCGGGAGCCCTCCATCCCGATATCCCGAGGCACTACATCCGAATCGCGCCGGCGGACGTCGACGACCCGGACCACGCCGTGGATCCCGACGGGGCCATGATCGACATCCGGAACCGGCCGCCCGGGGCGCCCTTCCGCTTCCCGGCGCGCGACGTCGTGGACGCCGGCTTCCTCGAGCTCTGCCGGTTCGGCGTCCGGCGGGGCGGCGACCGCCTCATGGAGGACTCCCTCGCCGTCATCGACCGCGTTCTTCGCGTCGACACGCCTTCCGGGCCCGTCTGGCGCCGGTACAACCACGACGGTTACGGCCAGCGCGACGATGGCGGCCCCTTCCTGAGCTCCGGCCGCGGGCGGCCCTGGCCGCTCCTCACCGGCGAACGCGGGCACTATGAGCTTGCATCGGGGCGGGACGCGACGACGTATCTCCGAGCCCTCGAGGCCATGGCGCGACCCGACTGGCTCCTCCCCGAGCAGTTGTGGGACGGTCCCGACCTCCCGGGGACGGGACTTCGCTTCGGCGGACCGACGGGCGCCGCCATGCCGCTCCTCTGGGCTCACGGGGAGTACGTACGCCTGCTTCGCTCCGTGGCGGACGGCGCCGTGTTCGATCGCGTGGAGCCGGTGGTCGATCGCTACGGTGCGGGGAAAGGCCGACGCGACCTCGAAGTCTGGACGTTCCACCGGCGCCCGGCCTTCGTGCGGCGCGGCGCCACGCTTCGTGTCGTCGCTGCGGCGCCGTTCATCCTCGAGGCCGCCTTCGAGGGATCGCCGGAGCGTCGCCGCGCGGCGGCCACCGGCACGGCAACGGGGCTCCACTTCGCCGACGTCACCTTCCCGGCGGACCGGGACGCCGATCTCCGGTTCACGTTCTCGTGGACGCTCGCCGCGAGGTCCGAGGGCCGGGACTTCGTCGTGCGCAGCCGCTGATGGGCGGGCGTCAGCGCCCGCGGCCCTCCTCCGGAGGGGCCTCACCCTTCAGGATCTCGGCGGCAAGGCCCTTCAGGCCCTCGAGGATGTCGGTCCGCGCCCGCGGGTTGGCGCCCGCAGACTCGAATCCGTTGCGCCGCGCTTCGTCGGCGGCGCGGTCGAGTGCCCGGGCGCCCGTGGCGAGGGCCTGGAACCGCGCCTCGAGCCGGCGCACGGTCTCGCGGAGCGTGGCCGCGGCCTGCTTCTCCGCTTCGACGGTCTTCGAGAGGGCGGCGACGCGCGCTTCGAGATCGTCCTCTCGCCCGTCGCGGGGAGGCCCGGATGCAAGGAGCAGCGTGAAGGACAGGGCGAGGACGGGGAGGGCGGTGCGTCCCATGATCTTCCTCCGGAAAGCGGTACAGTCCACCACGGTATCGACCGATGGAAAGCGCCGGATGAAAACGAGTTCCGGATCCCGGTCCGGGGATCCCGCCCGGGGCCTCCGCGATTTCGCGGTGGCCCTCGCCGCCCGCGTCGTCGCCGGGATCCGGGACGCGGGCGACCGGGCGCTCGACCGCCCCGTTGCCGATGACGGCGCCGACGTCCAGTATGCCGTGGACCGCCTCGGCGAGGAGGGACTCGCCGACCTCGTCGAGGCGCATCTCGGAGCGGAGCTCCGGGTGCGGCTCCTCTCCGAGGGGCTTCCGGAGGAGGGTGTCGATGTCGGTCGACCCGGGGGAAGGCCGTTCCGTCTTCTCGTCGATCCCATCGACGGGACGCGCGGGCTCATGACGGGGAAGCGAAGCGCCTGGGTCCTCGCGGGGCTGGCGCCCGACCGGGGCCCCGGCACGAGGCTATCCGACATCGAGATCTCGGTCATGGCCGAGATCCCGCTGCCGGGGCAGGCGCGGAGCGACGTGTTCCTCGCGCGCCGCGGCGGCGGCGTCGAGGCCCGGAGGCTGGATCTCCTGTCCGGCGCCGAGACCCCTCTCGCCTCCCGGCGGTCCGGGGCGCGGAGCTTCGACCATGGTTTCGCCACGTTCGTGCGCTACTTCCCCGGCGCGAAGGACCTCATCGGCGCCGTGGAGGAGGCCTTCTGGGCGCGGATCTACGGCGAAGCGCGGGGCCATCGCGGCATCGTGTTCGAGGACCAGTACGTGAGCAGCGCCGGACAGCTTCATGGGGTCATGACAGGAAAGGACCGGCTCGTGGCCGATCTCCGGCCGCTCTTCCGCGACGCGATCCGCGCGCGTGGGCTCTTCCGGCCACTCTGCACCCACCCCTACGATCTCGCAGCGCTCCTCGTGGCGGAGGAGGCGGGGGTCCTCGTGACGGATCCCCGGGGCGATCCGCTCGACGCCCCCCTCGATGTCCGCACCGACGTGGCCTTCGTCGCGTGGGCCAACGCCGAGCTCCGGGCGCTCGGCGAACCCGCCCTCGTTTCGGTCCTGAGGTCGGCCGGGTATCTCTGACCCGGATGATTCACGAAGACGAGCCGCGGCACTCGAAACTTGCGCGAATCCGGCCGCCAGGGCCGGATTTGCGCGCGTCGCTGCATCAGCGAGGATCCTCCGGGCCGCGACGAACCCTGACGAAGTCCAGGCCGGAGAAGACCACCCTGGCGGCCTGGCCTTCGTGAATGATCCGCTAGTGTGGTGCGTCACACAGATGCGAACATATTCGCCGAGAGATTCTCGTGCGGGGCGAGGCGCGAGCCCGGAAGCAACCCTGGATGGGTTGTGGGGAGGGCGAGCAACGAAGCCCCGCGCGAGAAGATCCGGCGAGATGGAGCAAGTGAATCTCGTCCTCGTCGGGATATGTAACGGTATGTGTGACGCACCACACTAGGCGCCGTCGCCCCGGAGGGCGCTCCGGATCGCGGGGTAGAGGGCGCGGTACCGGCCGAGGCCGTCCTCGCAGGCGCTCCGGGCGGCGGGGTCGGGCTCGAACGTCCGTTCCGTGCGTACGCGGCTTTGGGCCAGAGCCGGAAGATCGGGGACAACGCCCGCGGCGGCGCCCGCCAGCAGGGCCGCGCCGTGCGCGACGCCGCCCGCGCCGGCCAGCGTCGAGCAGGGGATGCCGAGGACGTCCGCCAGGATCCGGCACCAGAGGTCGCCCCGGGATCCGCCGCCCGTGAGGACCGCCCGTTCCGGGGCGACGCCGAGGGATCGCATGAGGTCGAGGCCGTCGCGGAGCGAGAAGGCTACGCCCTCGAGGACGGCCCGCGCGAGGTGGGGAAAGCCGTGCCGGGCCGACAGCCCGGCGAAGGCAGCCGTGGCTCCGGGGTCGTTGTGCGGCGTGCGTTCGCCGTTCAGGTAGGGCAGGAACAGGACGCCGTCGGAGCCGGGCGGGGCCTCGGCCGCGCGGGCGAGGATCCAGTCGTAGTCCGGCGCCGCTCCGGTCCCGCCCGCCACGTGGTCGCGGAACCAGCGAAGAGCGAAGCCGGCAGAGAGGGTCACGCTCATGACGTACCAGGCGCCGGGGATCACGTGGTGGAAGGTGTGGAGACGACGGCCCCCGTCGACGACGGGACGCGGCGCGAAGGCGAACACGACGCCCGACGTGCCGACGGACACGCTGGCGTCCCCCGGTGCCACGATGGCCGTGGCCAGGGCGCCGACGGGGTTGTCCGCCCCGCCGCCGGCCACGGGCAGGCCCTCGGGGAGACCCGTGTCCCGGGCGCCCTGCGCATGGAGGCGTCCCGCCACCGCCCCGGACGCGACGAGAGGCGGGAGGAGATCCGGAGAGAGGCCGATGCCCGCGAGGATCTCCCGGTGCCAGCATCCTGATGCGATGTCGAGGAGGCACGTCCCGGCGGCCTCGGACACGTCCATGGCGTAGGCGCCTGTGAGGCGGAGCCGGAGCCAGGAGACCGGGAGGCAGATGCGGGTCGCGGCCCGGAAGATCTCCGGCTCGTGGCGCCGCACCCAGGCGACCTTCGAGGCCGTGAAGCCCGCGAGTGCCGCATTCCCCGTGGCGCCGAGCCACCGATCGCGTCCGACGGCTTCCTCGAGCGCGAGGCCCTCCGGCCCGCCGCGGCCGTCACACCAGAGGAGGGCCGGTCTGAGGACGCGGCCGCCGGCGTCGGCGAGCACGAGGGAGTGCATCTGTCCGCCGATGCCGAGTCCCGCGACGCGGCGGGCGTCCACGGACCGGAGGATCTCCCGGATCGTCGCAGAGGTCGCGCTGTACCAGTCCTCCGGATCCTGTTCGGCGGCGAGGGGGCCCGGTGTCCGGAGCGGGATCTCGCGGGAGGCTTCGGCCAGGGGCCGGCCGGCGGCGTCGAGGGCCGCCGCCTTCACGGCCGTGGTGCCGATGTCGACTCCGAGGAGGATGTCCGCCATGGGGCGAGGCGCCGCTCAGCGGGCGCCGAGCAGGAGCTCGGTCACGAGCTGGTCGAGCCGCTCGTAGAGGAGCCCCCGGGCGGCGAGGGCGCCGGCGTCCGTGTTCCGGTCGCGGAGTTCCCGGGCCGCAGCGGGAGAGAAGGTGATGGGTCCCCCGCCGTGGGCGGCGATCTCCGAGCGCAGGGCCTGGATCTCGCGATCCTCGCGGAAGCGCTGCGCCTTTCCGGCGAGGATGAGGTAGGTCCGCATGCACCCGGCGGCGAAGTCGAAGACGCCGTCCTCGTCCTCGGTGCGGTAGGCGTGGGCATCGAAGTGGCGGCAGCCGCCCCAGTTCCGGTCCTCGAGGAGCTGCACGAGGAAGAACGCGGCCTTGGGGTTCTCGGAGCCGAAGCGGAAGTCCTGGTCGTAGCGCCCGGGTCGCTGGTCGTTGAGGTCGATGTGGAAGAGCTTGCCGCGCTCGATGGCCTGGGCCACGGCGTGGGTCATGTTGAGGCCGGCCATGTGCTCGTGGGCCACCTCCGGGTTGACGCCGACCATGCCGGGATGGTCGAGGGTCTCGATGAAGGCGAGCATGGCGCCGGTCGTGGGCAGGTAGATGTCGCCGCGGGGTTCGTTGGGCTTGGCCTCGAGGGCGAAGCGGATGTCGTATTTCCGGTCGCGGGCGTACGCGCAGAGGTAGTTCAGGCACTCGCGGTAGCGGCGGATCGCCTCCACCGGATCCTTCGCGGCATCGGTCTCCACGCCCTCCCGACCGCCCCAGAAGACGAAGACCTGCGCGCCGAGTTCGACGCCGAGGTCCATGGCTCTCATGGTCTTTCCCAGCGCGAACTCCCGGACGCGACGATCGTGGCTCGTGAAGGCTCCGTCCCGGAAGACGGGCTGGCTGAAGAGGTTCGTGGTGGCCATGGGAACCCGCAGGCCCGTGTCCTCGAGCACCTTCCGGAAGTCGCGGACGATGCGATCCCGCTCGGCGGCGGAGGCGTCGAACGGCACCAGATCCTCGTCGTGGAGGTTGACCCCGTAGGCGCCGAGTTCCGCGAGGCGGCGCACGGCGCGCTCGGGGGGGAGGGGTGGCCGCGTGGCGTGGCCGAAGGGGTCCCGTCCGGTGTTGCCGACGGTCCAGAGGCCGAAGGTGAAGCGATGCCCGGGGCGCGGCGTCAAGGCGTCCATGGCGGTCCTCCGAAGGTCGCGGGCGGACAGTCTACCACGGAGGCGGTGTCCCGCCGCGGTCGGGAACGGCCGTCCGTCAGGCTCCCGCGCCCGTCGCGAGGGCCTCGGGGCCGAGGATCGGGATCGCGCCGCTCGTCTGGATCTCGTAGAGGTGGAAGTAGGCCCCGCGGCGGCGCATGAGCTCGGCGTGCGTTCCTTCCTCGACGATGCGGCCGCGGTCGAGGACGAGGATGCGGTCGGCGTTCATGACGGTCGAGAGCCGGTGCGCGATGATGAGGGACGTCCGCCCGCGCATGAGGTTGACGAGGGCCGACTGCACGATGAGCTCGGACCGCGCGTCGAGGGACGAGGTCGCCTCGTCGAGGATGAGGAAGCTCGCGTTCTTCAGGATGGCGCGGGCGATGGTGATCCGCTGGAGCTCGCCTCCGGAGAGGCGTTCGCCGCGCTCGCCGACGACGGTGTCGTAGCCGTGCGGCAGGGCGGCGATGACGTCGTGGATGCCGGCGGCGCGGGCGGCCGCCTCGATGTCGGCGATCTCCGCGTCGGGGCGGCCGTAGCCGATGTTCTCGCGGACGGTCGTGTTGAAGATGAAGGGCTGCTGGCCGACCACCGCCACCTGGCCGACGATGGAGGACCGCTCGAGATCCCTGAGATCGACTCCGTCGACGAGGATGCGCCCCTCGGTCGGGTCATCGAAGCGGAGGAGGAGGTCGGCCACCGTGGACTTGCCCGAACCCGAATGGCCCACGAGCGCCACCGTCTCCCCCGCGCGGATCGTGAAGGAGATGTTCTGGAGGACCTCCGCGGACTCTCCCTCGTAGCGGTAGGAGACGTTCTCGAAGGCGACGGACCGGCGGAGGGGCCCGGCGGGGATCGCGTCCGGACGCTCCGTCACAGCGGGTCGCGCGTCGAGGAGCTCGAAGAGGCGCGCCGCGCCGGCCATGGACTCGAGGAAGTTGTGGTAGGCGGAGGCGAGGCGCGTGAGCGGCCGGTAGATCGCCGCCACCGCGCCGACGAAGGCGATCATGCCTCCCGGCGTGATGTTCCAGCGGGTCTGGAGGATGAGCAGGCCGCCGCCGAGGAGAAACAGTCCGAGCGACACGGCATAGATGACGTCCATGACGCTCTTGCCGAGGGCCTTCGCGCGGATGATGCCGGCGTTCTTCCGGACGAAGCGCTCGCTGATGCGCGCGAACTCCTCCATCTCCCGCTCTTCCATGCGGAAGGCCTTGACGACGCGGATGCCCGAGAGGACCTGCGTCATGGCCTCCGTCGTCTCGCCCATGACCTCGAGCCCGCGGCGGCTGCGCGTCTGGACGCGCCGGCCGAGGCGGACGACGGGCCAGACGAGGAGGGGGATGAACAGGATCGTGAAGCCCGCGAGCTGCCAGCAGGCGACGAACGCCACGGCCACGCCCGCGAGGACCATGAAGGGCTGGAGCAGAAGCTCGGAGACGAAGACGTTGATGCTCTTGAAGGTCGTCGTGACGTCGTTCGTGAGCCTCGAGTAGATGTCGCCGAGCTTCTTCCTGCTGAAGAAGTTGAGCGAGAGATTCACCATGTGCCGCATGATCTCCATGCGGAGATCCGCGACGACCCGGGTGGCGAGGAGCTTGGCGAAGACCTCGTTGAAGAAACCAGTGAGACCCGAGAGGATCGCGAGGATGAGGATGGCGGCCGTGATCTTGATGAGCCGCTCCGTGCGGCGCGAGCGCTCCGTCGCCGAGATGACCGACGCGTCCTTTTCGCGTTCGTACGTGGCCCGGACCGCCGTCCAGTCCGTCGACCCGTCGTTCGCGAGGCTCGAGACGAGGGAGACGAGGGTCTGCCGGTGCCGTGCGACTTCATCCTCGACCCGGGCGAGCGGCTTGTCCGGGGCGGGGTCGCGTGCCACCCAGTCGAGGAGCCAGGCGCGTTCCTCGAGGCGCACGGGGAGGCCTCTCTCGAACCGCTTGATCTCCCCTCCGAGGTAGCGGCGGATCTCCACGACCTGGCGGATGCGGACGTCCCGGTCCTGCGCGGTCTCGTCGGGGAGGAGAACGCCGTCGAGGAAGAACTTCGAGAGGAGGACCGGACCCTGGTGGGCTACGGAGTAGACCACCATGCAAAGAAGTGCGAGAGCGATCATCCCGCGGTATTTCCTGGCATAGCCAAGGAGCCGCCGGATGTGCTTGCGTCGCAGCGCCCGGTCCGTCACGTTTCTCCTAAACCATTAACATCTAATGGTTTCCGGTTTATTATCCGGACATATTAGCACGGCGTCCGGAGGGCCGGAAGGCCGCGGAGGGCGGGGAATGAGGTTTGCACAATCGCCAGTGCCGAACGTAATTATGGACGCGGGTGCGGCGGCAGCGACAGCCCGGCGCCGGCCGGTGTGCTCCTCCCGGAGACGCCGCGGCGCCCGGAGCCGTCGAAAAGACCGTGCCGCGGCGGGAGCGACGTCATGAAACCCGGACATGTCATTCTGGCGGCCGCGGCGGCCCTTCTCGGGGCGATGCACGGCGTTTCCGCTCAGGGATCGCTGCCAAATCGCACCGCGACGCCCCAGGCGCCGGTCCAACCGCCCTCCGAGGGTGGCGGCACGACGCGTCGCGCTCCAGGACCCGCGTATCAGGGGCCGGTCGGCGGCGGAGAGCCCGTCTATCGTCCCGGGGGTGGCGGACCCGGCAACGGAACAGGGGGCGATCCCGGTCCGATCGGCGGAGGTCCCGGGAACGATCCGGGCTCTACCGCGGCATCGCAGGAGGGCCTTCCCCGGCCTCCGGTCCTTCCGCCCTCCGGCGACGGCTCCCGCGCTCTCACGACGGGCGGAACGACGCCGCACCAGCCCCATCCCGCCGGAGCCGGGGGCGCGCCGGGATCGGACCGCCCCGATCCCCGTGGGCGAACCGCCGGTCCCTTCGGCAATGGCTGGTCGGACATGCGCTGGGAGAACTGGTGGCTCCTGAACCGCCACGTCTATACGGGAGTGCGCGAACGCTACGGTCTCCGCTCGGCCCGCCTCGAGCAGTCCGTGGACATCTTCCTCGGGGGGGCCTTCCCCGGACGGGCCGAACCCGTCCTCGAGGACGATGACGCTGCACGCCGGCGGATCTTCCCCGTCCTCGTCATGCTCCTCGACCATGATCATCCGGACGTCCGCGCCGAAGCCGCGCTGGCCCTCGGGAAGGTCGCGGGCGGCGAGGCCGTCGTCTGTCTGGCGCGCCTCCTCGGCGACGCCAACGCCCACGTCCGCCACACGGCGCTCCTCGCCATGGGGCTCACGAAGAGCCCCGAGGCCCTTCCGGAGCTGACGCGGTTCGTTCTCGACCGCGACCACCAGGCGTTCGACCGAGCCTTCGCCGCGCTCGCCCTCGGCCTCCTGCCCGGAGCCGAGAGCACGCCGATCTTCGAGAGGCTCCTTGCGGAGAAGGACCGCACGAGGGACATCCACGCGGCGGCCCTCTATGCCCTCGCCAACGCCGGCGGCGGATTCCGCGCGGACGTCGTGCGCGCCTTCGCCGAGGACTCCGGGAAGGATGAGTTCCTGCGCGGGGCCGCGATGTGCGCCCTCGGGCGGACGGGGAATCTTGTCCACCTGCGGACGCTCCTCGAGGCGCTGTCCGACCGCAGCGTGAACGTCCGTCGCTCGGGGGCGGCGGGCCTTTCGGGGATGGACTTCGCCTCGGCCCTCACGGCGCGGCGCGATGCTCTCGTCCGGGCCCGGGAGGATCACGGCCGGGCGGGATCGCTCGGGGCCGCGGCGCTCGCCGCCCTCGACGCCCAGATCGCCCGCGTCGGGGCGGCGCTCGCCGAGGACGAGCGGAGGCTCAACGGACTCCGGATCCGCGCCATGGACCGGCTGGTCACGGCCATCCACGACGATGGCGACCCCATGGTCCGCAACTTCGCCGCCCTGTCCCTCGCCAGGGTCGGCGGGACGAAGGCCTTCCGGGAGATCCAGCGTCACTACCGGCGATCGTCGGAAAGCTCGCTGCGCGCCTTCGCGGCCCTGGCCCTCGGGCTCACGGGATCCCCTGACGCCTCCGCCGAGCTGCAGCGGGATCTGCTCGGCTCCGCCGTGGATTCGAGCGTCCGGGGCGCCGTCGTCATCGCGCTCGGCCTGCTCCGCGACGACCAGTCCCTCGAAGCCATCTTCGAGATCGCCATGGGCCGCGGCGACCCCGTGCTGCGGGGCTTCGCGGCGCAGGCCGTGGGGATGATCGGCGAGCCGTCGGCCATCCGGCCGTTCCGGAAGGCCCTCGTGGCGCGGGCCCACCCGGAGCTGATGCCCGACTTCGGACTCGCGCTCGGCATGCTCGGAGACCGGGACGCGGTGGACGATCTCGGCGAGACGCTCCGGCGCCGCGACACCGTGTTCATCCACATCCAGGCGGCCCGGGCGCTGGCGTCCATCGCGGATCGCTCGGCCCTCGCCTGCCTCGCGGAGGCTCTCGGAGCGCGGGCGCTCGAGACCCAGGCCGAGGCGGCGGCGGCCCGGGCCCTCGGAGCCATCGCCGAGAAGGGGAACCTCCCGATCCTCGCCCCCCTCGCGCGGGACTACAACTATCTCCTCGGGATCGAATCTCTGAACGAGATCCTCCTGCTCTGATGCTGCGCGTGGCGCGGGCCGTGCTGTCAGCGGACCGCAACGATGTGCGTGTGCGCCGCCCGGAGGACGCGCACACCCCCTGGCGTGCGGAGGTGGAGGCCCTCGCGAAGGGAGATCCTCTCCACCGTGCCCGTCACGGTCTCGCCGGCCGTGCTCGCCTCGATGCACCGGCCCGTGAGCCAGGACACCGCCGCGAACTCCGCCTCGAGCTCGGCGGCGAGGCCGCAGTGGAGCCGATCGAGGCGGAGGGCCAGTTCCTCGAGCACGGGACCCCGGACGGAAGACGGGGTGGCGCCTTGCGCGCCGAGGATGGCGAGAGACGTGGCGTGGTCGGGCAGGCGCGCGGGATCCGGATCCACGTTGACCCCGATCCCGGCGACGACGGCGCCGCCCCGGGTCTCGACGAGGACGCCGGAGAGCTTGCGCCCTCCGGCGAGGATGTCGTTCGGCCACTTCACGAGGGCACCGGGGACGAATCGGGACACGGCGGCGCGGACCGCGAGCCCCGCGGCCGCCGGAAGGAGGAGCAGGTCGTCCGGCGGTAGATCGGGGCGGAGCAGCGCGGACATGTAGAGCCCCCCCTCCGGCGACTCCCAGCGGTGCCCGGACCGCCCGCGGCCGACGGACTGGCGGCGTGCCACGACCGTCGTGCCAGGAGGGAATCCACGCTCGTGGAGGAGGAACGCGACGTCGTTCGTGGAGCCCGCGAGGTGAAGGAGGATGAGAGGCTCGCCGAGGACGGGGATCGTCATGGGGCTGCGATCTTGAGGGCGATGTCGAGGGCGGGGGCCGAGTGGGTGAGGCGTCCCACCGAGATCCTGTCCACGCCGAGGCAGGCCACCGCCGCGGCGCGCTCCGGCGTCATGCCCCCCGAAACTTCTATGGCCGGGATCCTCGTCGCGCCGCGCCGGCGCACCGCCTCGCGGATATCCGCGTCGGACATGTCGTCGAGCATGACGATATCTGCTCCGGCGGCGACGGCGGCGTCGAACTCCGCGAGTGTTTCCACCTCGATCTCGACGGTTCCAACGCCAAGAGCCCGGCATCGCGCCACGGCGCCCGCCACGTCGAGGCCCGAGAGCCTGAGGTGGTTCTCCTTGACGAGGATCTGGTCGTCGAGAGCGAGGCGGTGGTTGACGGCGCCGCCGGCGCGGACGGCATACTTGTCGAGCTCCCGATGGCCAGGAGCGGTCTTCCGCGTGTCGAGGATGACCGCGTCCGTGCCGGCCACCGCATCCACGTACTGCCGGGCGAGGGTCGCGATGCCGGAGAGGCGCTGGAGGTAATTGAGGAGGACCCGCTCGAGCCGGAGGAGGCTCCGCGCCGGGCCCTCGAGGCGGGCGACGACGTCGCCGGGCGCCACCGCGTCGCCGTCGGCGATGAGGGGATGGAGGGCGATCTCCGGGCCGTGCCGGCGGATGATCGTCGCGACCACCGGGATGCCCGCGAGGACTCCACGAGCCTTGGCGCGGATCGTTCCCGTGCCCCGGAGCGTGGCCGGCACGAGGGCGTTCGATGTGATGTCGCCACCGCGGACGTCCTCGGCGACGGCCGAGTCGATGAGGGAGAGGGTCCTGTCGTCGAGGACGGGAGGGGCGAAGCGGCGGGACGTCACGGTGTGCGGACCTCGATGAAGCGGGAGAGGCGCCGGAGCTTCGCCGGGCCGGCGCCGGGGACCCGGGTCATGTCCCAGGCGTCCGCGAAGGGGCCGGCGACATCGCGCCAGGCGACGATACGCCCCGCGAGGGTGGCGCCGAGCCCCGGAATCGCGGCGAGATCGTGGCGCGATCCGCGGTTGAGATCGAGCCTGGGGACGGCGGACGGATCGAGGGCGCCGGGGAAGGCTGCGGCCACGGCCGCCGGACGATCCTCCCGCAAGCCCTCGAATCCGGCGGCGGCGACGATGAGGAGAATGATCCCGGCAGAGGCGCGACGATCGGCTTGCGTCGGCTGACTCATCGCTTCCCCTCTCCGGGGCGAGGTTTAGGCGGCCTGCCGGAAGGCCACCAGGCTCTGGCGTCCACGGTTCCGGCGTGCCGTTCAAGACTGTAACACTTCAAGGCTACGTCCCTTACGTGCGCGGTCTTCCTTGCCGCGGGGCGGCGCGTGCCCCGACGACCGCCGGTCGTGGCGGGAAAGGCTTGCCGAATCAGTGAATGCGAGCGGCCAGGATGTCCGATATCCCCACCGACCCCCGATTCGGGGGCAAGGGGCGGCCGGGTGGTGTTTCCCGGAGCGCCCCTTCGGGCCAGCGGGAGGTCGATCGTGATCGACAACACGAACATGAGCGGAAAAAGGGGCGATTCCACGCAGAGGAATGGGGGGGCTCCGGACGGCAGCGGCGTCGCGACCATCACGAAGAAGGAACTCGTGAACCGGATCGCCGCGAGCACGGGGCAGACGAAGATCATCACGAAGCAGATCATCCAGATGTTCCTCGACGAGATCATCCGCGAGCTGGCGGCGGGCAACCGCCTCGAGTTCCGGGAGTTCGGCGTTTTCGAGATCAAGCAGCGGGCGGCCCGCAAGGCCCAGAATCCGCGGACCCTCCAGAAGGTGGACGTTCCGGCCAAGCGCGTCGTCAAGTTCAAGGTCGGACGCCTCATGAAGGAACAGGTCGGGGTCGACGGGGCGGCCGTGGACATCCCGGCCGAATCCGACGACAGCGACGATTAGACGACTTCCGGCGAAGGTCGGATCGCGACAGCGCATCCGGACCCCGCTGCCATCCGGCGGCGACCGGCCCCCCGGTGACCCTCTCCTTCCCCGGGGGCGGCGACCGGCCCGCCGCCCCCTCGGCGGGCCGAACTCGGAAGATTGCCCTTGACTCGCCTTCGTCGCGACCGTATTCCTAACCCCCTAAAAAGTTCGGTGCGGGCTCGTTCCCAGTTCCCGGCCAGCTGTCGGTGGGCAGTACCCCTTGAGGGGGTGCGCCGTCCTGAGGCCGCCAGCGTAGCTCAACGGTAGAGCTCCCGCCTTGTAAGCGGGGGGTTGTCGGTTCGATTCCGATCGCTGGCTTTCGCGGGTCCCCTGCGGCCCGGCTCTGGCGGTGGGGCACGCGCGGAACTCGGGGAGGTGCCCGAGTGGTCAAAGGGAGCAGACTGTAAATCTGCCGGCCTAGCGCCTACGAAGGTTCGAATCCTTCTCTCCCCATGGAACCGCGGGCGGCGATGGACGGCGAAGCCGGACGCCGCCGCCCGGAGCCGATGCGTCGTCGCGCCGGCCGGCGCGATGGCCGGAGCGCGGGTGTAGCTCAATGGTAGAGCGCCAGCCTTCCAAGCTGGTTACGAGGGTTCGATTCCCTTCACCCGCTTTCGCGGACCGCGGCGGGGCCGGCGACGGCGCCGCGCGGGGCCGAGGCTGCTGTGGCTCAGTCGGTAGAGCGCGTCCTTGGTAAGGACGAGGTCACGGGTTCGATTCCCGTCAGCAGCTCTGCGCGCGGAGCCGCCGTCGGCTCTCCGTCCTCCGGAGTCCGGGAGGCTCGGAGGACGGGCGGGTTCGGAGTCGTGACCGGGCCGGTCGTGGCCGTCCCTGTGGTTTCGTATCGTGTTCGTCCTGTCGCGCCGCCCGGATGCTCAAGACGGGCGGCGGCCCGGCGTCCGCCGTCGTTCGATGCGCGGCCGGGAAGCGAAACGAGGAGAAAGCCTGCATGGCGAAGGAAGCCTTCAAGAGAACGAAGCCCCACGTGAACGTGGGAACGATCGGTCACATCGACCACGGCAAGACGACGCTCACGGCGGCCATCACCGCGACGCTCGAGAAGCGCGGCATGGCGACGTTCAAGGACTATTCCGAGATCGCCAAGGGCGGGACGCAGCGCGATGAGAGCAAGATCGTCACCATCGCGGTGAGCCACGTCGAGTACGAGTCGTCGAACCGGCACTACGCTCACATCGACTGCCCGGGGCACGCCGACTACATCAAGAACATGATCACGGGCGCCGCCCAGATGGACGGCGCGATCCTGGTCGTGAGCGCGGTGGACGGGCCGATGCCCCAGACGCGCGAGCATATCCTGCTCGCCCGCCAGGTGGGCGTGCCGGCCATCGTCGTGTTCCTGAACAAGGTCGATCTGGTGGACGATCCGGAACTCCTCGACCTCATCGAGCTCGAGATCCGCGATCTGCTCAAGAAGTACGACTTCCCCGGCGACACGATCCCCATCGTCCGCGGCGCGGCGCTCAAGGCCTACCAGTCGAAGGGCGCGGATCCCGAGGCCGCGAAGTGCATCGACGACCTGCTCAAGGCCCTCGATGAGCACATCCCGGAGCCGAAGCGCGAGGTCGAGAAGCCGTTCCTCATGTCCGTCGAGGACGTCTTCTCGATCGAGGGCCGCGGCACCGTGGCCACGGGCCGCATCGAGCGCGGCATCGTCCGGGTCAACGACCCCGTCGAGGTCGTCGGCCTGCGCGAGGACACGCTCGCGTCGGTCTGCACCGGCGTCGAGATGTTCCGCAAGACCCTCGACGAGGGTCAGGCGGGCGACAACGTCGGCCTCCTCCTCCGCGGCATCCGCAAGGAGGACATCGAGCGCGGCCAGGTCATCGCGAAACCGAAGAGCATCACGCCGCACACGCACTTCGACTGCCAGGTCTACGTGCTCTCGAAGGAGGAAGGTGGCCGCCACAAGCCGTTCTTCACCGGCTACCGGCCGCAGTTCTACTTCCGCACCACGGACGTGACCGGTGCTGCGACCCTCCCGGACGGCCAGGAGATGGTCATGCCCGGCGACAACGTGAAGATGACCGTGAAGCTCATCACGCCTATCGCGATGGAGGAGAACCTCCGGTTCGCCATCCGCGAGGGCGGGAAGACGGTCGGAGCGGGGATCGTGACCAAGATCCACGCCTGATCGGAACCCGGATGACCCGGAAACCGCGGGGGCGGGGCGAACCTGCCCCCCGCGGCGCCGGGATGAGGACGAACGATGCGCGTATGGTTCAGTCTCGAGTGCTCGGAGTGCGGCAACCGCAACTACCGCACGGTTCGTGATCCCAAGACCGAGAAACTCGATCTCCGGAAGTACTGCCCCTTCTGCCGCGGGCACCGGACCCACAAGGAAAAGAAGAAGTAGGCCGGCGACGGCGGAGCGATACATCCCATGGAGATCTACAAGCCCGGCCAGGGACGGCACACGAGGAACGCGACGTTCCTCGTCCTCGTGACCCTCGTCTACTGGGGGTCGCGATCGCTCTACAACTGGCTCGTTGGATTCGGGGTCTTCGAGCCGTCGGTGAACGCGGAGTCGATCCCGTTCATCGATCAGAAGCTCGGCCTCGCCTTCATCCTGGCCAATCTCGTCTTCGTCGCCGCGTCGTACGGCGTCTTCGTCTTCCTGAATCGTCCCCGGCCCGCGGAGCTCCTCATCACGACGGAGGTCGAGCTCAAGAAGGTGGCCTGGCCGAGCTGGGCCGACGCGAAGAACTCGTCGGCCGTGGTCCTCGTGTTCGTCGTCCTCGTCGCGGGCTTCCTCGTGTGCGCGGACATCGTGTTGAGCCGGATCTTCGGCCTCATCCTCGGATAGGGAGTCACCCGGCCGATGGCCCTTCAGTGGTACGCGATCCGCGTTCAGAGCAACCGGGAGGAGCAGGTGCGTCGCACCCTCGAGCGGAAGATCGAGATGCGCGGGCTTCTCGGCCGGATCCCGCGCGTCGTCGTGCCGACCGAGAAGATCCAGGAGATCAAGGGCGGGAAGAAGCGGACGCGCTCGGTCAAGAACTACCCCGGGTACGTGCTCGTCGAGATGGACATGGATGACGAAGTGCTCCAGCTCGTCCGCGACACGGCGGGCGTCGGGGATTTCGTCGGGACGAGCGGTCCCCGCCAGAAGCCGTTTCCGCTCACGGCCGAGGAGGTCGCCAAGATCTTCGGCACGGGGGCGGCCACGGAGGAGCGGCCGCGGATCAAGATCGCCTTCGAACGGGGCGACACGGTCAAGATCAAGGAAGGTCCTTTCGAGAACTTCGACGGCGTCGTGGACGAGGTCCTGCCCGACAAGGGGCGCGTCAAGGTCACCGTGACCATCTTCGGACGCGCCACGCCCGTGGAGCTCGAGTACTGGCAGGTGGAGGCGATCTAGGTGGCCCGCAAGGAAATCAAGGCAAAGATCAAGCTGCAGTGCCCGGGCGGGCAGGCGACGCCGGCTCCGCCGGTGGGGCCGGCTCTCGGTCAGCACGGCGTCAACATCGGCGAGTTCGTGAAACGGTTCAACGACGCGACGAAGGCCCAGCCCGGCGTCGTGACGCCCGTGGAGATCACGGTCTACGTGGACCGGACCTTCGAGTTCATCCTCAAGACGCCCCCCGCGGCCGTGCTCCTCAAGAAGGCCGCCGGCATCGTGAAGGGCGCCGCGGATCCCAAGCGCGAGAAGGTCGGGCGCGTGACGCGCGCCCAGATCCGGGAGATCGCGGAGGTGAAGAAGGCGGGTCTCAACAGCGCCACCCTCGAGGCCGCGATGCGCGTCATCGAGGGCACCGCGCGCTCGTGCGGCATCGAGGTCGTCGACTGAGGCGCTGCCCGGTCAGAAAAGACATGCAGGGATGGCTGTGGCGGGCCCGCGGGACGCGGCCGGACCACGGCTTCGAAGTTCCGCGTCCCCGAGGTCCATCATGGCGAAGCTCACGAAACGGATGAAGGCGGCCCGAGGCCGCGTCGAGACCGGAAAGACCTACGACCTTCCCGAGGCGGTCCGGGTCCTCCAGTCCTTCCCGAAGCCGAAGTTCGACGAGACGGTCGAGATCTCCATCAAGCTCGGCATCGACCCGAAGAAGGCCGACCAGATGATCCGGGGCTCGGTCTCGCTCCCGAACGGGATCGGCCGGGGCCTCAAGGTCATCGTCTTCGCTGAGGGCGACAAGGCGAAGGACGCGAAGGACGCCGGCGCTCTGGCCGTGGGCGGCGAGGACCTCGCCAAGCGGATCCTCGACGGCTGGCTCGACTTCGACGTAGCCGTCGCGGCGCCGGACATGATGAAGCACGTCACCCGGCTCGGAAAGGTCCTCGGACCGGCCGGCAAGATGCCGAGCCCGAAGTCCGGGACCGTCACTCCGGAGGTGGGGCAGGCGGTCCGGGAGTTCAGCGCCGGGAAGATCGAGTTCAGGAACGACGACGGCGGCAACCTCCACGCTCCCATGGGGAAGCGCTCTTTCGCCGAGAAGGCTCTCGTGGAGAACATCGCGGCCTTCCTCGACCACATCCGGGCCATGAAGCCGGGAACGTCGAAGGGCGTCTTCTTCGAGAAGATCGTCCTCTCGGCCACGCAGTCGCCGGGCGTCCCGGTCCGCGAGGCCTGAGCGGCGCCGGAAGTCCGTCCCGGGGGGCTTTTGCCCGGGCCGGGCCCGCAACACAATAGGGGTCTTGCCTCCGCCGCCGAGCGCGGCGGGGGAACGGAGATGCGAACGTGAGCAAGGTCATCAAGCAGGCCATCCTCGACGAGCTCGAGCGGGATCTGCAGGGCGTGGAATCCTGCATCGTCGTCGGGTTCGAGGGCCTGAAGCCGGGCGACGCGACGACCGTCCGGAAGAACCTCCGATCGCGCAACATGCGAATGCGCGTCGTCAAGAACAGCCTCGCCGTCCGGGCCTTCGAGGCCTCGGGGAAGGCGGGATTCGGAGCCGCGCTGTCGGGACAGTCGGCGGTGATCTTCGCGAAGGACGAGGACGCGATCGCCGTCGCGAAGGCCGTCGTCGCCGAGAAGGCGAGCGTGAAGGCCCTGGTCTTCCGTGGCGCGTGGCTCGACGGTCGCGTGCTCGACGCCAGGGAGGCCGAGGGGCTCTCGCGGTTTCCCGGGCGTTCGGAACTGCTTGCGATGGTGCTGGCCGGCGCCATCGGTCCGCTCACCGAGATGAACGGACTTCTGAACGGTCTTCTCACGGAGACCGAGGGGCTCATCGCCGCTCTCGCGGAGAAACGCGGGAAGGAGCCCGGCAGTGCGGACGGCGCAGCGGCCTGAGCTCCGGGGGACCGGAGACGGTCGAACGCGCGATGCGGCTCCCGGAACGCGCGCCGGGGGTCGGGTTTCACGCGGCGCCTGGACGGGGCCGCGAGGAGGATCGAGGACATGAGCTACAACGAAAAGACCCAGCAGATTCTTGAGCTTGTCGGCGGACTCACGGTGCGGGAACTCGTCGAGCTGAAGGAGGCCTTCAAGGCCGAATTCAAGGTCGAGGCGGTGGCGCCGGTGGCCGTGGCCATGGCGCCGGGCGCCGGCGGCGGCGCGGCGGCCGCGGCGGCGGAGGAGAAGACGACCTTCGACGTCATCCTGAAGGAGAAGGGCGGCCAGCCCATCCAGGTCATCAAGGCCGTGCGCGAGATCACGAGCCTCGGCCTCAAGGAGGCGAAGGACCTGGTCGACGGCGCGCCGAAGACCGTGAAGGCCGGGGTCTCGAAGGAAGAGGCCGAGGAGATCAAGAAGAAGCTCGAAGCTGCGGGGGGCGGCGTCGAGGTGAAGTGATCCGGCTCTGAACGCGGGAGCTCCGCTCCGGCATTGGATCGACGACGCGATACGAAATCGGGGCCGCGGATCGCCGCCGCGGCCCGTTGCGGGCCGGCTGGGCCCCCCGCGAGCGGGGTCCGGCCGATCGTGTTTGCGCGGCAGGGACCCGTGGCGCGGATCTGACTGAACCCGAGGGACGAGCATGAGCACGGTCCGTTACTACTCGCGAGGCGTGGAGCGGCTCGAGGCACCGGACGAGGCCCTCGGCATCCCCGATCTCGCGGCCCTGCAGCGTGAGTCCTACAAGGCCTTCCTGCAGCTCGGCGTTCCGTACTCGGAGCGGAAGCCCACGGGACTCGAGGGGATCATCCGCGAGGTGTTCCCCATCGACTCCTACGACAAGACGATGGCGCTCCAGTACCTCGGCTACGACCTCGGGCTTCCGCGGTACACGGAGGACGAGTGCCGGAAGCTGCGCCTCACCTACGGCATGCCCTTCAAGGTCCGCATCCGCCTCGACAAGGCGGAACCCGTGGAGGAGGACGTCTACCTCGGCGAGATCCCCATCATGCTCGGGGGCGGGGAGTTCATCATCAACGGCGCCGAACGCGTCATCGTCTCCCAGCTCCATCGCTCGCCCGGCGTGGACTTCAGCGTCGAGAAGCAGATCAACGAGAAGAAGCTCCACTCCTGCTGGATCATCCCCGAACGCGGATCCTGGATCGAGATCAACGTGAGCAAGAAAGACGTGCTCACCGTGAAGATCGACCAGAGCGGGAAGTTCCACGCCACGACGTTCATCCGGGCGATGTTCACGGAGGCGGGCAAGTCGCGGGAACCCTCCTTCCCGTACTCCAATGCCGAGGACATCATCCGACTCTTCCACGAGACGACCGTCGTGAAGCTCGACGGGGCCCGCGGTCTCGCGCGGATCAAGGACCGGTACCTCGTCGGTCCTCTCGTGGACAAGGAGACGGGCAACGTCCTCTTCCACGCCGGCGACCAGATCACGGACGAGGTCGTCAAGGCCATCACGAAGTCGGACCTGCGCGAGGTCGAGGTCATCGACAAGGTCAGCGACTTCCTCATCCTCAACACGCTCCGCGAGGACGGGACGACGAGCGGCCAGGACGCGCTCCTCAAGATCTATGCGCGGTTCCGCCCGGGCAACCCTGCGCAGATCGAGAAGGCGCGCGATCTCTTCCGCGAGAAGTTCATGGACTCCTCCCGGTACCGCCTCGGACGCGTCGGGCGGTTCCGTCTCAACCGGAAGTTCGAGCAGGAGGTGCGGGAGGACGAGATGACCCTCCAGCACCAGGACTTCATCAACGCGGTCCGGTACATCCTGAAGCTGCGCGCGGGCAACGGCGAGGTCGACGACATCGACCACCTCGGCAACCGCCGCGTCCGGACCATCATGGAGCTGGCGGCGGACGAGTTCCGCAAGGGCTTCCTGAAGCTTCGCAAGACCGCCCAGGAGCGGATGAACATCGAGAAGGAGAACGTCACTCCGCGGAACCTCATCAACGCGAAGACGATCTCCTCGGCCATCGACTACTTCTTCGGCCGGGGCGAGCTGTCCCAGGTCGTGGACCAGGTCAACCCGCTGGCCCAGCTCACGCACGAGCGGCGCCTCTCGGCCCTGGGCCCGGGCGGCCTCAACCGCAAGCGGGCGGGTTTCGAGGTCCGCGACGTCCACATCTCGCACTACGGCCGCATCTGCCCCATCGAGACTCCGGAAGGCACGAACATCGGACTCATCGCGTCCCTCGGCATCTACGCCGACGTGGACGAGTACGGTTTCCTCACGACCCCCTACCGGGTCGTGCGGAACGGCCGCGTCACCGACGAGGTCCGCTACCTCCGCGCCGACGAGGAGATGACGACGACCATCATCCCGGCCGACACGGGGATGGACGAGAAGAGCCGCATCACGGAAACGCGCGTCATGGCGAGAGTCCGGGGCGACTTCAAGTACGTCGACCCGAAGGATGTCGAGTACATGGACATCTCCCCGAAGCAGATCGTCGGGGTCTCGGCGAGCCTCATCCCGTTCCTCGAGCATGATGACGCCAACCGGGCGCTCATGGGATCCAACATGCAGCGCCAGGCCGTGCCTCTCGTGCGCACCGATCCGCCCGTCGTCGCGACGGGCATGGAGCGCCATGTGGCCCGGAACTCCGGCATGGTCGTCTGCGCCCGGGAGAAGGGCGTCGTGAAGCGCGTGACGGCCACCGAGATCCAGGTGGGGGACGAGGTCTACCGCCTGCGGAAGTTCGTCGGCCTCAACGAGCGCACCTGCCTCAACCAGAAGCCCATCGTGCGCGAGGGGGACAAGGTCGAGAAGGGGCAGGTCATCGCTGACGGCGCGGCGACGAGCCGGGGCGAACTGGCCCTCGGACGCAACGTCATCGTCGCCTTCATGACGTTCGACGGCTACAACTTCGAGGACGCCGTCGTCATCTCCGAGCGGCTGGTCAAGGAGGACTACTTCACGTCGATCCACATCGACGAGTTCGACACGGAGATCCGCGAGACGAAGCTCGGCAAGGAGGAGTTCACCCGGGACATCCCCAACGTTGCCGACCGGGCGCTCCGGAACCTCGACGAGGGCGGCGTCGTCCGTGTGGGCACGCGCGTCACCCAGGAGGACATCCTGGTCGGCAAGGTCGCGCCGAAGAGCAAGAACGAGCTGACGCCGGAGGAGAAGCTCCTCCACGCCATCTTCGGCCGGGCCGGCGAGGACGTGAAGAACGACTCCCTCAAGGTGCCCTCGGGCGTCGAGGGCGTCGTCATCGACACACAGAAGTTCTCCCGCAAGGTCAACGTGACGGAGGAGGAGCGGCAGCGGAACCTCGCCGAGATCAAGAAGGCGGAGTCCCAGTTCCTTCGCCGGTACAAGGAGGAACTCCAGGGCCTCCTCGAGCGCCTCGCGGAGATCAAGGGTTCGCCCCTCGCGGACTCCCGGTCGAAGAAGGCCGTCAGCGCGGACGAGGCGGACAACTACCAGCTCTGCAAGATGGTCCGCGAGACGATCCTGGCCGCCAGCGAGCAGTTCAAGAAGGGCTCTCAGCGCGACGAGGCGATGCGGGCGATCAAGACCTATCTCGACCGGATCGACGCCTTCGAGAGCGACAAGAACAAGACCGTGAACCGCCTGTCGCGCGGCGACGAGCTGCCGACCGGCGTCCTCGAGATGGTCAAGGCCTACGTGGCCACGAAGCGGCGGATCTCGGTGGGCGACAAGGTCGCCGGGCGCCACGGGAACAAGGGCGTCATCGCGCGCATCGTGCCCGAGGAGGACATGCCCTACCTCGAGGACGGGCGCCCCGTGGACATGCTCCTGAATCCCCTCGGCGTGCCCTCGCGTATGAACGTCGGCCAGATCCTCGAGACGCACCTCGGCTGGGCGGCCCACCACCTCGGGTTCCGGGCCATCACGCCGGTCTTCGAAGGGGCGCGGGAGGAGAACATCGAGAAGGTCCTCGCCGAGGCCGGTCTTCCGAAGGACGGGAAGGTCGTCCTCTGCGACGGGCGCACGGGCGAGCCGTTCGAGCAGAAGGTCACGGTGGGCTGCCTCTACATGATGAAGCTCCACCACCTCGTGGACGAGAAGATCCACGCGCGCGCCACGGGACCCTACTCGCTCATCACCCAGCAGCCGCTCGGCGGCAAGGCCCGTTTCGGCGGGCAGAGGTTCGGCGAGATGGAGGTCTGGGCGCTCGAGGCCTACGGCGCCGCCTACATCCTCCAGGAACTTCTCACGGTGAAGTCGGACGACGTCGACGGCCGGACCAAGATCTACGAGTCCATGGTCAAGGGCGAGAACACTCTCGAGGCCGGGACGCCGGTCTCCTTCGACGTGCTCTGCCACGAGATCCGCGGACTCTGCCTCAACATGGAACTGCACAAGCAGAAGGCCTTCACGCTCTGAGCTGCGCGGCGCGATCGGGGACCCTCAAGGAGCGACGACGACATGGTTGACCAGATGTACGACCGGGTGAACGACTTCGGATCCGTGTCGATCCGGATCGCGTCTCCGACGGACATTCGGAACTGGTCCTTCGGGGAGGTCAAGAAGCCCGAGACCATCAACTACCGGACCTACCGCTCCGAGAAGGACGGGCTCTTCTGCGAGCGCATCTTCGGTCCCGAGAAGGACTGGGAGTGCTTCTGCGGGAAGTTCAAGGGAATCAAGCACAAGGGGATCGTCTGCGACCGCTGCGGCGTCAAGATCACGCACAGCCGGGAGCGACGCGCCCGGATGGGCCATATCAACCTCGCCGCGCCCGTGGCCCACATCTGGTTCTTCAAGGCGATGCCTTCCCGCCTCGGGACCCTCCTCGCCGTGAAGACGACCCACCTCGAGAGGGTCGTCTACTTCCAGGACTACATCGTCATCGACCCCGGCAACCCGGCCGAGACGAAGCTCTCGGAGCGCCAGCTCCTCTCGGAGGAGGAGTACCGGGAAGCCAAGCAGAAGTTCGGCGACCGCTTCGAGGCCGACATGGGCGCCGAGGCCGTCAAGAAGCTGCTCATGCGCCTCGACCTGCCGAAGCTCGCCAAGGAGCTGCGCCGGGAGCTGGCGGAGTGCCGCTCGAAGCAGCGCGAGAAGGACATCATCAAGCGCCTCAAGACCGTGGAGGCCCTCCGCGACTCCGAGAATCGCCCCGAGTGGATGATCCTCGACGTCATCCCGGTCATCCCGCCGGATCTCCGCCCCCTCGTCCTGCTCGACAGCGGGAACTTCGCGAGCTCGGACCTCAACGATCTCTACCGGCGGCTCATCAACCGCAACAACCGCCTGAAGAAGTTCCTCGATCTCAATGCCCCCGAGGTCATCATCCGCAACGAGAAGCGGATGCTCCAGCAGTCGGTCGATGCGCTCTTCGACAACAACCGCTGCCGGCGGCCCGTGCTCGGCTCGAGCAACCGTCCCCTCAAGAGCCTCACGGACATGATCAAGGGCAAGCAGGGGCGCTTCCGCGAGAACCTGCTCGGCAAGCGCGTCGACTACTCGGCGCGGTCCGTCATCGTCGTGGGCCCGGACCTCAAGCTGCACCAGTGCGGCCTTCCGAAGAAGATCGCCCTCGAGCTCTTCCAGCCGTTCATCATCCGGAGGCTCAAGGAGCTGAAACTCGCGGACACGATCCGCGCGGCGA
Source organism: uncultured Planctomycetia bacterium (assembly GCA_964419995.1). GTDB lineage: Bacteria > Planctomycetota > CAYQRN01 > CAYQRN01. Next base: position 31,289 of record CAYQRN010000020.1, read on the forward strand.
AGAAGATGCTCGAGCGCAAGGACGAGGAGGTTTGGGACATCCTCGAGGAGGTCATCCGTGACCATCCGGTCCTCCTGAACCGCGCGCCGACGCTCCACCGCATGGGCATCCAGGCCTTCGAGCCGGTCCTCATCGAAGGCAACGCGATCCGCATCCATCCTCTTGTCTGCACGGGGTTCAACGCGGACTTCGACGGCGACCAGATGGCCGTGCACCTGCCTCTCTCCCTCGAGGCGCAGATCGAGGCGCGGACCCTCATGCTGGCGACGAACAACATCTTCTCGCCGGCCTCCGGGCGTCCCGTCATCGCGCCGACGCAGGACATCGTCCTCGGCTGCTTCTACCTCACGACGCAGCGGGACGAGAAGGAGAAGGGCCACGACATGAAGTTCTGCTCGCCGAGCGAGGTCTTCATGGCGTACGCCGAGCGCAAGGTGGCCACGCATGCCCGGATCACCGTGCGCTATCCCGCTCCGCGGGAGGTCCGGCTGCGGAGCGGCAGCTCGGAGGTCGAGCACGTGACCCGCATCGTGACCACCGTGGGCCGGGTCATCTTCGACGACATCCTCCCGGCCGGGATGCCCTTCTACAACTACGAGCTCAAGAAGAAGGATCTCGCCGAGCTCATCACGGAGTGCCACAAGCGCCTCGGCAAGCGGGCCACGCTCCGCTTCCTCGACGACATGAAGGAGATCGGGTTCAAGTACTCGACCCTGGCGGGCC
>CAYQRN010000021.1:0-31800 GCA_964419995.1 uncultured Planctomycetia bacterium
CCCGGATGGGCGATGCCCACGTCATCGCGCGGGACCCGGAGACGGGAATCCTGTCCGGCGCGTCGGATCCCCGCGGCGGAGGCCGGGCCGCCGGCTTCTGACGGCGCTGCGATGACGGTCCGGCTCCGCTTCCGACACGAGGGCCGGGACAGCACCGTCGATCTCGTCGCCCCGGAGACGACGGTGGGGCGCGACCCCGGCAACGCGATCGCTTTTCCCGCCGTGGGGAGCCTCTCGCGGCGGCACGCGGCCCTGGGTGCCGGCGCGGGAGGACTCGTCATCGAGGATCTCGGAAGCCGCCACGGCGTCCATGTGAACGGCGTGCGCGTGCGATCGGCGCAGCTCCGACAGGGGGACGTCGTCCGGCTCGGGGATCTCCACATGGTGGTCGAGGATCTCGGGACCGCGGAGGACGAGGCTTCCGTGCCGTCGCGGACCGGGGAGGCGCCGGAGCGGGGCGGCCGGCGGGAGCGGGCGCGGCTCCTCCATCGGGATGCCATCGCGGACTACCGGCTCCTGCGGGAGATCGGCTCGGGCGGCATGGGTGTCGTCTTCGAGGCCGTGCACGGACCCACGGGGCGGCGCATGGCCGTGAAGGTGCTCCGTCCCCATCTCGCTGCGGATCCGGTCTACCTCCTGCGCTTCTTCGAGGAGGTCCGGCTGCTCACGCTGCTCCGCCACCCGCGCATCGTGGAGGTCTTCGCCCGCGGGCGCGCCGAGGGACTGCCGTTCATCGTCATGGAGCTCGTGGAGGGACCGTCGGTCCGGCAGGAGATCCGGGCGGCCGGTCGGCTCCCGGAGGCGGCGGCCCTCCGCCGGATCTGGGACGTGGCCCGGGCCCTCGACTTCGCTGCGCGGCACGGCGTCGTGCACGGCGATCTCAAGCCGGGCAACTTCCTCATGGCGGCGGATGGCGCGCGGCTCTGCGACTTCGGCCTGGCTCGGGCCGTGATCCGCAGCGAGGCCACGGACGGAGGCGCGAGGGGCGAGAGGGCGGAGCGCCTCGGTACGGCGGCCTATGCGGCTCCCGAGTGTTTCACGCCCGACGCGCGCCTGACCCTGGCGAGCGACATGTATGCGCTCGGCGTCTCGCTCTACCAGATGCTGAGCGGGCGGCTGCCCTTCCCCTACCACGCCATTCCGGCGCTCCGGCGCGCCCATGGATCGGAGGCGCCGCCGCCGCTCGCGGCGCTGGTGCCGGGGATCCGTCCGGCGACGACGATGCTCGTGTCGAGGCTCCTTGCCAAGGAGCCGGCCCGGCGGCCCCGGTCCTACGACGCGCTGCTCTCCGACCTCGCGCTGCTTCTCTGACCCGCGCCGGCTGCGGCGGCCGGTGCCGGCCCGCGGCGCAGATACCAGTGGACGAGGACGAGGCAGGCGGCGGCGGCGAGGTAGTGCTTGAGGACGTGGCCGCTCATGATCCCGGCCGTCGCCGCGTGGATCGGGCGGTCGAGGATCTCGACGATCTTGGCGAGGACGTAGCCTCCGAGGGCGAGGCCGATCCGCGAGGTGCCCGTGTGGGCGGCCGGGAAGAGAGAGAGGAGGAAGGGGAGGAGGAGGAGCGGGCCGCCCTGGGCGACGACGTAGGGACGGAGGTCGCCGCGGCCGAGTTTCTCGGAGACCCACCACCAGAAGCTCGCGACGACGCCGGCGGCGACGAGGGCCGCGACGAGGCGGCGCGGATCCGCGGGCCAGCCGGTCCGTTCAGCGATCAGGGCGGCAACGAAGCCCGTGACGGCGACCACGATGGGAAGGCGGTCGAAGAGGAGGGAGTCGTTGTCGGGGGCGAGGTGGTAGAAGGCCGAGCCGAAGCCGGTGAGGAAGACGCCGGCCATGAAGACCGCGTATCCGGCGTCCCCCCGGCCGCGGGGGTCGCGCCCGGCCCTTCGCCGCATCGCCGCGATTCCGAAGGCGCCCACGACCGCGAAGGGGATGTTGCTCAAGACGTTGTGCGCGTTCGGGATGCCGAGGCATGGCCCGTCGCCGGCGAAGACGTGGTAACCGGGGTCCTGGCCGAAGCGAGGGACGAACAGCAGGACGACCACCGGCACCACCGCCACCGCGCCGAGGATGGCCCCGCGGCGCGTCGGGGAGAGTCGGCTGCCGGCATCCCGTCCCATGGCGATCAGCTTAGCAGCCGGCCCGGCGCCCGCGGTGCGGCCGCGGCGCCAGCGTCACGGGGCATCCGCGCCATTCCGGCACGCTCACGCGAAACGGCGGCCGCGGTTGGCGACCGGCGCGCCTGTTGCTTCTATCCGCGCCGAGGGGGCAACGGGTCCATCGCTGACCGCTCTACCTCTCCTGAGCGGCGAACGAGCCGTGAGTTGTCGTTGTCGCGGAGAAAGCGGAGCGCCTCCTTGGCCTCCGGCGCAGGCGGGCGATCGCTGCGCGGGCGCGACCGGGGTCCGCGACGGGGGCCTCGGGCTCCGCCCCGCCAGGTCGTGTCGCTGAGTCTCTTCGTGTGGTTTCAGGCTGTTGCGGTTTCCCTCTTCGATCCTGTCACCGTTCGCACGTGCAACAGTCGAGCGGCCTCCGGCAGGGCGGCGCGGCCCCGCAGGTGGGCGAGCCCCCGCCGGCAGGATCGCGGCGCCTCCCGTCACGCCGAACCCTCCCTCCCCCTCTCGGCGGGGATGGAGCGAGGGTCGTCTCTCCGGAATCGGCCGGCGCGTCGATCGCCTGTTCCCACGCCTCGCAGGAGTGGACCCGCGTCCGGATTCTCTTCGCTCCGTGTCTCCTCTCATCGGCCATGCGACCGCTGCTCCCGCGCGGGTGGCTTCCGTTCCCGACGGTGGACGTCCGCCCCCTTGGACGGATGTCATCGGCTTCCGGGACCGCGAGAATCCTTTCGCTGCTTCAGGCCTGTTGTAGGCCTGCGGCGACCGGAGTCCCAACGCAAAGACCCCGCGCGGGGGCGCGGGGTCGTGAAGATGGAGGCGCGGCTCAGCGGATGACGGTGTAGGCGGCGCCGGAGGGGACGAAGGAGAGGTCGCTGGTGGCGAGGTCGAAGGGGTTGGTGGCGTCGAAACGCTCGTAGATGGCGGAGCCGTCGGCGAAGGTGGAGGATGTGATGGCGGAGAGATTGGTTGTGGGGGCGGAGGAGGCGCCGCCGCCCGGAGTGATGCCGACGATGGCGTCGACGCCCGTGCCGACGGCGTCGAAGTAGAAGGTGATGGAGCCGTCGTGCCGGAGCGTGCAGGCGAAGGTGTTGAGATCGCCCTGAGCGAACTGGGGCACGCGGGCGAAGAGGACGGTGACGTGGTCCGTCGTCTCGTGGATGCTCACGTGCGGCGGGTTCGGGCCCTGGGCGTTGGCGCTCGGGTCGAGATCGTCCCAGAGCATCGCGATGCGGGGAAGCTCCGCGAGGAACTCGGTCGTGGTCTCGGTCGGGTCGCTGGCCTGGGGCGTTCCGAACCAGAGGCAGCCGTTCGAGTCCACAGTCATCGATGTGTACGTGTTCCCGTAGAAGGGGAAGTGGAGGCGCCGGAAGCTGAAGGCGAAGAGATCGTCGTCGCCGAGGGCCAGCGTGAGGCTACGGCCGCCGGACACGACCGGCGGATGGACGCCTCGGGACACGACGGACGAGACTGTCGGCCGGCCGAGGGGATCGAAGGAGAGGGCCTGGGCGTGGAGGCCGAGGCCGACGACATCCGAGGTCGCCGGGAGGATCCAGGTGGCCGCGAAGGTGCCGGCCGCGTTGAACTGGAGTCCCGTGCCGCCGAGGAGGAAGAGGGCCGGACTGGACGCGAGGCCGAGGTTGAGGCCGAGGGGCCGGTACGAAGTCATCCCGGTCTGCGTGTCCACGAAGATGTAGAGGGGAGCGTTCCCCCACGCGTTCGTGGCGGTCACCCCGAAGACGTCGCCCGCGCGGAGCGTCGAGACGCTGAGCGTCGTGTACTGTGCGCCCGCCGTGCCTGCGAGGACGACGGCGAGGGCGAGGACCGAGAGCGCGGGGGCGTTGCGGAGGCGATTCACCGACATGCGAGACTCCTGCAGAACTGTGGGGGCGCCTTCCGGATCCGCTGCCGACAGCGGGCGGCGGCGCACGCGATCTACTTCTCGCTATATCGTGTATCTTTGGCGACATATTTAGCGGCCCGGAGAGACGGGCGCGGCGATCCGAGGGTATGGATCGCATGTCGTTATTGCATAGATACTTGAGTTCTTGGATGACTGGAGCGAGGGTGGGTTCGTCGGCCGCGGGCCGCGCCGTTATCCCGCGCAGGCGTGGCCGGCGGGGCGTCGAGGGGGACTCGGGGCGGCGGCGGTCAGCGGATCCAGCGGTAGGACGCCGGGCCGGTGGGCACGAAGGTGATCATCTGGCCGGCGAGATCGTTCGGGTTCTCGGGAACCCAGTACCGCTCGAAGAACGATTCGAATGGCGCGCCGTCGCCGAACCGTCCGGCGGCGAAGTCCACGGGGGCCGGCACGGAGATGCCGCTGCCGGGAGAGATGCCGGCGAGGCCGTCCGGAGCCGTGAGCAACGACCAGGACATGGCGATGCGACCGTCGAAGTAGAGGGTCACGCGGAAGGTGTTGGCGCCGGGGATCCAGAACTGCTGGATGTCCGTGAAGGCCACGGTGAGAGATCCCGAAGAGGACTGCACGGTGATGCTGCCCCCCGCCGGCGGGCTCAGGTCGTCCCAGAGCATCGCGATCTTCGGCAGGCCGTAGAGGAAGTACCAGGGGTACTCGCTCGGGTAGATGAAGGGGCCGCCGAAGCTGATGTTGCCGTTGCTGTTCACGGTGAGGCACGTGTAGTGCGTTCCGTAGAAGGGGAAGGTCGCCCCGGGCGGGAGCGGGACTTCGACGCCCTCATCATCGCCGAGCGTGAGGGCCGTCTGGGGGCCCTGCTCGGGCGTTTCGGGGTGGATCGGCCCAGTGTGGCCGTTCGAGAGAGCGTGGCCGGAGAGCGTCGCGGGGGACGCGGCGGCCGCCTGGAAATAGAGGATGGCGCCCGTGGCTCCGGGATCGGACGTGATGACCCAGGGGAAGGACCGCTGCCCCTGGGCATCGAACTGGAGGATCGGCGAGAGGACGAGCCCATTCGTGAGGCCGACGCGGAGCGTGCCGATGCCGGCGACCTCGATGGGGCCGGGCGACGTGTCGCAGGCCACGCGGAGGGGGAATCCGGGGACGCCGCCGGAAGCCGTGATCGTGAAGGACGATGCGACCCGGAGCGGCGTGACGGAGAGGCTCGGCGCCTGACCGGAGGAACCGGCGGAGCCGAAGGCAACCGCAGCCGCCGTGAAGAAAGCTGGAACCCATGTGCGCATGGCGCGCTCCCCCCGACGGCGCCGCGCCCGGCCCTTCGATGAGGGAGACCCGAACAGGGTGCGACCCCGCCATTCTGACCGATCGACCGGGAGGGGGGGTGGCCTGTAGCCGGCGGGGGGAGGGGCGGCACCGGAGCCGCAGGGGGTCAGCGATTCGCGGCGGGGCGCGAGGTGGCCGGGAGGGGGCCCTCGATGTCGATCCGCCCGTCGCGGGCGGCGACGATGCGGTAGGTCCGGTCGGGGACCATGAGTGTCGAGGGGGCGATGGCGCGTGCGCGCCGGACCCCGTGGCGCGACGCCTCGACAGGGTCGGTCGCCATGGCCCAGAAGCCGGCCCAGAGGCCGAGCTCGAGATCGGATACGGGCGTCGTCACGCGGTAGGGGGCGGGGACGGAATCGCCGAGGTCGCAGAGAGACGCCCCCGAGACGGGGGCTTCATCCTCGCCGAAGACGCGGCGGAAGAGGATGAGGCTCCGGCCGCGGAGCGGGTCGCCGGGGTCGGGGCCGTTCTCGGAGAAGGTGAGGACGAGGCCTTCCACGTAGACCTGCTTCCCGAGGGCCGTGATGAGACGGGGCGGAGCCTCGGGCCCGCCATCGTCGGCGATCTCCCGGAAGGCGAGCCGGGTCACGGTGCGGCCGCCGGCGTCCGTTTCCTGGCCAAGGACCGTGACCTCGGCGATGCGGCGGTCCGTCATCTTCGCGGCGAGCGCCCCCCGAAGGCGGCGGATCTCGCGGGATTCGTGCCGCGCGGAGACGAACCAGACGCTGAGAGCGGCCACGATGCCGAGGAGGAGGAGCAGGTTGACGGCACGGGCGGCGGACGCGCGGCGCATGCTTTCCCTGTCTCCTTCCCGCCGTCTTTCCGCGAATGCCGGCGTCCCCTACTATAGCCGCTTCGCCCGGACCCGGGAACCGCGGGCAGCGCCGCCGGTCTCCTCGGGATCGCCCCTTCGGACCCTGCCCATGAGCCTCGCCCGCACCCTCACCGGCACCTTTCTCGCGAAGGCGGCGGGGTTTGCGGCAGCTTTCCTGGCCGGCGTCATCCTCTCGCGCGCCCTCGGACCCTCCGACAGGGGCAGCGTCGACGTGATCATCATGTTCACGATCATGACCGCGGCCTTCCTGCCGCCCCTCGAGGACCCCCAGCTCTACCGCATCGGTCGCTCCGCCGTGCCGCCGCGGGAGTTCCTGTCGAGCGTCCTCGTCCTCGCGGTCGTCCTCGGGCTCCTCGGCATGGGCGCCCTCGACCTCCTCAGAACGGTGGCGCCGGAGTTCTTCTCGTACACGGATCGCGTCACGGGCGTCCGCCGCTACGCGCCCGCGTCCCAGATCCGCCTCGCGGCCATCGCGGTGCCCTGCATCATCGCCTTCCGCCTCGCCGTGGCGTACCTCCAGGGGCACCGCGCCATGAAGGCCTTCAACCTCCTCCAGGTCGCGCAGCAGGGCCTCTGGCTCGTGCTCGTCGTCGTCCTCGTCGTCGCGGCGGGGCGGGGCGTCACCGGGGGGATCGAAGCCCACGTCGGCGCCTTCGCCTTCGCCGCACTGGCGGCGTGGGCGACGGCGGTCCGCCTGCCGGACGTGCGGCCCTTCGGCCTCAGGCCCTCGGCGGCCGTGACGCGGACACTCCTTCTCGACTCCTCGAAGCTCTATCTCGGCGCCATCGCCGCGTGGGTGATCCTCTATGGCGACAAGTTCATCCTCTACCGGTTCCACGGCACCGAGCCGCTCGCCTGGTACGGCCTCGCCGTGACCCTCACGGGTTACGCGCGCCGCTTCACGCAGGAGCCGGTGAAGGAGGTGCTAGGCTCGCGTCTTCCCTCCCTGGCCGACGACAGAGCGGCCCTCGCGGCGACCATGGCTCGCGCGTCGCGTCACATGGTCCTGCTGCTCGGGTCGGTGTCTCTCCTGCTCGGCGCCGTGGCGTACCCCCTCATCGTCCTCGTCTACGGTCGGGACTTCGCGCCGGCCTACCTGCCGCTCCTCCTCATCCTGCCCGGCTCCGTCTTCTGGTCGGTGGCCGTACTCCTCACCTACTACTTCATCGGGTCGAGGCGCTTCGGCTTCGTCACCCTCGTGGCCGCCGCCATGGCCGCCGTCAACATCGGCCTCAACCTCCTCCTCGTCCCGCGTTTCCACATGATCGCCGCAGCCCTCGTCAGCACAGTGGGCTACGGCATCCACCTCGGTGTCCTGTGGATGCGGGTCCATCGCGAGACGGGCCTGCCTCTCCGGCGACTCCTCGTCGCCGAACGCGGCGATTACCAGGATCTTGCCTTCGCCCTCCGGCAACTCCTCGGACGCTTCAAGCGGCGCTGATCCCCGCCGGCTCCGGCGCGCGACTTGCGTCGCCGCTGGTCGAAATGCGGCGACGTTGCATTCGCGTCCTCGGGTCATGTAAGCTCGGACGTTCTTCGCCCGTTTTCCCGGAGAGACTCCATGACGAAGACCTCGAGATTCTTGACGCTCGTGTTCCTTGGCTCCATGGCCGCGGTTGCCGCCGCGCAGGTGCCCGAAGCGCTGTACTTCCAGTTCAACGAGGGCACCGGGACGACCGCGGTGAACTCGGCCGTGCCCGGCGTCGGCAATCCGATCGCGCCGATCGTCGGCTCGCTCAGCTGGGCCCCCGGCCCGCTTGGAGCCGGCATATTGGGGGGGGGCCTCTCGTCGACCACGAACTACGTGGACACGGGCTGGGCGACGAACCTGACCGGGACGTCCTTCACGATCGAGTTCTGGATCAATCCCTCCGTCGTCGATACGACGACGCGCTATCTCTGCGGCGACGGATCTCCGGCGACGCTTCGCATCTTCTCGGGCGGCGTGGCGGGCGCCGGAAACCTCTGGCTCCGCGGCACGACGACCACGATCACGGACACTCCCATCAACGGCTGTGTCGCGACGAGCGGCGTGTGGAACCACGTGGCCTGGGTCTGCGACCGACCGAACAACGTGATCTACGGGTACCTGAACGGCGTGCTGCAGAGCACCGTGGCTCAGCCCGTAAGCCCGGCGATCACGGGCGCCGGTCCGTTCAAGGTGTGCGGTCAGTCCTCCTCGACGGGGCTCACCGGCTCGATGGACGAGTTCAGGCTCTGGCTCCAGGCGCGCTCGGCCGCGGAGATCCTGGCGAACTACAACTCGGAGGTTTCGAACTACGCGACGCTCACCGCCACGACGGGCGGAGCCGGCGCGGGCGACCTGAATTTCGCGCTCGCCATCAACTCGCCGCTCGTGTCGGAGGGGTACATGCTCCTCTCCGCCGCCACGACCCAGCCGGTCGGCAGCGGACCCCTCTTCGGCATCTGGCCGGATGGCCTCACCTGGGGCAACTTCGCCTCGCCGGCGTCCTACGGGAACCCGGTCCATTTCCTTGCGTATTCGCCGCCCCTCGGCGTCGCGTTCCCTGACACCCCCATCAGCGTCCCGCCCGGCACGCTGAGCTTCCTCGCGGGTCAGACCTGGGACGTCGGCTACGCGCTGCTCGCGTCCGGAGCCTACCTCGGAAAGACACCCGTCGTCCGCATCGCGTGGTGAGCCGGCCCTCGTGCCGCCGGGCGAGGATCCCACCCCGCCCGGCGGTCCCGGCTCAAGCCGCCGGGCACCCCTCCCGATGTAGTCGATAGGGAGTCCGGCGCGGGGCCGGGCGACCTCAGGCGACCAGCAGGATCGATGCGGACATGCCACACCGGATCAGGCGGGGCGAGGGGGGGTTCACGCTCGTCGAACTCATCATCGTGATCGCGATCATCGCGATCATCGCGTCCATGTCGATTCCGAGCCTCGTCCGCAGCCGCCTCTCGGCCAACGAGTCCTCGGCCATCGCCACGCTCAGGACCGTGGCCACCGTGCAGGCCCAGGTCCGGAACCGGTCCTTCATCGACCTCGACTCGGACGGCGCCGGCGAATACGCGTTCTTCGGCGAGCTCTCGGGCACCGTGGCCCCGCGGAACAACGCCGGGAATCCCCTCGCACCGCCGCTCCTCTCCGGCACCTTCACGCAGATCGTCCAGGGCGCCGCGGCGCGTGCGGGCTACGTCTACAAGGTCTATCTCCCCGACGCCCAGGGGAACGGCCTCGACGAGGCGGCAGGCAACTACCCGCTCGTGGATTCGGATACGGCCGAGGTCGTGTGGTGCTGCTACGCCTGGCCGATGAACTTGGAAACGACGGGTCGCCGCGCCTTCTTCGTGAATCAGGGCGGCACGGTGCTCTCGACAGACAACGCCGTGCAGCGCTACGACGGGTTCGCGGGAGGGCCCGTGGGATCGGCGGCCTTCGACCCCAACACGCCGGCGGGGTCGATCCTCGGCGTGTTCAACTCCGGCGTGGTCGCGCAGGACGGAGGGATCTGGACCGTCTCCCAGTAGGCCGCCCCGCGCTACCGGACCGGCGCCGACTCGGGAGGAGACTGGCCCGCAAGCCGCCGGGCCTCGGCGGCGTGGTGGCGCGCGCGGGCCACGTTGCCCGTTGCACCGTAGCACTGGGCGAGCATCGCGTGGACACGGGGATTCGTCGCTTCGCTCCCGGCCACGATCTCGAGGTGGGGGATGGCATCCGCGTACCGCTGCAGCGCGACGTGCATCTGCCCCATGATCTCGTTGGCCTGCGGGTCGCCGGGGACGACGTCGAGGATCTTCCGGAGCTCGAGGGAAGCGTCGTGGTAGCTGCCCTTGCGGGCGAGGAGCGAGGCGAGGTTCAGGATCGAGAGCTTGTGGAAGGGCTGCTTCCCGAGGACCGTGAGGAAGACCTCCTCGGCCTCTTCGAAACGGGCGTGCTCGAGGAGCAGCACCGCGCGCGCGACCAGCGAGTCGATCCCCGAGGGATCGCGGCCGGCTGCCTTGATGAGGCGGCGCGACTCCTCCTCCGCGGCCTCGGCCTTGCGCTTGAGCTCGACATACCGATCGACCCAGCGCTTCGCCTCCTCGGCATCTCCGCGCTTCCGGTAGACCTGCCCGAGCTGGTAGCAGGCCTCGTGGGAGAGAGGGTTCTTCTCCATCGCCACGAGCAGGTAGCTGATGGCTTCGGCGGGCCGGTCCTCCCGCGCCGCGATGCGGCCGATGGCGAGGGGGGCCTGCCAGATCCAGGGGCCAAGGCGCAGGGCATCCTTCAGGGACTCGATGGCCTCGGCGCTTCTCCCGAGGGCCTCGAGGCAGCGCCCCGCGTGGTAGTGATTCTCGGCGTTCTTCGGGAGCGCCCGGCGGACGGCTGCGAACTGCGCGAGGGCCTCCTCGTTCCGCCCCTCGTTCATGAGGATCTCGCCGAGCTTCTCCCGGTACGCGGGGTTGTCGGGATCGAGATCCACGGCGCGGGTGAGCTGGGACAGGGCCTCGGGAATGAGGGACGACTTCTCGGCGGCGGAACCGCGGTAGTAGGCGAACTCGGCGGCGGCGCGCCCGGAGCGGATCGGGGAGTCGGGCCCGGCCAGTCCCTCGGCGATCCGGAAGAACGTGAGGGCGTCGTCGTACTTCCGCTGATTGAAGGCGGCCACGGCGACGTTGTAGGCGTGGGAGACCTCCGCCGGCGCCCGCTCGTGGGCGGCGCGGAACTCGATCTCCGCCTCGTAGAAGCGGCGGAGCCGCCCGTAGGAAGTGCCGGCGAGGTCGAAGGCCCGGACATGCCCCGGGACGAGGGCCTGGACCTGCTTCAGAGCGTCGATGGCCTCACGGTATCGGCGCTCGGCGAAGTGCCGGGCGCCTTCCTCGAGCCGCCGGTCCGCCTCGGGATTCCCGGTGGCGGAGGGCTGCGCCGATCCGGAAGCCGCGAGCAGAAGGAGGAGGAGGGCGAGAAGAGGGAGAGCAGCGCTTCGCTTCGGCATGCCGCGTGAAAGGCCGATGGATGACAGAGGGCCCTGCGCCCTTGTAACATGGTGATGATAGAGAGGTGTCCCATGGCGATGCGGATTCGGAATCTCCGGGTTCCGGCCGTGCTCGCAGCCATCCTGCTCGCGGGCATGTCCGTGAGAGCTCAGGACTCGCGTGGCGGACCGGGCGGTCTCGCCGCCGCGGACCGCGAACTGGCGCGCGGTCGGGCCGAGCCGGCGCTCCAGCTCTACCTGCGCGTCCTCAGGGACGAACCCGAGAACGTCGATGCGCTCGTCGGCGCCGCGGCCTGCGAGCGGGCTCTCGGCAGGACCGCGAAGGCCCTCGAACGGATCGGGGCCGCCGCGCGCGTCGCGCCCGACTCGCCGGACGTGCTCCTCGAGCGTGGCGAGATCCAGACGGCGCTCGGACAGTACGACGCGGCGCTCCAGGACCTCGACCGCGTCATCGGCGGCGCGCCGGCGTACGGTGCGGCGCGTCTCGCACGGGCGCGGACCCACTTCCTCCTCGGCCGGCACGAGGCCTGCCGGGAGGATCTCGACGCCGCCCGCCACGCCGGACTCGCCGGGATCGACGTCGATCTCCTGGACGGCCGCCTCGCCTACGCCGCCGGACGCCTCGCGGAGGCGCGCGCCGCCTTCGACAGGTGCGTCGCCCTCGACCCGAAGCACGCGGAGGCCTGGAGCTTCCGCGGAGCCGTCTCCCTCGATCTTCACGACCGGAAGGAGGCGGAGCGGAGCTTCCGCCGGTCCCTCGAGCTCGATTCGAAGTGCTCGCGAACCTGGTACCAGAGGGCGCGGATGCACATGGCCGCCGAGAACTGGAAGGCGGCGTGCTCCGACCTCGATCGCGCCATCGCGCTCGATCCCTCCGACGCCGATGCCTGGAACAACCGCGGGCTCGTCCACGGCCGGCTCGGACTCCGGCCGAAGGCGCTCCTCGACTACCGGAAGGCCGTGGAGACGGGGGGCGACGATCCGCTCTACCGCACGAATCTCGCCGTCCACCTCCACGGGCAGAAGGACGTGGGCGGAGCGCTCGCCGAGCTCGAGATCGTCCTCAAGGCTCACCCCGACCACGTGCCAGCCCTCTTCTGGGTCGCTATCTGCACCCACGACCGCCGCGAGTGGCGGCGATCGGTGGACCTTGCGCGGCGTGTCCTCGAGCTCGAGCCCGACCATCCCCAGGCCTGGTACTACGTGGGCGCCGGCTCGAAGGAACTCGGCGACCGCCGCGAAGCGGCCCGGGCCTTCGAGGAGTACCTGAAGCGGAATCCCGCATGCGCTGAGGCGGCGACCCTCACCGACGAGATCGCGCGGCTTCGAAACTGAGGCCCCCCGCGGCCTCGATCGGGGGGGCGGCGAAGCGATTCCGGACAAGGCCGGGGATACGCGGGGCGCCGTCCGTATTCTCCGTGACGGCCCCCCATGCTATAGCCTCCCGTCCACCCGCCGGGCCGCTGTGAGACCGTCGTGGCCGACGCCCCCGAAAGCTACAAGTTCGGTAACTACCAGACGATACGCGAGATTGGTCGCGGCGGCATGGGTATCGTCTACGAGGCGCGGCACACCGGGACGGGCGAGCGCGTCGCCGTGAAGGTCCTCCCCCGGAATCGCTCGGGGGATGCCCGGACCCTCGAACGCTTCCTGCGGGAAGCGGAGGCTGCGCGCCGGATCAGCAACCCGCACATCATCCCGATCTACGATGTCGGGTCGGACCCCTCCGGCCACTGGTTCGCCATGGCGTTCATCGACGGGTGCGACCTCGAGTCGCTGATCTTCCGCCTGCGGGCGGCGGGAGAGGGGGGCGCGGCGATCCCTCCGGCCGGGCCGCCGTCCCGGAACGTCCGCTCGCAGGCCTACATCGCCTGGGTCGTGGAGCGCGTCGCGGAGATCGCCGAGGCGCTCCACCTCGCCCATGAACAGGGGCTCGTCCACCGGGACATCAAGCCGAGCAACCTCCTCCTCGATGTCTCCGGGCGCCTCATCCTCACGGACTTCGGCCTCGTCCGCGATGTCCGGCGGCAGACCTTCACGCTCACGGGCGAGGTGCTCGGCACGCCCGTGTACATGAGCCCCGAGCAGATCGCAGCCCGCCGCAAGTCCGTGGACCGGAGAACGGACGTCTACTCTCTCGGCGTGACGCTCTACGAGGCCCTGGCCCTGGTGCCGCCCTTCGACGCCGAAGACCTGCCGACGCTCATCCGCGCCATCCAGGAAGACGATCCGGATTCCATCGGGAAGCACAATCCGGCCGTGTCCCCGGCCCTCGATGCCATCGTGCAGAAGGCGATCCGCAAGGACAGGCGCCGCCGCTACCCGACGACGGCGGCCATGGCCGCGGACCTGCGGGCCTTCCTCGAGGGGCGGCGCATCGAGGCCCGCCCCACCGGGCGGACGCGCCGCGCCATCCGGCGCGTCGTGCGGATCCGGGGCGTCGCGTCGGGCCTCCTCGTGGCCGGAACCATCGCCGTCGTTGCGGGCGTCATTCTCGGCGGCCAGGCCGTGAACCGCGGCCGCCACCGGCAGGCGGAGATCAGCGGCACCCTCCGGGTGGCGGCCTCCTCCGAGGCGAGCGGCGCCCTCGACCGGGCGATGCAGGAGGTCCGCCACGTCCTCGCCATCGAACCCGGACATCCCGAGGCCCTGGCGCGGCGGGCCGCCCTCGTGGAGCGGGCCCGGACGCAGGCGGACACTCTCGCCCTGGCCTTCGAGTTCTCGCGGGCTGCGGAGACTCTGCGGTGGCTCGAAGCCTGGGGCGAACTCCCCGCGGGGCAGGCGGGGCGCGCGGCCCTCTACTCGGAAATCGGATACCGCCGCGTCGAGGCCCACGCGCGGGCGCTCTTCACGGAAGAAGCCTCGTCGAGGCGCCGCGCTGCCCAGCAACTCCTCCGCCCGGCGGAGTTCTACTCCCTGCCGCGATCCGAGACGGAGCGGCTCGTCGTTTCGCGCATCGGCCTCGAGGCCGAGGAGGACGTGCGCGCCCTCCTCGTCGCCGTCGCCGGCGCCTTCCGGATCGAGGCGGCCGTGCCCGCCCTCGTGGACGCCGCCGGCGCCGCCTCCTCGGAGCGGCTCCTCCATCAGATCGCGCGGGCGCTCCGCACCACCGGCGACCCGCGCGGCGTGCCGGGGCTCGTCGCAGTCCTCGGACGCGCCCGGGTGCGGGAGGCCCGGGAGGAGGCGATCCTCGGACTCGGTGTGGCCGGCGGAGACGCCGCGGCGGAGGCCCTCGTTCGCGTCGTGCGCGGCCCCGAGGAACTGCCCCTCCGGATCGCCGCTGCCGAGTCTCTCGGCCGCATCGGCGCCGCTTTCGCCGCCGCGGACCTCCGCCGCCTGCACGACGAGCTCGAGAAGCCCGAGGACCGCGCCGTCCTCGTCCGGGCGCTCGCGGCCCTCAGCGATCCGACGGGAGCCTCGTGGATCGAGGCCGTCGCGGGAGGGCCGGAGGCCGGCGGCGCGCGGAAGGAGGCCATCCTCGGACTCGGCCGGCTTCCCGGGGAGCCGGCGTTCCGGGCCCTCGTGCGCATCGCCACGGAGCACACCGATGCCTCCGCGCGGCGCCATGCCGTCGAGGTCCTGGGCGCCCGACCCGAGGCCGCGCGGGTGGAGGTCATCGTTCGCGCGACGCGAGACCGCGACGCGACGGTCCGCGGCGCCGCGGTCATCGCTCTCGCCCACACCGGCGATCCCCGCCACGCGTCCGTTGCCGCCGAGCTTCTCACCGGGGATGGCAGCGCCGAGGTCCAGAGCGCGGCCGCCTTCGCCCTCGGCAGCCTCGCGCGGGGCCACGCCGACACGGAGCGGACCGTCCGCCCCGCGCTCGTGCGCCGCCTCCTCGAGAGCCGCGTGCCCGTCGTCCGAAGCATGACGGCCTGGGCGCTCGGCGAGGTGGGGGATGCCTCGTCCCTCCCGGCTCTCGTGGCCCTCCTCGAGGAGGAGGATGATTCCGGCATCGATACGGCCCTGCGCGGCGTCGTGAAGGCCTCCATGGGGATCCTCGGCTCGGAGCGCTCGCCCTTCCATGCCCTCGTCGACGAGCTCGGCGTCGTCGCCATCCTGATGCCGCCGCTCTTCGCCCTCACGTCGGCGGGGCGGACACCGCCGCGGGCGGCGGCCGCGGCGGCCATCGGCACGATCCTCGAGCGCCACCCGAAGGCGCCGGCAAGTGCCCATGCCGTGGCCCTGCTCGCGCGCATCCTCGCCTCCGACGCCGACGCGAGGGTGCGAGCGCGGGCCGCCGCGGCCCTCGGGCGGTGTCGCGCGGAGGATACGGGTGCAGCGCTGCGTCGGAGTCTCGCCGAGGAGCCGGATCGCGACGTGACCGCTGCCGCCGCCGTGGCCCTCGCCCGCATCGGCCTCACCGTGGAGGCGCGGGACCACTTCCAGGGAAGCGCCGATCTGAGCGCCGGCGAGTGCCTCGCCTTCGCCCGGGTCCTCGTGACCTCGGGGGACGCTGTCCTCGGTCTCGACCAGATCGAGCGCGCCGTGGCCCTCGGGCTGGCCTCTCCGGCCCCCATCGAGGCGGACGCCGACCTCGTCGTGCTCCGGACCCACCCGGAGTGCCGCGACCGCTTCGCGGCGCTCTGTTCCCTCCTGCGCCGCCGCGCGGCAGGGCGCGCGGGGTAGGGCGAGGTGGCGATCACCGGCGCCTTCGCCCTCATCGAGGAGGAGGGGAAGCTCCTCCTCATCGCCAACTGGCGCGAGTTCGCCGGCCGGCGCGTCCTCTGCTGGGACGTCCCCGGCGGCGGCGTCGAGGCGGGCGAGTCCCTCGTGGACGCCATGAAGCGGGAGGTCCTCGAGGAGACCGGGCTTCGCGTGGAGCCTTGCGACATCGAGTTCGTCGTGGAACGCGCCGGTTTCGTGAGCGGAGATCCGGAGGAGCGATCGCGGTTCTTCTTCTTCTCGGCCCGGGTGACGGGCGGCAGGCTCGCGCCGACCGATTCCGAGATCGTGGACATCGGCTGGTTCGCGCCGGAGGAGGTGCGCCGCCTCTGCTCCGAGCCGTACCACGCCGAGTTCCACGCCTGGTACGGGGGCGACCGGACGCGGCGATTCTTCAGGAGCCTCGGCGTCCGCAGGGGCTGAGCGCTCGTAAGAGATTCTGTTTCAGAGGCTTGGGTCGCGGCTCGCCTTCGTTGAAACGCCCGCGCTCCACGCCTACTTTGAATCGAGTTGACTTGGACGCGGTGATCGCCCGATGGAAGAGAGTCGGGCGCGAAGGAGCCTATCGTGAAGTCGCACGGGATCATCTCGCTTCTCCTCCCCCTCGGCCTCGTGACCCTCCTGGCCACGGGCTGCACCTGGGATCGCCGGAACACGACGGGCGCCGCCGTCGGCGGCATCTCCGGCGCCGCGCTCGGCGCGGGCATCGCCTCGGCCACCGGCGGGAGCGCCGGGACGGGCGCGCTCATCGGCCTTGGCGCCGGGATCCTCGCGGGCGCCACAGTGGCGGAGATCACGAAGGACGACGAGCCGCCCCGGCACCGGCACTACAGTGCGCCGCCGCCTCCGCCGCCGCAGAGCGCGAACCGGGCGCGGGCCCGCGAGCACTTCGAGATCGCCATGCGGGCGAAGGACTGGAACGAGAGCCACTACAACCTCGAGCGCGCCATCGCGCTCGATCCGACGGAGCCCGCCTACTACAACAACATGGGCGTGCTCTACTACCAGTCCGGCGACCGCGCCCGCGCCGAGTGGTACTACCGCCAGGCGCTCCGCTTCGATCAGAACTACGAACCCGCGCATCAGAACCTGCGCCAGCTCGGGAACTGAGGACCTCATGGACAGAGTCACCGCGTCCGTCCTGTCGCTCGTGCTCCTCGCCGCCGGCTGCTCCTCCTGCGGAGATCCGCCCGCCTATCGCGAAGTCAAGTGCGACCGCGAGGCGGATCACGCGGGGAGCGACCGGCCGTGCTGCGGCCCCGACCGCTGCTGGACGCACCAGACGGACCGGCACGACTGTCCCCATCACCACTGCTCCGCCCACACGCAGTGCCATGAGTGCGGCGCGGCGCACTCCCGGCATGACTACGGCTGCTGCGGCCGCTACTCGAAGAACCTCGCCGGCTGCGTCTGCCGCTGCCACGAGCAGGGGTCCGAGCACCTCGCCTGCGCCGACTGCGCGTGGCAGTGCCCGACCCATGCCTGCTTCGATCACCACTGCGGCCATCGCATCCCGTACTGCTGCGCGCGCGACCGTTCCTCGGGCATGACGCCGGACCTGGCGCGGCAGCGCTTCGACGAGGCCTCGCTTGCGGCAGATCTGCCGGCGAGGCGCGCCCTCCTCGAGGAGGCCGTGGCGCTCGATCCCACCCGGGCGGAGTACTTCGCCGGCCTCGCGGAGGTCTGCGAGCAGCAGGGCGACGCCGCTGCGGCGGCCTGGAGCCGGGCCGAGGCGTCGCGCCGCATCCGCCGCGACGAGATCGGCTACTGAGTCAGACGCCCGCCCTCCCGCCGGACGTGACGCGGTCGAGGCGGTAGAGCTCGTACTCGACGACCTCGAGGAGTCCGTCGCACTCACGGTCCTTGAAGTGGAGGTCGTTGCGGAGCCCGGTGCGGACCACCCGGAGGAAGTCGGCCGCGGCCTCGTTCCGCGGCAACCCGTCGCGGCGCCGGTCGAGGTAGTGCCGGAGTTCCGCGGGCGCGCGGCGGAGGAGCCAGCGGGCCACGTCCATCGCCCGCGTCCCCTGGCCGGGCGGCGGATCCCCGAGGCTTCCGGGGTCGGCGAGCCAGGCCGGCGCGATGCGATTCATCTCGTCGCCGGCGGCGGGATCGACTTCGAGCGCGGCCTTCCGGGCTATCCCGAGGGCCAGTTCGTGGATCGAGAGTCCCATCGGCGTCTCCGTGCGCCACGGCGGGGTCAGGCGGTTCGGATCCGGATGCGGCGCCTCCATCCTACCCGCGGCGCGGGGCGGCGTCATGGTCTTTCCGGGCCGTTTCGGGTGCGGCGGGCGCGATTGCACGGTGCGGCGCCTTCCCGTAACGTCTGCGCCGCCCGGCGACGAGACAGGGAGCGCACCGTGAGGATCAGGGATCTCTTCTTCAGGACCTTCCACGACGATCCGGCGGATGCCGAGGTGCCGAGCCACCGGCTCCTCGCCCGCGCGGGCTTCATCCAGAAGGTGACGGCCGGCGTCTACTCCTACGCGCCGATGTTCTGGCGCACGATCCGCAAGGTCATGGCCGTCGTGAAGGAGGAGATGGACCGCGCCGGAGCCCTCGAGGTCATGCTCCCCGTCATGCAGCCCCTCGAGCTCTGGGAGGAGAGCGAGCGCCTCCCCGTCTACCTCCAGTCCGAGACCCTCTTCCACTTCGAGGACCGCCGCGGTGCGCGGCTCTGCCTCGGGCCGACGCACGAGGAAGTCGTCACGGACCTCGTCCGCCGCACCCTGTCGAGCTGGCGCGAGCTCCCCGTCACGCTCTGGCAGCAGCAGGTCAAGTTCCGGGACGAGATCCGCCCGCGGTTCGGCCTCATGCGCGGCCGCGAGTTCATCATGAAGGACGCCTACTCCTTCGACGCGGACGACGAGGGGCTCGACGCCTCCTACCGCCGGATGAGCGAGGCGTACCACCGCATCTTCCGGCGGCTCGGCCTCGAGTACGTCGTCGTGGACGCCGACTCGGGCGCCATCGGAGGCAGCCGCTCGCAGGAGTTCATGGTGACGGCGGCCACGGGCGAGGACGAGCTGCTCATGTGCCGCGGCTGCGGGTACGGCGCCAACGTCGAGAAGGCGGAGGCCCGCATCGCGCCGGCGCCGCCCGGCGGCGCGCCGCGGCCCCTTCGTCGCGAGCCCACGCCGGGGATCCGGACCGTGGAGGCGCTCGTCGCACGGTTTACCATGCCGGCGGCGGCGATGGCGAAGACCGTGATCTACGAGGCGGTCTGGAAGGACGAGGTGAAGCCCGTGGCCGTGCTCATGCGCGGCGACCGCGATGTCAACGAGGTCAAGCTCACGAACCACCTCGGCGCCATCACCGTGCGGCTCGCGCCGGATGACGTGGTCCGGAAGGTCACGGGGGCCGAACCCGGGTTCGCTGGGCCCGTGGGGCTCGCCGCGGACGTGACCCTCCTCGCCGACCGATCCGTCGAGGGCATGACGAATCTCCTCTGCGGGGCCAACGCGACGGACGTGCACTGCCTCGACGTCAACCTCGGACGCGACGCGCGGATGCCGGCCTTCGTCGAGCTGCTCGTGGCGCGGGCAGGGGACGGGTGCCCGCGGTGCCCGGGCGAACTCTCCGTGATCCGCGGAATCGAGGTGGGACACGTCTTCAAGCTCGGGACGAAGTACAGCGAGAAGATGAAGGCGGGATTCACGGATCGGGACGGCCGCTGGAAGCCCTTCGTCATGGGGTGCTACGGGCTCGGCTCGAGCCGCGTGGCCGCCGCGGCCGTGGAGCAGAACCACGACGCGGACGGAATCCGCTGGCCCGTGTCCGTCGCGCCGTTCCACGCCGTCGTGATGCCGGCGACCCTCAAGGACCAGACCCAGGTGGCGGCGGCGGCGGATCTCCATGACCGCCTCGGCGCGGCCGGAGTCGAGGCCGTCCTCGACGATCGCGACGCGGGAATGGGCGTGCGGCTCAAGGACGCGGATCTCGTGGGCTATCCCTGGCGCATCGTGTGCGGCCGGTCGCTCGCGCGGGGCCAGGTGGAGCTCCGCGACCGCCGGACGGGCGTCACGGAAGACGTTCCGCTCACCGATATCGTCGAGCGGCTCGCGGCGCTCGTGCGGTCGGCCGGCGCTTCCGTGAGCTGAGGCGCCTCCCCGGGCGTCAGACCCGCGCCCGCTTCCAGGATCCGCGGCGGAAAAGGATGAAGGCCGCGACGGAGACCGCGGAGTAGGCGGCGGCGATGGCCCAGGGCACGCCGCGGTATCCCGCGCCGGACTCCCGTGCGAGGACGTGGGCGAGGGGCACGCCGAAGACCCAGCAGCAGACGAAGTACACGGCGGTGGGCGTCCGCGTGTCGCCGGCGCCGTTGTAGGCCTGCGTGAGCACCATACCCCAGGCGAAGAAGACGTAGCCGTAGGATACGATCCTCATGGTGTCGATGCCGGCAGGGAGGGCATCGTCGGTGATGCCGAAGAGCCGAATGATAGGGCCCGCGGCGAGGAGATAGACGACCGACACCGTGACCATGAAGGCCATGTTCAAGGCGCCGGAAAGCCACACGGACCGCTCGGCGCGATCGGGCTTGCCGGCGCCGAGGCACTGGCCGACGAGGGTGGCGGTGGCGTTGCTGATGCCCCAGGAAGGGAGGATCGCGAAGAGCGTCACGCGCATCCCCACCGTGAACCCCGCCACGGCCGCGCTTCCGAAGGGCGTGAGGATCCGGACGAATCCGATCCAGCTCGTCGTCGTCATGAGATTCTGGAGGATGCCGCCGGCGGAGAGGCGGGCGATGGAGCGGAGGACGGCGCGGTCCGGACGGAGGTCGGCGCGGCGGAGGGCGATGCGCCTCCGGCCGCGGAAGAGGAGCACGAGCTGCAGGGCCACGCCGGCGCCCCGGCCGATGTTCGTCGCGACAGCGGCTCCGGTCACGCCGAGCTCCGGGAAGGGGCCGAGGCCGAAGATGAAGCAGGGGTCGAGGGCGATGTTGAGGAGGTTCGCGATCCAGAGGACGCGCATGGCGATGGCGGCGTCGCCCGCGGCCCGGAAGATGGCGTTGAGGACGAAGATGAGGAAGACCGTGACGTTGCCGCCGAGCATGACCCGCGTGTAGCCGGCGCCCTCGGCGGCGGCCGCTTCCGTCGCGCCCATGAGCTCGAGGAGCTGCGGGGCGAAGAAGGCGCCCGCGGCGCCCACCGCGAGGGCGGCGGCGATGGCGAGGTACATTCCCTGGGCCGCGGCGAGGGAGGCGAGGGCGGCATTCTTCTCTCCGACACGGCGGGCGACGGTGGCGGCGGTGGCGATGCTGAGCCCGACGGCGAGGGCGTAGACGATGGAGATGAGCGACTCGGTGATGCCGACGGCCGCCACCGCGTCCGGCCCGAGGCGGGCGACGAAGGCGATGTCCACGACGGCGAAGAGGGACTCCATCCCCATCTCGAGGATCATGGGGATGGCGAGGAGGACCACGGCCCCGGCGATGCTCCCCTCCGTGAAGTCGCGGGGCGTCCCGACGAGGGCCTCGCGGAGCGCGCGCCGGATGGCCGTCGTGCGGGAGGCGGGGGCCGGGCCGGAGCTTCCGGGGGCCCGGGGCTCGGGAGTGGCGGGGGCTGATTCCACGGACCGGCCGTCAGGCCTCGGAGATGTGGACGTAGCGAAGCGGCGTCCCGAGGACGCCGGACAGGATGCCGAGGTAGTCGTCCCGGGCGGAGACGCGCCCGCTCGTCTTCCCGAAGAAGGCTGCCTCGAAGCGACAGAAGCCGCCGGAGCGCCGGAACTCCATCCTCGTGACGTCCGTGGAGACATCGCAATGGAGACACTGGACGTTGCGGAGGCCCTGGCCGAAGGCCTCGCCGGCGTTGACGGCGGCGAAGCCGTCGAAGTTGCCGTCCCAGGGCATCTCGCTCCCGCAGGAGGGGCACTCGCTCGGTTCGAGGTTGCGGCCCGCGAGCCCCACGAGCCGGCCGTGCCGCAGGAAGCGGACGGCGAAGGCGCCGGCGGAGGGCGGAAGACCCGGATCGTCGATGAGGCGGCCGATCTCCGCACCGGAGGTCCACAGGTCGCCGCCTTCCGGAGACGGCGCGAGCACGCGATCTTCGAGGAGACGCCGCCGGAGTGCCTCCACGGCGGCCTCGTCGGGCTCGAAGTCGAAGGACACGGGAATCAGGCTCACGCGGTTCCGTTCGTCCATGGCCGGACGATAGCATGGCGCTTCCGGCGTCGCGTCGCGGGCCGGGATCCGAAACGACACCGCACCCTGGAACCGCCCGGAGGGCCCGATCGGAGCCGCCGCCGGGCGGCGGAGAACACCCATGTCCGATGCCGTCCGGATTCGCGAAGCCCGACCCGGAGACGGCCCGGCCCTCCTCGGGCTCATCCGGGCGCTCGCCGACTACGAGAAGCTCGAGCCTCCCGACGAGGCCGCCCGGGCCCGCCTCCTCCATGATCTCTTCGGTCCCTCGCCGCGACTCTTCGCGCTCGTGGCGGAAAGTGGAGATCGCCTCGTCGGGTACGCCCTCTGGCTCCACACCTACTCGAGCTTCCTCGCGAGGCCGACGCTCTATCTCGAGGATCTCTTCGTCCTGCCGGAGGAGCGCCGGGGGGGCGTCGGGCGGGCGTTCATGCAGGCCCTCGCCCGCCTGGCCATGCGCGATGGCGCCGGCCGCATGGAGTGGACGGTCCTCCGCTGGAACGAGCTGGCGCTCGACTTCTACGCGCGGCTCGGGGCCCGCCGCCTCGACGATTGGGTGACGCTACGTCTCGACGCCGAGGGCATCCGTGCCGCCGGCGGTCCGCTGCCGGGCGGCACGAAGTGAGGGCGCCGCAGCGGGCCGCTTGACGCCCGGAAGGGCGAATCGGTATCACGCGGCATGCCTGACAACGGTAGTCCGTGGATCGTCGATGTCACCGAGGCGACCTTCGAGACGGCGGTCCTCGAGCGGTCGAAGTCCGTGCCCGTGGTCCTCGACTTCCACGCGGCGTGGTGCGAGCCCTGCCGGACCCTCGGACCGATCCTCGAGGACCTGGCACGGGAATACGACGGCGCGTTCGTGCTTGCGCGGGTCGACGTGGACCGCGAGCCGCTCATCGCCCAGGAGATCGGGGTCCAGTCGATCCCCTTCGTGCTGGCCGTCCGGAACCTCCGGCAGGCGGGACACTTCGCGGGGGCGCCGAAGCCGGCCGAAGTGCGCCGCTTCATCGAGAAGCTCTGCCCCGGCGGGAAGCCGGTGGAGCGGCCCGCCGCCGCCGCCGCCGACCCGAAGTCGAGGGAGCTGGAACTTCGCGAGAGGCTCGCGAAGGAGCCGGGCGATGCCGTGGCGGCGCTGGAGCTTGGCCGCATGCTGTTCCAGACGGACGAGCGGAAGGAGGCGCGGGAGCGCCTCTCGATCGTGGAGGAAGGTGAGCCGGGCCATCGCGAGGCCCGCGGCATGCTGGCGATCCTCGATCTCCGGGACGCCGCCGGCGATGAGTCCCTCGAGGCGCTCGAGGCGGCGGCGGAGGCCGGCGGCGATCTGCCCGCGCGGCGCCTTCTCGGAGAGCGACTGGCGGCGTCCGGCCACTACGGCGAGGCGCTGGAGGCGCTCTACGGAGTCCTCGCCGAGGATCGCAGCTTCGGCGACGGGGCCGTGAAGGACGTCATGGTCGCGATCTTCGGCGTTCTCGGACCGGAGAGCGACCTCGCCGACGACTACCGCTCCCGCCTCGCGCGGCTTCTCTACTGAACCCGGGGGGGAGCCCGCCCGCCCGTCTCGCGCGGGCGGGCGGAGGCGTCAGAAGGTGACGCGGTCGACGTTGGACCAGAGGGCGAGGCCGAGGCCGGCGTCGAGCCCCACCTGAACGAAGTCCGCCGTGACGCCCGCGAGGCTCGAGAGTGTGCCCGGCGGGAGGACGTAGGGGATGTCGGGGTAGGCGCCGGGCGAGACGAGGTAGCGGAAGGGATTGTTCACCTGGGGCGCCATGAGGAGGATCGTCCAGGAGACCTGATCGGGCGTGATGCCCATGAAGGGCCCGGCGCCGACGGGCGTTGTCGCCGCGAGGCTCACGAACGTGAAGCCCTGGGTCATCGTCGGAGCGCCGACGAGCGGAACAGGCTGGATCGTGAGATTGCCGTTGCCGCCCCCGGCCGTGCTGGCGTCGAAGACGTACTGGGCGACGCTCACGTAGTTGGGCGCCGTGGAGGTCGACTGGCCGAACTGCGCGCACGTGACGGTGAGGGAGACCGTGTACTGGCCGGGCACGGGGTAGATCCAGCCCGGGTTCTGGACGACGGAGTCGATGATGTTGTCGCCGTCGAAGTCCCAGCTCCACGAGAGGATGCCGCCCGGATCCGACGTGAACGACGTGTCCGTGAAGTTCACGCCGAGGGGCGCGGGGCCCGACGTCGGCGTTGCGTTGAAGGAGGCGTAGATCCCCGACGCGGGCGCGTAGTCGATCTTCACCACCGGAACGTACCCGCTGCCCTGGGCGAAGCTCGAGGTGGCGGCCGTGGCGCTCGTGAGGTTGCCGTAGCGGGTGCCGCTCGTGCTGAGGTGCACGTCGAGAGCCGCGAGGGCGGCGAAGTTGCCGGGGCCCGGCGTGCGGACCTGGATGATGAAGTCCTTGCCGATCGACGGATCGTAGAGGAAGGGCGTCACGGGGATGAGGACCCAGGCGGCCGGGTTCGTCGCGACGCCGGCGGGGAAGACGACGTTCCCCGTGTAGACGATCTGCTGGTCGACGTCCATGTTGGCGTCGAATGTCTGGGTGCCGGACTGGGTGGGCGCCCAGTCCACCGTGGCCGATGCGAAGGAGATCTCCACGTTCGGGAAGGAGCCTCCCGCCACCGAGCCGCCGCCGTTCGGCCGGATCCCGAGCTGGGTGATCACGATGGGGTAGTTCGCGGCGAAGTTCGTCGTGTCGTAGATCCAGTGCCAGCGGTGCATGGCCGTCTGGCCGAAGGGGTACGCTGTGGATGAGCTGCCATCAGCGAGCTCGAAGCCCGGAGGCAGGGTCTGCGAAAACTGGGCCGGCAGGAGGGCAGAGGCGAGCGCGAGGAAGAGGGCAGAGGCGAGAAGGCGTGTCATGGCAACTCCCGATCCTGGGAAGAGGTCCGGCGCCCCCCCCGGGGGCATCCGGGGACTGCGCGGACCTGAGTCTACCGATCGCGCCGAATCCGCGCCACGGTATCCGCGTCACGTGGAGCGGCGCGGCGCATGAGCGCATGCTATGCGTTGCCCGGCAGGAAGTTCGGGACGCGGATCCCGGAAACGTCTCGCCAAAACCGGGTCGCGGATGTATCCTTTTTGAAGGTCGAGATGCGGGAAGCGAATGGGTTCCTGTCGTGCGGCGCGCGGACTCGCGCGCGGATCCCGGGGTGGGTTCCGGCGGCCATGGGCCGACCGGATGCGCCCGAAGCACGGTGCCTTCCCTGCGCCTGCCGCGTCTCCTTTGCCCGCACGGAGGTCGGGCGCTGAAACAACCAAGCCATGAAGCCCTACAGCCATCTCCAATCCAGGTTCGAGGCCGACATCGAAGTGTACGAGGACATCGTCGATGCCGTGACGGACGAGAAGGGCGGGGAGTCGCCCTGCCTGCGGCTCGATCTCGAAATGCTCTGGCATGACTTGCCGGCCCTCTGGTCCGCCTTCACGAAGTGGCGGGACCGCATCGCGAAGGACTTCGTGAACGCCTTGCCGGACAGCCAGAAGGACGAACATCTGCGGTTCAATGACGACTTCGTGACGCGCATCCGTCCGCTCTTCGATCGCGTGAAGGCGCTCACGGAGAAGCAGAAGTCGGGCAACCGCGTCGATCTCCTGTCGGATGCCGGCAGCAAGGCCATGGTGGAAGCCTTCGAGAAGGCGCGGCGTGCGATCGTCGCCACTCCGACGGGGGCCGACGCCCTCGATCCCGAGCCCAACTGGGATCAGATCTGAGGGGGGCGCGGCGCCGGAGCGTAGCGGGCGGAGGCCGCGGCGGCGAGGGTTCGCGTCAGGCCGCCGCGTCGGCGCGCGCCGCGGCGCGCCGGGCCCGCAGTCCGACCTCGGGCGTCTCGTGGGAGAAGACGTACTTGAAGATGTAGAACACCGTGGGGACGCCGAGGAGCGCCCCCCAGAACCCGGCGAAATGAGCGCTCACGAACAGGATCGCGAGCACGAGGACCGGGTTGATGTGCAGGGCGGCTCCCATGATCCGGGGGTTCAGGATGTAGGCCTCGATGAGGTGGATCACGGTGATGAAGCCGACGAGGGTGAGAAGGAGCGGGAACCCGCCCTTCACGAGGCCGAGGAGGCAGATGGGCACCGAGCTGATCCAGACGCCGAGCACCGGGATGAAGCTCCCGATGAACACGATGAACGAGAGGAAGAAGATGCTCGGGATGCCGAGCGCAGTGAGCCCGATCGCCGTGAGCGTCGTGTTGGCGATGGCAATGACCGCCTGGGCCTCGAAGACCTTGCCGAGGACGGCGCCGAACTTGACCACGGTCTTTCCTGTCACCTCGTAGAAGGTCGCGATCCGGGACTCCCGGAGCTTCACGACTTCGCGGCGCAGGCGCTGCAGGTCGAGGAGGATGAGCAGGCTGAAGAGCAGGGAGAGGATGAGGTATGTCCCCATGGCGAGCGTCCCCTGGAGGATCCTGAGGAGCGCCGGCCGGAGCTCGCTCTCGAGGAACGTGTCCACGTACTTGTCGATGCGCTTCCGCTCGGACGTCACGAGCGTCGCGAATGGAGGATGCTCCGCGAGGAAGGTGTTCCACTGGGACTTGAGCGAGTCCCGGATGTTCGGGAAATCGCTCACGAACTTCTCGCCCTCCTGCTGAGCCGCAGGGACGACCAGGAATCCGGCGCCGACCCAGAGGCCGAGGAAGACGAGGAAGACGAGCGTCACCTGGACCTTCCACGGCCAGCGGACGTACCGCGAGAGCACGTGGATCAGGCTGTTCATGATGAAACCGAAGATGAACGTCAGGAAGACGACGGCGAAGAAGTCGCGCAGGAGATAGAGGAGCCCGAAGAAGACCGTCCAGATGACGGTCTTCTTGAGGAGAAGCATCCACCAGTCATAGTTGCGCTTGAAGAAGGCGACGAGGTCGCCGATGGCGGCAAGCTCGACGGTCAGGCGCTGGTCGGGGTCCGGCGCGTCCGTGGTCTCCGTCTTCGTCTCGCCTGGTGTCCGGCTCATCGGCCCCTTCTTACACGCGACTTGCCGGATCTGCAAGGCGGTCAGGGGGCGGAGAGCAGCCTGCGAACGATCCACGCGAGCAGGGCGAGGCCCGCGAGCGCGAGGATGCGGCGCCGCCGGCGCGGATCGCGGGGCGGCGGATCCGTGGCGATGGATCCGGGGTGGCGGGACTCGAACTGCCGGAGAACGTCCGTGCGCCGCTGGCACGCGGCGCAGGCCGCGACGTGATCGGCGACAGAGCCAGGCGGCAGGGCGCCGTACCGGGCGAGGGGCGACCTCAGTGCCTGGACGATGGTCCAGTCCGTCGGGTGGAAGCCCTCCGGCAGCGCGGGCTCGCGCAAAGCCGATCCGTCGCCGGTCGAGGCGGGCGGCGCCGGATCGGACCTGCTGGCTCCCACGCGCCCTGACTCAGAAGGTGAGCGAGAGGGGGTTCGAGATCGAGTAGAGGCCGGGGACCTGGAACCCGTCGAAGACGACTCCCTGGACGTGCAGGGTGAGACCGGCGATGACCGGCGACGACGGAACCGCGAACCAGAGCCGATAGGGTCCCGCGGCGGGGACGCGGGCCGCGGGGTCTCCAGGAGGCGCGAGGAGGCCCGAGCCGTCCACGAGGATCGTGAGCGCGGGAGTGAAGGACAGGGCGAAGATGCCGAAGGTGCCGGCGTCGAACCCGCCTGCCGCCAGGTCCGCGGCCAGAGCCACGGGCGTGAGGGGCCGGCCCTCGAGAGCGAGGTTCGAGACGCCGCCCGGAGCGAGGGCGGCCCCGAGGGAGAGGTGGGGCGTCAGATGCGTCCCGAAGACGAGGACCCGGTCGCCGGCGCCGGCGAGGATGTCGCGGGTCCCGTCGCCGTCGAGGTCCGCCGCGCCCTGGATCCGCGAGATCGGGCTCAGCGCGAGGGGGTCCTGGATCTCGTAGAGAAGGGCGGGGACGCCGCCGGCGATGGAGTAGATCCGGGCCGTGGCGAGAAGGCCCGTGGTGCCGACGGCCACCTCGGAGATGCCGTCGCCGTCGAGGTCGAGGGTCGCGGCCACGGTGGCGCCGAACTGCTGCGTCCCCGCCGGCGGCGAGATGACGGCGAAGGGAGCGGCGGCGCCCGCGCCGCGGAGGATCCGGACCTCGCCCGTGTCCACCGCCACGAGGCTCTGGCCGCCGGGCGCGCCGGCGATGAGATCCGGGAAGCTGTCGCCGTCGACGTCGCCGACCGCGGCGAGGGAGGCTCCCAGGCGCTCGATGTCGGCGCCCACGAAGAGGAAGACCGGAGCGCCGGTGAACCCGTCGAAGACGATGATGCGGCCTGCGTTCGCAAGGGCGTCGGGTCCCGTCCGTCCGCCGACGGCGACCTCGGCATGGCCGTCGCCGGTCACGTCGCCGATGACGGCCGCCGTCTGCGACGCGAAGATGCCGAAGGGGCCGAGATCCGGAATGGCGAGGATCTGGAAGACGGCGCCTGTGGCGCCGGAGAGAATGGCGACGTAGGCATCGGCCACCACGCCGACGTCGTCCCGGCCGTCGCCGTCGCGGTCGGGGAGGCGCACGAGTGCGCGCCCCGTCGCGTTGCCGGTGCCCCCATCGAAATGCCAGAGCTGGGCGCCGGTGGCGCCGGAGAAGGCTCTAACGCCCGTCGCGGCCACGAGTCCGAGGGGCGAGGTCGTGACGTTGGGAGCGCCGGCGGCGAAGTCGTCGCGGCCGTCCCCGTCGAGGTCGCCGAGGCAGGCGACGGAGTCTCCGAAGCGATCCACGGCGAGGCCTGGGGCCGTGGCGGGCGCGGGGTTCGTCACGGCGTAGAGAACGGCGCCCGTGAGACCGTCGTAGACGATGACCTGCCCGGCCGCGGCCACGGGCGCCTCGCGGGGCGCGCCGATGAGGAAGTCCCGCGTGCCGTCGCCGTTCACGTCGGCGGTATCCATGCCCCCCGGGAATCGCACGAAGAACGGCGCGGGATTCGGAGCAGGATCCGCGAGGGTGCGGAGGAGGTTCTGGGCCGCGCCGGAGCCGGCGAAGAGGAGGACCGGCCCGAGGAGGATTCGGAGACACTTCATGTTCGCAGACCTTCGGCCGGACGGCGGCGCCGGGCGGCCTTCAAGACTCGCCGCGCGGGAGGTCTCCGGGCTTCATTCTTCGACTCTCCCGTACCCACAAGCCTACCAGATCCTCCGGCAGCGGGTTCCGAGCACACGATGATCGACGTAAACTCATGTCCTGTCAACTGAATAGAATGGAGTCTCCGTCCCGGCCCGGCGGCGGACCCCTTGGAGAGGGGCTCCCTCCCCGGGGGGGAAGGAGCCTCCGGCGTCCCCGATGGTCTGCACTGCCATGCACCGTTCGTTCGGCCTCGCGGCCGTCCTCTCCGCCGCGTCCCTCCTCCCCGCTCAGAACCCCGCGTCCGTTCCCGAATCGCGGGCGACCGCTCTCTTCCTCCATGGAGCGGGAACAGCCGAGGACATCGCGCTTCGCAGGAAGCGGGATCCGGTGTTCGCGAAGGTCGTCGAGGGGACGCGAGCGGCGCTCGAGCGGCCGGATGCGGCGGGTGGAGGGGATCCCGAGAGACTCCGGACCAGGGCTCTCCTCGCCCTGATCCATGGCGATGCCGGGGCGTGTTCCGAGGCCGTGCTGCGGGACGTGGAGGATCTGCGCTCTCGGGTCCGCTCGAGATCCGGCGGGCGGGCGCGCCCCACTGCGGCGGAGATCCGCGCCGCCGCCCTGGCGATCCACTGGATCTCGCCGGACGCGCCCGAGTCCGTCCGGGAGCGGCTCCGGCGGGCGGGCGCCGCCCTTGCCGGCGCGTGGTTCGCGACGGTCCGACCCGGCGCAGCGCGGGACCTCGCGGGCGCAGCCCTCGACGCCGTCATCGACGAGGCTCACGGCCTCTTCCCCCTCCTGCTCCTGCCGGCGGAGCCCTCGGAGCCGGCCGAGCCCGGGATCGAGGGCCTGCGCGCCCTCGTCGACGGGCTCCGGCAGCGCATCGCAGATCCGCGTGTCGTCCGGCGAGAGCTCTCGGCGGCGGATGCCGAGGGGCGCCGGAGGCTCTCCGATCTCGCCGAGCTCGACCGTCTCGTCGTCGACCGTCTCGGTGCGGCGCCCATCGTCCCGCCCGGACCCGTCGCCCGCGTTCTCGATGTGTACGAGACCGCTACTCTGCCCACGGCTCATCGCCTCCCGCCGCTCGGCGATGGCGGGGCAGGCTTCGCAGAGGCGGCCCGGGGTCCGGCCTTCGTTCTACTGCTGCCGGTCCCGACGCTTCGTTCCCGCGCGCGGCGGCTTCTCGGGGGGGAGTGGCCGCCGGCCGTGCCGGCCACCGTTCCCGAGATCCTCGCTCTCGGGGCCGCCGGCGAGGGCCAGGGACCCCAGCCGGCAGGGGCCGGCGCGGACCTCCCAATGGCCGTGTCGCGGGCCGGATCCGGCAAGAGCGGCCTCGCCATCGTCTTCACCGGCGCGGCGGGATCGGGGTCTTTGGCCCACCGGGACGCCCTCTCGCTCCTTGTCGTCACCGGCGGACAGGCCCACGGCGAGGCGCCCGGCGACGCGCGGGTCCACGCCGACTTCGGCGCCAGCGCGGCCCACGGGGTGCCCGTGGCCTTCGAGCGCGACCGGGGCGAGGTCCAGGAGGGAGCGGCGCCGGCAGGAGACCCGCCGGCGTCCTTCGCCGAGATTCGGCACGGAGAGGGCTTCACGGCCATGACGGCGGTGCTGCCGGGTGGACGCGCGCCGTGGTGCACCTTCGTGGCGCGGGACGTCGTCCACGTCACGACGGGGGTTCCGGATCCGGGGGGCCTCGTCCTCGTCGTCGACCGGCTCCAGCGCACCGATGATCGGACCGATGTGGCCTTCCAGCTCGTCACGGAAGAGGCGGGCGAGGCGTCCGGCGCCGGGGCCTTCACCGCGGGGGGGGAGACCCGTTTCACCGTGCGCTCCGTGAAACGCGGCGCGGCGTTCGATGTCCTCCCCTGGCCGCGATTCGAGAAGCTCGGCTGCTTCCACCGGAACCTCCTGCGGGCGGCGCCGGAGACAGGAGCCGACGTCACGCTCGCCCACGTCATCGAGGCGACCGGAGGGGCTTCGGCGTCTCCGCGGTTCTTCCCCGTGGCCGGGCGCGAGGGCGCCACCGGCATCGCGCTTCCGGGGTGGATCGGCGTGGCGGCGGGCCGGCGGGGCGCGACGGGGCTCTTCTACCGGGCGAGGGGCGGCGTGAACGCCGTCCACGTGCTGCTCGGGCTCCCGCCGGACGATGCCTTCGACGTGGAGACGGCGCCCCGCGGCGGGTTTCTCGACGTGCGGGTCGCCCGGGGCGGCGCGATCCGATCCGGCCCCGGGGGGATGCTGGTCTTCCGGGCGGGGCCGGCGGGCCAGGTCCTTCCCTGAAGGGGCGGAGATCGCGCCGGCGTCAGGCGCCCTGGAGCAGATCGAAGAGGCGCGGTCCGTCCGGTCCGCGGCGGAGCCGGTCGAAGGCCGAGGCCTCGATCTGGCGGATGCGCTCGGCCGTCACGCCCATCATCTTGCCGATCTCGGCGAGGGTGTGCGGGTGCGAGCACTCGATGCCGAATCGCAGGCGCAGGACGAGCTTGTGCCGGTCGGGGAGCATGCCGAGGGAGTCGCGGACGAGTCCCCGGATGTCCTCCCGGATGACTTCCACGTCGGGGCGGAGCGCCGTGCTGTCGCCGACGAGCTCGCCAAGCCGGGTCTCGTCGTCGGGGCCCGCGTCGAGGGAGAGCACGGGCCGGTTCACGGAGGGATTGCTGAGCACGTCGTGGAGGCGGTTCTTCACCTCGTTGTCGGCGCCGGCG
Source organism: uncultured Planctomycetia bacterium (assembly GCA_964419995.1). Classification (GTDB taxonomy): domain Bacteria; phylum Planctomycetota; family CAYQRN01; genus CAYQRN01. The sequence continues at coordinate 31,645 of CAYQRN010000021.1, forward strand.
TCAGGGTCGAGGTCGCCATCCCGCGCCGCCTTCCGCAGGCTCTGCGTGACGTTCACGGGGAGGCGGATCGTGCGGCCCTTCTCCTCGAGGGCACGCAGGATGGCCTGGCGGAGCCAGAGGTAGGCGGAGGTCGAGAAGCGGACGGGGAACCGGGCG
>CAYQRN010000022.1:0-31712 GCA_964419995.1 uncultured Planctomycetia bacterium
TCTTCTCGCCCTCGGTGTAGGATGGGCTCCGGTAGTCGGTCTGGTAGAAGCCGGTGCCCTTGAAGAGCACGGCCGCCCCCGTGCCGATAAGGCGCGTGAGCTTCCGCTTGCGGCATTTCGGGCAGGTCTTCTCGACGGGATCGGAGATCCCCTGGTAGAGCTCGAACCTGTGACCGCAGGCTTCGCATGCGTAGTCGTAAGTGGGCATGGTCCTCGTGCACTCCTCGTCTGTCAATCCGATGGCGGAGCCTCGCCGGCCGGCGGAGCGGACGATGGCGCGGCCGCGACGCTCACCCGCGACGGGCGGACGACGACGTCTCCGAGCCGGTATCCGCGCTCGAACTCCTCGATGACGGTGTTGGGCGCGACGTCGGCCGTCTCGACCCGGAACAGCGCCTCGTGCCATCGCGGGTCGAAGGGATGTCCCGCTCCGGGAATGGGCTCGAGCCCCTTCTGCTCGAAGAGCCGCGTGAACTGGTCGCGGACGATGCGGAGCCCCTCGACGAGGGCAGGAAGGTCGGGCGCGGCGTCCGCCGTCTGCAGCGCCCGGTCGAGGCCGTCGAACAGGGGAAGGACGTCCCGTGCGAACTCGGCGCGCACGTACCGGGAGAGCTCGTCCCGCTCCCGGCGCGTCCGCTTCTGGTAGTTGTCGTATTCCGCCGCCGTCCGCCGGAGCCGGTCGAGGAGATCGTTCCGTTCCGCCTCGAGGCGGGCCAGGGCGTCCGGGTCTCCCGCGCCGGAACGCGCCGTCTCAGGCGCGGACTCCGCTCCGCCCGCGGGGTCGAGAGTGTCGTCCGTGTCCGTCATGTCCGTTCTCCGGGCTTGCGGGTCTTCGGCTCCTTCTGGAAGTACTCCCGGACGCGCTGGAAGAACCCCGGCGCCCCTGCGCCGCCGTCCGCGCCCGCGGCCTCGCCGAGCTTCCGGAGCAGCGCCTCCTCCGCGGACGAGAGCTTCTTCGGCACCTCGATCCGCGCGATGACGATATGGTCGCCCTTGCCGCGGCCGTGGACGTTGGCGACGCCGCGGCCGCGCAGGCGGAAGGTGTCGCCGGGCTGCGTGCCGCGGGGGATCTTCAGGTTCACGAGGCCGTCGAGCGTCGGGACCTCGATGGAGTCGCCGAGCGCCGCCTGGGGGAAGGTGATGGGCACTTCGCAGAGGACATCGTCCCCCCGCCGGGTGAAGAAGGGGTGCGGCGAGATCCGCACGGTGCAGTACAGATGCCCGCGGCCGCCTCCGCCCGGGCTCGGCTCGCCCTCGCCGGCGACGCGGAGCTGCTGTTCGTCATCGATGCCGGCCGGGATCCGGATCGTGATCTCGGCCTTCCCGAGCGCGAGTCCCGCGCCCCGGCAGGGCCCGCAGGGCTGCCGGATGACCCGCCCCTGCCCGTGGCAGGCGGGGCAGGCGGTCTGGATCGAGAAGAAGCCCTGCGACGCGGCGACCTGGCCCGCGCCCCGGCACGTTCGACAGGTCTCGGGCTTCGTTCCCGCCTTCGCCCCGGAGCCTCCGCACTCGGTGCAGAGCTCCCGGCGCTTCACCGCGAGGGTTTTCTCGACGCCGCGGGCGGCCTCCTCGAGGGTGACGGTCACCTCGGCCCGCAGGCTCGCGCCCGTGTCGGGCCGGGAGCGCCCGCCCCCGAAGCCGAAGAAGCTCTCGAAGATGGACCCGGCGCCGCCGCCGCCGAAGACGTCTGCGAAGCGGCTCAGGATGTCGCCGACGTTCTCGAAGCCGTGGAAGCCGGCACCCGCCATGCCGGCGTGGCCGAACTGGTCGTACTGGCGGCGCTTGCCGGCGTCGGAGAGGACCTCGTAGGCCTCGGCGGCCTCCTTGAACTTCTCCTCCGCCGCCCTGTCGCCCTGGTTGCGGTCGGGGTGGTACTTGAACGCGAGGCGCCGGTAGGCCTTCTTCACGTCCTCCTCGGACGCGTCGCGGGCGATCTCCAGCACCTCGTAGTAGTCGCGCTTCTCCACCGTCCGCTCCGCCCGGGGGGAAACCTGATCGGGCCCGCGCGGGGAGGCGCCGCGGGGCGCCTCCTCCCCGCGGAGATCCGCGGATCTCCGGCGCTGGCTCAGCTCACGGCGCCCGCGGTCTTCGTCTCCTCGTCCTTGAGCGTCGTGATCGCCGTGTGGGTCGTCAGCATGAGCCCCGCCACGCTCGCGGCGTACTGGAGCGCGAGACGCGGAACCTTGACCGGATCGATGATGCCGGCCTTCACGAGGTCCGTCATGACACCCTCGCGGGCGTCGAAGCCCGTGGAGCCCTTCGACTCGAGCACCTCGGCGACGATCATGGCGCCATCGAAGCCCGCGTTGGCTGCGATGTGGAACGTGGGCTGCTTCAGGGCATGGGCGACGATATCCGCGGCGAACTTCTCGTCTCCGCGGAGCTTCGAGGACAGGGCCTCCACGGCCGGGACGGCCCGGAGCAGGGCCGTCCCGCCTCCGGGGACGACGCCCTCCTCCGCCGCGGCGCGCGTGGCGTGAAGCGCGTCCTCGACGCGAGCCTTCTTTTCCTTGAGCTCCGCCTCGGTGCTGGCGCCCACCTTGACGACCGCGATGCCGCCGGAGAGCTTCGCGAGGCGCTCGTTGAGCTTCTCGCGGTCGTAGTCCGATGTGCTCTTGTCGATCTGGCCGCGGATCTGCTCGATGCGGGCCTGGATGTCCTTCTTCCGGCCCTCGCCCTGGACGATGAGCGTCGTGTCCTTCTTCACGACGACCTTCTTCGCCCGGCCGAGGTCGGCGATGTCCACCTTGTCGAGCGTCCGGCCGAGATCCTCGGAGATGGCCGTGCCGCCCGTGAGGACGGCGATGTCGTCGAGCATGGCCTTGCGGCGGTCGCCGAAGCCGGGAGCCTTCACAGCGCAGCACTGGAGCACGCCGCGCAGGCGGTTGATGACCAGAGCCGAGAGCGCCTCGCCGTCGACGTCTTCCGCGATGATGAGGAGCTTCGCGCCCTTCTGGGCGAGCTTCTCGAGGAGCGGGAGGAGGTCCCGGAGGTTCGAGATCTTCTTCTCATGGATGAGGATGTGGCAGTCCTCGATCTCGGCCAGCATCTTCTCGGGCTGGGTGACGAAGTAGGGCGAGATGTAGCCCTTGTCGAACTGCATGCCCTCGACGACCTCGAGCGTCGTCTCGAAGCTCTTCGACTCTTCGACCGTGATGACGCCGTCGTTGCCGACCTTCTCGAGGGCCGAGGCGAGGAGATCGCCGATCTGCGGGTCGTTGTTGGCGGAGATGGCGCCAACCTGGGCGATCTCCGTCCGGCCCTTCACCGTCTTCCGGAGCCCCTGGAGCGCCTCGACGGCCGCCTCGACGCACCGGTCGATGCCGCGCTTGATCGCGACGGGGTCGGCGCCCGTGATGACGGCCTTCAGGCCCTCGCGGTAGATGGCCTCCGTGAGGACCGTCGCCGTCGTCGTCCCGTCGCCGGCCTCGTCGCTCGTCTTCGTGGCGACCTCGTTGACGAGCTTCGCCCCCATGTTCTCGAAGGGATCGGGAAGTTCGACCTCCTTCGACACGGTGACGCCGTCCTTCGTGACCGTGGGGCCGCCGAAGCTCTTCCGGAAGATGACGTTCTTGCCCCGCGGGCCGAGCGTGACCTTCACCGCCCGGGCGAGCTTCTCGACGCCGGCGAGGATCTTCGTCCGCGCCTCATGATCGAACAGGATCTGCTTGGCCATGACTGACTCCGGCTCCGTTCTGCCATCGGGACCCGCGGGGCGGGCGGGGGCGGGCGGATCGCCCGCGGCCTCCGGCCCGCCGCTCGGCGATCAGACGAACTTCGCGAGGACCTCGTTCTCCCGCATCACCTTGTACTCCCGGCCCTCGACCTTGACGTCGGCGCCGGAGTATTTCCCGAAGATGACCACGTCGCCCGCCCTGACGGAGAGGGCGGCGCGGCCGCCGTTGTCGAGCAGGCGTCCGGGGCCGGTGGCGATGACGCGGCCCTTCTGCGGCTTCTCCTTGGCCGAGTCGGGCAGCACGATGCCGCCCGCGGTGCGCTCCTCGGCCTCGAGGGGTTCGATGACGATCCGGTCGTCCAGGGGTTCGAGCTTGAGCATGTTCCGTTCTCCGTCCACAGCGTCCCGGGCCGCGGCCCGGGAGGATCACATGTCCATGTCATCCATGCCGCCCATGCCGCCCATCCCTCCCATGCCGCCCATACCCCCCATTCCGCCTCCCGGAGCGTCGTCCTTCTTCTTCGGGATCTCGGAGATGATGGCGTTGGTGGACAGGAGGACGCCCGCCACGCTGGCGGCGTTCTGGAGCGCGCTCTTCGTGACCTTGGCGGGATCGATGATCCCCGCCTCCCAGAGGTCGCAGTACTCGTCCTTCTCGACGTTGTAGCCGAAGCCCGCCTTGCCGGCGAGCACCTTGCGCGCCGCCACGGAGCCCTCGCGGCCGGCGTTCTCGAGGATCTGGCGGAAGGGCGCATCGAGGGCCGAGCGCACGACGGCGACGCCGAGGGCCTGGTCGCCCTTCGCTTCGACCTTGAGGTCCCGCCCGATGCGGAGAAGCGCCGTGCCGCCGCCCGGGAGGATGCCGTCCTTGAGGGCGCACTTCACGGCGTTGTTGGCGTCCATGATGCGCGCCTTCTTCTCCTTCATCTCGGTCTCGGTGGCCGCGCCGACGCTGATCTGGGCCACGCCGCCGGCCAGCCGGGCGAGGCGCTCCTCGAGCTTCTCGCGGTCGTAGTTCGAGTCGGTCGTCTCGACCTCCCGGCGGATCTGCTTCACGCGGGCCGAGATGTCCGAGGCCTTCCCGGCGCCCTCCACGATCGTCGTGGTCTCCGCCGCGACGATGACGCGGCGCGCGCGGCCGAGCTTCTCGATGCGGAGCGATTCCACGTCCACGCCGAGATCCTTGAAGACGGCTTCGCCGCCCGTGAGCGTGGCGATGTCCTGGAGCATGGCCTTTCGGCGATCGCCGTAGCCCGGGGCCTTGACCGCGCAGCACTGGACGATCCCGCGCAGGCGGTTCACGACGAGGGTGGCGAGCGCCTCGCCCTCGATGTCCTCGGCGATGATGAGGAGCGGCTTCTGGGCCTTCGAGACCTTCTCGAGGAGGGGGATGAGCTTCTTGATCGAGCTGATCTTGTCCTCATGGATGAGGATGAGGCAGTCCGTGAGCTCGCACTCGAGAGCCTTCGGGTCGGTCACGAACTGGGGGGAGATGTAGCCGCGGTCGAACTGCATCCCTTCGACGACCTTGACGCTCGTCTCGATCCCCTTGCCTTCCTCGATCGTGATGACGCCGTCCGCGCCCACGCGCGTCAGGGCGTCCACGAGAGTCGTGGCCAGTCCGCGGTCGTTGGCGGCGACGCGGGCGATCTCGATGAGCTTCTCGCGGTCGGAGAGGCTCACCTTGCGGGCCATGCGATCGATGGAGGCCACCGCGGCGTCCGTAGCGGCGCGGATCCCCCGGAGAAGATCCATCGGGTTGGCGCGCGCGGCGAGGTGCCGGAGCCCCTGGGTGAAAATGGCCTCGGCGAGAACCGTCGCGGTGGTCGTGCCGTCGCCGGCCACGTCGTGCGTCTTGCTGGCGGCTTCCTTGAGGAGTTGCGCGCCCATGTTCTCGCGGGGGTCCTTGAGATCGACCTCGTCCGCCACCTGGTAGCCGGCGTTGATGATGGTCGGAGCCCCGAAGCCGCGGTCGATGACCGCGCAGCGTCCGCGGGGGCCGAGCGTGGACTTCACGGCGCGCGCGAGCTTCTGGACGCCCGTCCGGAGGGCGTCGCGGGCCTCGGCGTCGAAGCAGAGCTGCTTCGCCATGTATCCTCTCCTTCTCTTGGAATGGGGATTCGTGAGCGCTCCGCGGGAGGCGCGGACCGCGCGTCACGGCCATGGATGCAACTCAAAGACCAATGGCGGGACGGCGCGGCGGGCTTCCCAAAGCGAGACCGCCGCAGAAGTTTGGGTGCGGCCACGCCGCGCGGCACGGGGCGTCATGACACCTTGTCAGGAGCCCCGCCCCGCCGTCCCCGGCGGCGGGCTGACAACTTGGCAGGGGCAGGGCGGTTACGAGGGCCGGGCGAACTCCGTACCATCTGGGGACGGCCCGAGGACCCAAGGATGCAGCCCCTTCTCGCGCTCATGCTCCTCGCCCTGCCCGGCGGGGTCGACCAGGTGACGGCTCTCCTCATCGACGGGGACACGCGATCCGGCCGCTTCGCCGGCCTCTCGGAAGGCGGAGCCGTCCGCATCGAGACCGACGCCGGCCCCTTCGAAACCGCTGCCTCCCGCGTCGTGAGCCTCGAGTTCGAGGGGCCCACCGCGCCGGAGCGCGGTTCCGGGCTTGCACTTCTGCGGCTCATCTCCGGCGATGCGATCCTCGCGAGGATCGAGGACACGGAGGGCGACGACCTCCGCGTCGTCTCGCCGGCTCTCGGATCGACGAAGGTGCCCCTCGATGTCATCCGCACCGTGCGCATCGTCGACAACGCCGAGGGCATCTCGGACGGGCTCGGCGAGACGGGGACCGCGGAGACGGACATCGTCTGGCTCCGCGGGAAGGCGGGCATCGACCGGCTCACGGGCAGCATCTCGGCCATCCAGAAGACGGGCCTCGTCATCGACTGCGCCCTCGGACCCGCCACGCGGCTCGGCTTCGCTCCGGACCGCGTGGCCGTGATCCGACTCCAGGATGTGGAGCCCTTCCGGGAGCCCACCCACCTCCTCGGCGTCGTGCGGCTCCGGGACGGCTCGTTCCTCACGGGTACGGTCACCGCGTCGGATCCGGCCGTCGTGCGGATCCGCCTCACGGCGGGCCCGTCCTTCTCCATCCGGACCTCCGAGATCGAACAGATCGGCTTCCGCAACGGCGACTTCAGCTACCTCTCCGACATGGCTCCCGAATCCGTGGAGGAGACGCCGCTGATCGAGGGCGACCTGCGGTTCGGAGTGGCGACGGACCGCGCTCTCGACGGACGCACGATCGAGATCGGTGGTCGCCGGTTCCTGAAGGGACTCGCGCTGCACTCGCGGACCGCCGTGACCTGGAACCTCGGCCGGCGCTTCAGCCGTTTCACGGCGGCCGTCGGCGTGGACCCCCGGGCCGTGGCCCGCGGGCTCCGGGGCGCCGTGGTCTTCCGCGTCCTCCTCGACGGCCGGCCGGCGGTCGAGACCGGCGTCCTTCGGGCCGGTGACGAACCCCACTGGATCCGGAACCTCGAGATCGGAACGGCGGAGAAGCTCACGATCGTCGCGGACTTCGGGGACACCTTCCACGTGAACGGGCGCGCCCTCGTGGGCGCCGCGATGGTCGTGAAGTAGGCCGCGCAGGGCGGCGCGGGCGGCGACGATGACCTTCCAGGACTCCGCATGGCTCTTCGTCATCCCGCCCGCCCTCGCGGTCCTCGCCGCGCTGGCCGCGATGTCGAAGGCCCCCCTCCGGCGCGGACCCCGCGCCGTCTCCACGCTGCTCCGCGCCGCCATGATCGCCCTCGTCGCCGTCGCGCTGGCCGGACCGATGACGACGGTGTCCGTCTTCGAGCCCCGGAGCTTCGCCGTCCTCGCCGACCTCTCGCGGAGCCTCGGGCGGGAGGGCCGGAGGGCCGTCGCGGACCGGATCGACGCCATGCTGCTGCGGGCGCCGGCGACGGCGCGGTTCAGGGTGGCGGGCTTCGCCTCGGGAACGGCGGAGATCTGGTCGGGGAACGGCGCCCGGCCCCTCCCGGCGGACGTCCGGACCCGCGTCGAGGAGGGCGCCGGCGCCTTCGGCCTCGATCCCATGGTCTCGGATCTCGGAGCCGCCCTCCGGGTGCTCGGTCCGGCGGCGGCCCTCTCGCCCCCCGGCGAGATCATCGTCCTCACGGACGGGGCGCTGCCGGCCCCCGACGCCGTGACCGGTGACGGGGGACCGAAGCTCATCCTCGTGCCCGTTGCTGGCGACACGGCGGCGAACCGGACCCTCGACGGAATCTCCGCGACATCCGTCCCCCGCCGGCCCGACGAGGGCGCCGCCTTCGACATCCGCTTCACGCTGCCCGCGGGCGGCGCCACGGCCATCGACATCCTCGTCGATGATGTGCCGGTGCGCCGCCTCGAGGTGCCGGGATCGGCGGGGCCGAACGTCGCGTCCGCCGGCGGCATCGTTCTCGCCTCCGGTCCCCGGCGGATCGTCGCACGGTTTGCGGAGCCCGATGCCGAGCCCCTCGACGACGCCGCGGGACTCTTCCTCGTCGCGCCCGCGCCCGAGCCCGTCCTCGTCGTGGCGGCGCCCCGGGGCGACCGCGACGCGGCCATCGTCCGCGCCCTGCGGGTCCAGGGGCTCGACGTCTCGGTGTCGTCTCCGGAGGACTTCCTGGCGGGCCGCGTGCGCCTCTCCGGCGCCGCGGCCCTGGTCCTCGACGGCGTCGATATCGCGGGCGCCGGCGAGGATCTCGCGAAGGAGGTCGCGGCGGAGGTGACGGAGCGGGGGCTCGGCCTCCTCGTGTTCCCGCCGCCCGCGCCGGATGCTCTCATCGCCGCCCTGGGTCGTCCGCTCGCGTCGCTCCTGCCCCTCGAAGGGGAGCCCGACCCCCCCGCGCCGCCGCCCCCCGCCGCGTCGCGCCCCGAATCGCGACCGGGGCTCAGCGATCCCGACGCCGGCCGGGCGAAGCCGGAGGTCCGCGAGGCGCCGAGCCTCATCGTCCTTCTCGTCATCGACTGCTCGGACAGCATGAAGCAGGACCGCCGGCTTCTCCTCGCCAAGGAAGGGGCCATCGCCGCGGCGGCCGTCCTCGCCCCGCAGGACCGCATCGGCGTTCTCGGCTTCAACGATGCGCCCTTCGAGGTGCTGCCCGTCACTCCCGCTCGCGACCAGGATGTCATCGCGGACCGCATCGCCCGGCTGCGGGCCCAGGGGGGCACCGACTTCGGGCCGGCCCTGCGCTTCGCGCAGTCGGTGCTCGGTTTCGAGCGGGCGCAGATCAAGCATGTCATCCTCGTCTCCGACGGTTTCTCGAAGCCGGCCCGCTTCCAGGAGATCGTCTCGGCCATGCGGGAGGAAGGCATCACGGTCTCGACGCTTGGCGTCGGGCGCTCGGACGTCACGACGCTCTCGAACATCGCGCTCTGGGGAGGAGGCCGCTTCTACGAGGCCTACTCGCCCGACGAGATCCCCCAGATCCTGACGGTCCAGGTCGAGAAGGTCGTCGCCGCCCGCAAGGGACCGGGGAAGAACTCGCCGCCGCCGGAGGGGGATGGGACGGCGGCGACGCCACCGGCCCCCGAACCCCCGCCGCCTCCGGCACCGGCTCCTCCGCCGGGGGAGGCCGCGGCGGCCGGGTCCGGCGGGGCCGAGTCCCGGCGGGGGAGCGTGCAACTCGTGCCCGCGAGGCCCTGGCCCGGGCTGCGCAGCGTCGACATCGCCGCGGCGCCGCCGCTCCACGGGATCCTGCGCTCCCGCGAGCGGACCGGCGCCTGGACGACGCTGCGGACCGATGCCGGCCTCCCGGCTCTTGCCCACTGGCGCGCCGGCGCGGGGCGGGTCATGCTCTTCGCCGCGCCGTCGGAAGGGGGCTTCGCCCGCGACCTCACCGGGTGGGACGACTATCCGAAGCTCTGGGCCCAGGCCGTGCGGTTCCTCGCCCGGAGCGAGGCCGAGCGGACGTCGGGTCTCGTGATCACGGCTGTCGCCGAGGACGGGCACCTCCTCGCGCGCGCCGACGACTTCAAGTCCCGCGCCGCCGTTGCCGATGTCGCGTGGGAGCTCACGGACACGGAGGGTCGCGCGGTGGAGGCGCCGATGGCGCTCTTCGAAGACGGGTCCGCGGAGTTCCGGCTGCCGGCCTCCTGCGACCGGTCCTTCTTGCGCGTCACGGCGCGGGGCCGGAGCGACGCGAGGTCGGCGTTCGTCGACGTCCCGGTGCCGCCGCCCGCCGAAGTGCGCGACCGGGGCCTTTCCCTCGACCGCCTGACGCTCTGGGCCCGCGCCCGCGGCGGCGACGTGATCCCGGATCCCGCGGCACACCAGACCTTCGCGGACGTGGAGCGGGCGGAGTCGCGCACACGACCTCTTCCGTTCCTCCTCGGCGCGCTCCTTCTCCTTCCCGTCGATCTCCTCGTGAAGCGGGCTTTCCGGAGGGTGGAGTGACATCCCTGCGAACGGGGCGGGGCGGCGTGAGGGCGGGCGCTGCCGTCCGGAATCCCCGGGGATGGCTGCGGTGATCGTCGTCTTCGACATGGACGGAACCCTCGTCGACAGCGCGGATCTGGCGTGGCGCTCCGCCGCCGACGGCCTCCGGGAGTACTACGAGGAAAGGCGCCTGGCCCCGGTCCTGCCGTCCCCCGAGGAGGTCCGGAGCCTCGTCGGTCTCCCGTCGCTCGAGTACTTCGCGGGCCTCCTGCCTCCCGGTCGCGCCGCGGACGCGCCGGCGCTCAGGTCCCTCGTCATCCGCCATGAAGTCCGCCGGCTGGCGGCGGGAGAGGGTCGTCTCTATCCCGGCGTCGAGGCGGTGCTCCGGCGGCTCCGGAGCTGCGGCATCCGCCTCGCGATCGTGTCGAACTGCGGGCGGCCCTACCTCGAAGCCAACCTCGTGCATCTCGGCCTCGAACGTCTCGTGGACCTCGCCCTGTGCCTCGATGACGGGCCGTCGAAAACCGCGAACGTCCTGACCGTCCGGGCGAGGATGCCTTCGGACGGCGGCTTCATGGTGGGGGACCGCGCGGCGGACATCGAAGCCGGGCGAGGGGCGGGCCTCCGGACGGTGGCCTGCGCTTTCGGGTTCGGGTCTGCCGCTGAACACCGGGGAGCCGATCACCGGATCGAGTGCTTCCCCGATCTCCTCGACATCCTCGATCCGGCCTGAACCGCCGTTCGCTGTCAGCCCTGTTGTATTGTTGACAACACGGCGCGGCCCCTCTAAACTCGGTGTGACCAAGGGAAGGCCACCGCCTGCGGCGGGGCCAGGGGTGGTCATGAAGCGCAGAAAGGGTACTCTCTTCGACGCCCTCGAAGGGGTCGGCGAGCTCCGGGAGGGGTCCGGGAGTGGCCGCGGTCGAAAGTCATTCGTCCGCCGCGACTTCCGCCTCTCGGGAAGGCAGGTTCTCCTCTACGGGTGCGTGGCGTTTGCGATCGTGGCCCTTGCGTATTACCTTGGGACCTTCCACGGCGCGACGGACGGTCTTCAGGGACGCCTCCTGCGCATGGAGGCGGACCCCGACATCGAGGGGCCACCATCCGGTCCCGGTCGCGACGCGATCACGTCGAGGCCCTACTACTCGGTCCGGGCGATGAGCGGCGGCTACCGCGACGCCCGGCACTTCGAGGCGGTGAGGGCCGAGATGGCGAGCGTCTACGCGGCGCTTGCGCGCGAGGGCTTCGAGGATCTCGAGCTCGTCCAGGTCGCGGACGGCGACCAGGGCGATATCATCCTCTACGTCGGCCGCGCCGCGGAAGCCTCGGAACTCGAACCCGTGAAGCGCCGGCTCCGCCGGCTCAAGCTCGGGTCGTCGCGCGGGTTTCCGGGCGCGTACGTGACCCGGCGGAGTCCGCTTCCGCCCGCGACGGGAAACGCCTCGGAGTGAAATCCGGCCTGAGGCCGGCCAGAACGGAGTCGCTTCGCATGTCCATCCACCGCAGTCTCAGAACCGGTGGCGCCCTCGTGCGCACGAGGAGCGTCTACACCCGCGCGGAGCGCATGGCGCTTCTCGCCAAGCTCGGCAAGTGGAAGCCCGGCGATTCGGTCTACGGACTTCCGAAGACCCGGGTCGAACGCATGGCGAAGCGCGCGAAGGCCAAGAAGAAGGAAGAGGCCGCCGCAGCGCCTGAAGCCGCCGCTTCCGCCGCCGCCCCGGCCAAGGGCGCCGCTGCCCCCGCCGCGAAGGCCGCCCCCGCCAAGGGTGCCGCCGCTCCCAAGACCGCCGAGGGAGCGAAGAAGAAGTAGCCCGGTCCGCCCGCCGGAGGCCCGCTGCCGCCCTCTTCCCGGGCGAGCGAGCCTCCGCCACCGAACCCATGCCCGGAACCTACAGAGAGGCCGGGGCGCCCCCGGCGCGCCGCGCCGAGGTGCCCGTCCCGGCGGAGCTCCTCGAGATCTTCTCGGCCATCCAGGGTGAGGGTCCGTCGGTGGGCGAGCGGCAGATCTTCGTTCGCTTCGGCCGCTGCGACGTGGCCTGCACTTACTGCGACACGCCCCTCTGCCACTCGCCGGCGGAGTCGTTCCGGGTCGAGCGGACGGCGGGCCGCCGCGACTTCCAGATCCTTCCGAATCCCGTCCCGCCGGACCGGATCGCCGGCCTCGTCCTCGATCTCGCCGCCTCCGGTGTCCGGCACCGCACGGTGAGTCTCACGGGCGGGGAGCCGCTGCTCCACGCGGCAGCCATCGCGGCCATCGCACCGCGCCTCAGGACCGCCGGGCTCCGGATCCACATCGAGACGAACGGACACCTTCCCGACCGTCTCGCGCTCATCCTCACCGCCGTCGACGAGATCGGCATGGACGTGAAGATTCCGAGCACCGCGGGCTTCCCCGCGCGGCCCGCCGAGAACCGCCGCTTCCTCGCCCTCGCCGCGACCCGGTCCGTCGCGGTGAAGGTCGTGGTCGCCGGGTCCACGCCCGGGGCCGAGATCGACGCCGCTGCGGAACTCGTCGCCACGACGGCGCCCGAAACGCCGTTCATCCTCCAGCCCGTCACCCCCGGCGGCACCGCCCTCTGCGCTCCCTCGCCGGACCATCTCCTCCGGCTCCAGGAGATCGCGCTCCGGCGTCTCGAGGATGTGCGCGTCATCCCTCAGACCCATCGCTTCCTCGATCAGCTATGAGCGGACGCCTGCCCATGGTGGCCATCGTGGGCCGGCCCAACACGGGGAAGTCGTCCCTCTTCAATGCCCTCGCGGGCCGGCGGATCTCCATCGTGGATGACACGCCGGGCGTGACGCGGGATCGCATCATCGCCCCGATCTCCCACGGGGACCGGGCCTTCGAGATCGTGGACACGGGCGGCATCGGCATCGTCGACTCCGAGGATCTGGCCGCCCACGTGGAGGCCCAGATCGAGCTCGCGATCGACCGGGCCGACGTCATCGTGTTCCTCGTGGACGCGAAGGAGGGCCTCACTCCCCTCGACTCCCTCGTGGCGGAGCGGCTGCGGAAGGCCGGGCGACGGACGCTGCTGGCGGCCAACAAGGTGGATGTGAAGTCTCAGGGCTGGAACGTCGGAGACTTCTTCGCCCTCGGCTTCCCGGAGGTCCTGCCCGTGTCGGCCGTGGAGCGCCGCGGCTTCGACGAGCTCCTCGATGGCATCGTGGCGGCGCTGCCTCCGGCCGCGTCCGGAGGGGCGGAGCCGGCGGCGGACGTGCCCCGCATCGCCTTCGTCGGCCAGCGCAACACGGGCAAGTCCACGCTGCTGAACCGGCTCCTCGGCGAGGAGCGGGTCATCGTGAGCCCGGTCCCGGGCACGACACGGGACGCCATCGACGTGCGCGTGCGGCGCGGCGACCGCGAGTTCATCGCGATCGACACGGCCGGCATGCGGAAGAAGTCCTCCCTCACCGATCCTGTGGAGTTCTACAGCCAGGTCCGTAGCGCCCAGGCCATCCGGGCTGCGGACGTCGTGATCCTGCTTCTCGACGCCACCCGCGAAATCTCCCAGGTCGACAAGAAGATCGCCGACGCCATCGTCGCGGCGGGGCGCCCCTGCATTCTCGCCGTCAACAAGTGGGATCTGGCCGGACACATCGACACGGCGGCCTGGGCGCGCTACCTCGAGGCGAGACTCCCCTGGCTCGGTTTCGCGCCCGTCGTGTTCCTGTCCGCGAAGGACGGGGAGCGGATCGACGACCTCATCGACGTGGCGCTGGACCTCTACCGGCAGCGCGACGCCGTGGCCCCGACTCCCGATCTCAACCGCGCCATCGAAATGGCGAGGACGCGCCGCTCGCCGAAACCGCGGGGGGGACGCGTGGGGCGGATCTACTACGCGACACAGGTCGCCTCGGCGCCGCCTACCATCGCGCTCTTCGTGAACGACCCGAGCCTGTTCGACGCCGCGTACACACGCTACCTCGAGAACGCGCTCAGGCGGACGTTCCCCTTCGGCGAGATCCCGATCCGGATCGTGTACAAGGCGAAGCCCGGGCGGGACTGAGAGGCCCTCCCGGCCGGGGTCAGCCGAGGATGATGCGGCACGTGTCGCCGAGGACGACGACGATGCCGGCCGGCGTCACGATGACCCCGGCGGCCTGGACGTAGACCGGGATTCCGGCGAAGGGAAGGAGCGGCGAAGCGTCGACGACGAGGACGCCCTCCGGCCCCGTCTGGACCAGCTCGAGGATGTCCGGCGAGAGCCCGGCCGGATCGAGGTGCGTACGGAAGGGAGTCCCGGGGAGCGATGTGGGCGCGGCGATCCCGGAGGAGAAGAGGAGGAACGTGGCTGCCGGGCTTCCCCCGTAGACCAGGGGGTCGATCCATGTGCGCGCTTCGAGGGGGCCGGCCATGGGCGCCGCGGGCAGAAGCGTGAGCTCGAGCGGCGAGGGCCCCCCCGGAAGACCCGTACCGACGGTATCGAACGTGGGAACGGTGATCACGGCGAGCTCGGTGGGGTTCGACGAGGCCGAGGGGCCGCGGAACCAGGCCACCAGACCGGGTCCGATCGTGTCCGACCGGACCGTGGCGACACCGGGCGCCGTAAACAGCATCGTCGTTCCGGATCCCGGCAGACCCGTCGTGACCGCGGCGCGCGTGTCGACCCCCGGCATCTCGCCCATGCGCACGAGGCCTCCGGGCGACAGGCGATGGTAGGCCAGGGCCCGTCCCGCGCCGCTCCCGAGCGTCTGCGAACCCGCTCCCGGCACGGCCCAGCGCGTGAACACGGCGGGTCCGTTCAGGTCGTGCATGTGATCGGTGACGGTCTCGCCTTCGCCCACGACCGTGCTCAGGATGGAAAACTCGAAGTTGTCGCTCCAGAGGGGCGTCACGACGGGGAGGGTCGAAAGGCCGAGGACGAAGCAGGAATAGCGTCCCGGGCCCGCATCGTCATTCCACCACACGAGCACGGAATCGCCGGGTGCTGCGCGCACGCCGTGGTCGAGGGCCCACCCGGGGAACACGCCCGGGGGAAAGGGAACCGTGATCGAATCGAAGTTCGGGGCGGTGCTGAGATCGCCGCCGATGTGGAGCGTGAGCGTGTGGGTGGACGGTGTCTCCCAGCAGACCACGGCTCCCGACGGCGTCACGACGAAGCCCTCGATGGAGGGCGCCGGCGCCGGGATGGCGGAAACCTGGATCTCCGCGAGGGCGCCGTGAAGGCCGGTGAGCAGAACGAGGAAGTCGTCCGGCGTGCCCGGCGCGAGGTCGGTGCCGGTGCCCCAGACGGCGTACGCGTCACCCGACACCGCGCCCTGCGCGAAGCGCGCGGATCCGTGGAGGGCCGTCGTCGACGGCATCGTGGCGAGGGTGGCGCCGGCGGGTCCGTGGCGGAGGATCTCGAAGGCGTCGAGCTGGGAGCTGGCGCGGACTGCCGTCGTTGCGTTGACCGGAGCGAAGGCTGCGTCGACGCCCGTGATCGCGGTCGGTACGAGGGTCGGGTTTCCGGGAAGTCCCGTCACGAGGACGAGGGGGTCGTCGGAAGTGCCGGCGATGAGATCGCCGCCGACGGCGCGGTAGATGGCCACGGTGGGGGAGAGGCGGCGCCAGCTCGAGGGCATGGCCAGCGGACCGGCCGGCGAGGTGGTCGTCACGGTTGCCTCCGTGGGCAGCCCCGCGACCACCGTGATGAGCCCGGCGTCAGCGAACGCGAGCGTGGAGCCATCCGAAAAGAGGTCGCCGCCGGCCGAGATCTGGAGAGGGGTGGGGAAGTCGTGGTCGATGACCCGCTGCGCCGGAGTCGAGCCGGCAAGGAGGAGCATGGCGGCGAGTGTCGCGGTCGCGAGCGCCGCGCGGCGGCGCGCTCCAAGGATGGCGACCGAAGCCATGTGTCTTCCGCGACTCACTCTCTCGCTCTTTCTCTCGAGATCCGGTCGAGCGACCGGGCGACCCACGGGGTGCCTGGCGCACCGGGACAGGCCGTGTTCCTCGAGGCCGACCCGCGGAATGGCCCCCCGGGGACCACCGCGGCGACGGAGTCGTACCCCTGAACTCCATCTCATCTTAACGGATCGTCGGCTCCGGATTGAACAGTAATTCCGGATCCGGGCGTATTTTCGGCGTCGATACGGGGAACAGCCGGTGGCGGCGCCCCGGGGGAGCGGCCGTTTGAACCCCCATGGACCCCGGGTTAAGAAGGCGCCGGGGGGCGGTCGAGAAGAAAGCGCCACGACAGGCGCGACCTCGACGCCCCGCGCAGGCCGTCCGGAGGCCCGAGGCGGCTCCGACAGGAAAGGGACCGATGGGCAAGACCCTCGTCATCACCGAGAAGAAGTCGGTGGCGGACGACTTCGCACGGGTCCTTGGCGGATTCGAGACCAGGTCCGACCGATACGAGGGGGACTCCATGGTCATCGCCTGGGCCTCGGGCCACCTGCTCGAGCTGGCGAGGCCCCAGGTCTACCGCAAGGAATGGCGTTTCTGGAGCCTCGAGGCCCTCCCCATGGTCCCGGAGACGTTCCAGCACGTGCCCCGGGAGGCAGACGGCAAGGCGGCGACCCTTCTCGCACGGCTCGTGAAGCTCATGCAGAGCCCTACCGTGACCGAGATCATCAACGCCTGCGACGCCGGCCGCGAGGGGGAATTGATCTTCAACCTGATAGCTGAGCACGCCGGCAACTCTAAACCGGTCAAACGGTTGTGGCTTCAGTCCATGACCGCTTCGGCCATCCGGAGTGCCTTCGAGCACCTGGCTCCGTCGTCGAAGTTCGCCAATCTGAGGGATGCCGCGTTCGCCCGAGACCAGGCCGACTGGCTCGTCGGCATGAACGGCACCCGGGCTCTCACCAAGCGCTTCCTCGGCCGAACCGGGCGCTATCCCCTTGCCGTGGGGCGAGTGAAGACCCCGACCCTCGCCGTCCTCGTGGATCGCGAGCGGGACATCGACCGCTTCATCCCCGAGCCCTACTTCGAGATCCGGGCGGTGCTCGACACCGGCAGCGGCACATTCGAGGCGAACTGGTACCGCCAGGAGCCCGGGGGCGGCGCCGTCGAACGGCTCACGGACCGGGCCGCCGTGGAAGCGGTCGTAGCGCGGACGGCGGGGAAGACCGGAACTGCCTCGGACACGGTGAAGGAGACGACGGACCAGCCTCCGCTGCTCTTCGACCTTACATCCCTCCAGCGTGCGGCCAGTTCAGCCTTCGGCTACACGCTGCGGCGGACCCTGTCCATCGTGCAGACGCTCTACGAGGCGAAGAAGGCCGTCACCTATCCGAGAACCAGCTCGCGCTACCTTCCGAAGGACTACGCGAAGGAGACCCCGGGCATCATCGACGCCCTCGTCCGGGGCCGGTACGCATCGCTCGGGCGCCACCTCAACCCCGACCGGCGGGCCACCAATTTCGGTGCGGTCTTCAACGACGCCAAGGTCTCGGACCACTTCGCACTCATCCCGACGGGCGAGATCCCGCAGAGCCTTCGCGACGACGAGCGGAAGATCTACGAGATGATCGTTCGCCGCTTCCTGGCGGTCTTCGCGCCAGTCGCGGTCTGGGAGAAGACGTCGCGAGAGGCGGAGATCGAAGGGGAGCGGTTCCGTGCCTCGGCGCGGCACCTTCGTGTGCCGGGATGGAGGGCCATCGAGGGCGCCGACGAGGATGAGCCGCTCCCGGTCCTCGGATCCAACCGAAGCGTCACGGCCCGTGAGGTCCGCATCGAGGAGAAGGCCACGACGCCGCCCCGCCGTTTCACGGACGGAACCCTCGTGGGCGAGATGGAGACGGCGGGCAAGCACGTCGAGGACGAGGAGCTCGTCCAGGCGCTGAAGGAGAAGGGGATCGGCACGCCCGCCACCCGCGCGGCCATCGTCGAGGATCTCATCTACAAGGGACTGGCTCGCCGCGACCGCAGGACGCTCCTGCCGACGCCGCTCGGCTGCACGCTCGTGCGCCTCGTCCGGAACCTCGCCATCGATGCGCTTGCGAAGCCTGACATGACGGGCGAATGGGAGTATCACCTGAAGCGCA
The DNA here is from genome assembly GCA_964419995.1 of uncultured Planctomycetia bacterium. Taxonomy (GTDB): domain Bacteria; phylum Planctomycetota; family CAYQRN01; genus CAYQRN01. Next base: position 18,027 of record CAYQRN010000022.1, read on the forward strand.
TGGTCGACGGGGAGTACGCGCGAAGCCGCTTCGACGCCGAGATCCGGGATCTCGTCGACCAGATCGTCGGCGCGGTGAAGGGCGCGGAGGACGGCACGGCGGTGTTCCTCCGGGATCATCCGCCCGGGATCGTCTGCCCGAAATGCCGCCGTCCGATCATCGAGAAGGCGTACTCGTACTACTGCGCCGACGAGGAGGGATGCGGGCTCCGCTGGAACAAGGATGCCTCGGGGAAGAACATCTTCCCCGAGGTGCTGGCGCGCCTGTTCGCCAACCGGGAGGTGGGGCCGCTCACCGGCTTCGAACGTCTTCGCGTGCCCTCGCGGCTCCGGCTCGCCGACGACTTCTCGATCGACGTCGTCCCCGAGGCCGGCGCCGTGGAGGAGGCGCCCGAGGCCGGCGACGAAGCGGTCCAGGTGGAGGAGGTGCCGGACGGGACCGTGATGGGGCGCTGCCCCGAGTGCCGCGCGGCCGACGTCATCGCGAAGGGCGCCGCGTACGCCTGCACCGCCGAGGGCTGCAAGTTCAGGCTCGGTCGCAAGATCCTCTTTCGGACGCTCCCGCCGGACGAGGTGCGGAAGATGCTCTCCGGAGAGAAGACGGGACCCATCGCAGGATTCATCTCCCGCCGCGGGAAGCGCTTCACGGCGCACCTCTCCTTCGACGAGAAGGGGAAGCTCGTCTGGGCCTGGCCCGAGCGCAAGACGGCCGAGGGAGGCGCGAAGGGAACGAAGACCGCCAGGGTCGCGAGGAGCGCGAAGGACACCAAGGCCGGCGGCAAGGCGGCGGAGGAAGGCCGTGCTGCCGGCGAGACAGGCGAAGCGCCGGCGCGGAAGAAGAAGGCCGGCGCGGCGGGGTCGGCGCGCCGGAAGAAGGCTGCCACCCGCGGCGGCCTCTCCTGAGAGGGCCTCCGGCCCCGGCGCTCAGGGGATCGGCAACGCCGGATCTCCGAACAGCATGAACTTCATCCCCTGGAAGAAGATGCTGGCGGGATACCAGCTTTCGGTGGGCCGGAGAGACGCGAGTTTCTCGGCCTCGACGTAGTGAACGAGGGCCGCGTTCCACGCGTCGCCGAGGCGGCGCGGCCCCTTGGCCGCCATTCCGCGGACGAGCCCATCGAGCAGCGTGAGAGCGCAGGGCTGGCTCCCGGTGTTGCAGCCGATGTAGGCCGCTGCGCCGTTCGGGCCGGCGCGCAGGAGTTCCTCGCCGAGCCCGCGTGGATTGTGACTCCCGCGCTGGAAGCAGAGGGGCGGCGGCGGCGCCGCCGTGAAGACTTCGCCGTGGTTCGTGCCGGCGTGCTCCTGCCCGTCGATGTCCGTGTAGGGTTCGTAGGGCGGAAGCGTCGCGAAGCGCGCCGTCGAACATCCCACGGACATGAGGATCGGCAGGCGGTCCCGGTTCCGGAGGCGTGCGACGCCGGCCGCCGTGAGGCACTTCTCCCAGCCGAGGTCATGGCCGTGGCCCGCGTGGGCGACGAAGCCCACGCCCTCGTTCACCAGACGGACGAGCTCCTTCTCGTCGGGCGCCGGATCCCCGGGGGCCCCGCCGAAGAACCGCCTCTCGACGGTCCAAGCGGAGGGAAGCCTGCGCGCCACCCCGTCGAGAGCCGCGCGGGCGTCGATCCAGCCGTCCACGCAGAAGAAGGCCGCTCGACGCCCGCCGGGCCGCCGGAGGGCCTCCTCGCAGGCGAGTGTCTTCTCCGCGAGGCGAAGGGCCTCCTGCGGATCGCTCACGGGCCAGCGGCCCACGGCGATGTCCGGGCGGAGGTCCATGCCGTCGTAGTTGATGGGATCGTCCTTGTGCTTCTCGCCCCGGACCTCTCCGAAGTAGAACGCGTGATGTCCCTCCCGCCGGCCGTTCCAGTCGTCGAAGGATCCATCCGCCCGGGCGACGTCGGCGTAGTAGAGATCGGAGGGGTAGAACGCGGTGTCGAAGGCCTCGCGCGTGACGCGGTCGAGGACCATGTAGCGCACCGGGAACTGATCGGCGTCCCCGACGAGGAGCGCGAAGCGCGCCCCCTTCTGCCACCGGCCGTAGAGGAACCGCTTGACCTTCTCGGGCGTGTCCGCGCCGTCCTGCGTGGCGAGCACGGTCTCGAGGGGAACGGCGACCGTGGGAAGCGACGACGACCGGGCCGCGATGAAGGGCCCGAGGGGTTCGAGGAGCTTCCTCGGTCCGATGACGACCAGGTGATCTCCGGGGGGAAGCACGCCGAGGAGGATCGCTGCGATGAGGGTCGTCATGGCGCCCATCGTGCACGGGGACCGGATCCGCGGCAAGGCGCAAGGTGGTGGTTGGCCGCGAGACAACCGAACGACCGCAGGCGCCGGGGGATACCCCCGCCCGGCGCCGCCAGGGGCGGACTCCCGCCGCTCTTTGGCGCGCGGGCGTCCCACCGTGTACCATGGAGGCTTCGAACGGACTGCGGGCGCCGCCGGCCGATTCCGCGGGATATGCTGAGCGGCGCCGGCGCGCTCCGGTGACATCGAAGGAGAGACCATGACCTGCCGTCTTCCGTGGATCGTCCTCGCGCTTGCCCTCCTCGCCGTCACGGTCCGGGCCCAGGCGGGAAACGGAGGAAACGGCGATCTCGAACCCTCTCCCATGGCGATCGGGTCGACCATCTCGCTTGCGGTCACCGGCGGGGTGGGGCAGGCCTTCGCCGTGTTCGTGTGCGATCAGCCGGGCGCCGTGGAGATTCCCGGACTCGGAACGGTCTGGCTCGACCTCGACTCTCCGGGGTTCGCCCTCTTCGGCGCCGGCGTCATCGGCGCGGGCGGCTCCACGACATGGACCTTCGCGATTCCGTCCGATCCGGGACTTCTGTCCGTCGTCATCTACGCCCAGGGCATCGTGGCGGATCCGGGACACGCAGGCGGGTACGCCCTCACGCGGGCGATCCGCATCGACTTCGAGAACCAGGACGCCTTCACGTCGCTCCCGAGTCTCTCCGGCCCGAGGGCCCTGGCCGGCGCGGACCTCCTCCACGACGGCCGCGTGCTCGTGACGGGAGGCGGCGCCGGTACCCTGACGGCTCCCACGGGCGCCAGCACGACGGAGATCTACGAGCCGTACACGCGGATGTGGTCGGTCGGCCCGAACATGAACGTCCAGCGGGCGTTCCACTCGAGCGTCGTCCTCCAGAACGGCAACGTGCTCGTGGCCGGCGGCGCCGATGCCAACGGCATCGTCACGGCCTCCTGCGAGGTCTTCGATCCCCTTTCCAACGCGTGGACGTTCGTGGCTCCGATGTCCACGCCCCGCGTGGGCCACGCCGCGACTCTCCTCGCCGACGGCCGCGTCCTCGTCACCGGTGGCACGCCGACGGTCACCGTGCAGCCGAGCTCGACGACGCCCATCGGCGACGTGCTCGGGCCGTCGCTCAACACGGGCGAGATCTGGAACCCCGCGACGAACTCGTGGACGCCCGTGGCGAACACGATGTCGTCGAAGCGCTTCGCTCACGCCCAGGTCCGCCTCCAGGACGGCCGCGTGGCGTGCATCTCCGGCCTCAACGGGGCGGCGGTCATCCCGCTGCTCAACGTCGAGGCCCCGACGTGGACGACGAGCGTGAGCCTCTACAACCCGGCGACGAACCAGTTCGCGAGCGGTCCCGCGATCTCCCTCGCGCGGGCGGCCCATCGGGCGACGCTCATGGCCAACGGCGAGGCCTTCGTCTCGGGGGGCTTCTCGCCCGTTCAGGTCTTCGGCGTCACGACCGGCGTCCAGACCACGAACTCGGCGGTGAAGATGAACTCCGCGGCATCGAGCTTCAGCAGTGCGGGGACGCTGCCCGCGGGGACCCTCCTGCATGGCCAGGTGCTGCTCAAGAACGGGAAGTGCCACGTGTCGGGCGGTTCGTCCATCTCGCTCTCCGGCACGACGCTTGCCTTCAGCGCCACGAATCAGTGCGCGGTGCGCACCGCCGGGTCCACGTCCCTCTCGACGACGGCGCCCCTCCCCGGCCCGCGCGGTACCCACTTCGCCGTCCGCCTCTGGGATGGATCGGTGCTCATCGGCGGGGGCGCGGACGATCTCAACAACGCCCTCGCGACGACGGTCCTCTACACCCCCGCGCCCTGACGGGGCCTCGGCGCGCGCGCAGCCTGCGAGGCCGCGCGCCGCTCAGAGGTGCGCGTCGTTCACATAGAGCTTGCGGATCGGCTCGATGACCGTCCACCGCGTCGGGAGGCCCTTCGGAAACCTGACGACCTCCCCCCGGCCGATGGTGACGGGGGGGCGTCCGTCGCGCTCGATCGTCGCCCGCCCCTCGAGGATGTAGCAGGTCTCGTCCCCGTCGCAGGTCCAGGAGAAGCTGCCCGGACTGCACGTCCAGATGCCGATCGTCACCTTGCCGTCGCGGGATTCGAACAGGACGGACCCCGCGGCGGCCGGCCGTCCGGCCAGGATCTGGTCCTTTGGAATGGGCGTCGGGACGAGGGTGATGTCGGTCGTCCGGGTCCGCGCGATGTCATGGTGCACGTTTCGCTCCTCGCCTCGACTGGGGGCTCCGATGATATCGTGCCCGCGGGCGGAATCCTCCGGAATCGGAACCATGGACAGAGAACGGCCGCTCGAGGCCATGATCGAAGCCGTCCGGGCCGCCGTGCGCGCCATCGGGCGGATCGCGGTTCCGGGGGGAGACGGGTGCCTCGCGCAGAAGCCCGACAGGAGCCCGGTGACTGCCGGAGATCTGGCGGCCCAGGCCATCATCGCCGCCCGAATGAGAGATGCCCTTCCCGGCCTTCCGCTCGTGGCGGAGGAGACGTCGGCGCCGCTCCGCGACCCGGCAAGTCCGGGGCTCCTCCGGACCGTCCTCGACCTCGTCCGGTCGGAATGGCCTGCGGCGGGGGCAGCGGACGTGGCGGAGGCGATCGATCTCGGCCGCGGAGAGGCCGGACGGGGCGACTTCCTCACCCTCGATCCCATCGACGGAACGAAGGGGTTCCTGAGGGGCGAGCACTTCTCCGTGGCTCTGGCCCTGGTCGCGGCAGGCAGGGTCGTCCTGGCGGTCCTCGGCTGTCCGACCCTGGACGGGGGGATCATCCTCTCCGCAGCACGGGGAGGCGGGGCCTTCGCCGCGCCGGCTGCCGGCGAAGGGTCGAGGCGGCTCTCCGTGACCGCCATCGCGGATCTCCGGGCGGCCCGCCTCGTGGAATCCGTGGAGCGGGAGCACGGCTCCCCGGGGCGGCTCGCGCGAATCGCGACCCGGCTCGGCATTCGCCAGGACGTCGAGCGCGCCGACAGCCAGGCGAAGTACGGTTTCATCGCTCTCGGGCGGGCCGAGGTCTACCTCCGACTGCCCTCGCCAAGGCCGAGGGAGCACCTCATCTGGGACCATGCGGCCGGGTCGCTCATCGTCGAGGAAGCCGGCGGGCGGGTCACGGATCTCGACGGCCATCCGCTGGACTTCGGCCGCGGCCGGACCCTGGCGGGGGTTCCGGGACTCGTGGCCACCAACGGTCCGATCCACGACGCCGTTCTCGAGGCCGTGCGGCTCGAGATGAAGAAGCTGTCATGATGCGGGGACTCGCGTGGGAAGTCCGTGCTCCATGGTCGCGCCGGCGCATGGCGTAGAATGAGTCGCGCGCGGCGCCGCAGCCCTCCCCGCGACGCTCCCTCATCACGGAACCCGACATGGCCTTCTGGCTCCTCAAGACCGATCCCGAGACCTATGCTTTCACGGATCTCCTCGCCCGCGGCACGGATACGTGGGACGGCGTGCGCAATCCTCTCGCCGTCGGGCACATGAAGCAGATGGCGCGGGGCGATCGTGTGCTCGTCTACCACACGGGCGCCGAGCGTGCCGTCGTGGGGACGGCGACGGTGGCGGGCGGGCCGAAGCCCGACCCTTCGGATGCCTCGGGACGCCTCGTCGTGGTGGACCTCCGCGCCGGCCGCCGCCTGGCGCGGCCGGTGACCCTCGACGCGCTCCGGGGTTATCCGGTGTTCCGCGCCTGCGATCTCCTGCGCATCCCGCGCCTCTCCGTCGTTCCGCTGACGGAGGACCAGCACGCGCGGATCCTCGACGAGGGGGGCTCGGGTCGTGCGGCTCGATGACATCGCGACGCCGCTCCGGCTCTTCAGCGGATCCCGCATCGAGCCGGAGGCCGGGGACCGGCGTGCAGCGGTGGCGATCCTCCTCCGGGAGGCGCCGGCCGGCACCGAGATCCTCTTCATCGAGCGGGCGCGGCGCCCGGGCGACCCCTGGGCCGGGCAGATCGCCTTCCCCGGAGGCCGCGCCGAGGCCGGCGAGTCGCCGCTCGATGCGGCGGTCCGGGAGACCCGCGAGGAGGTCGATATCGCCCTTCACGGCGCCCCGTGCCTCGGCGCCCTCGATGAGCTTCGGGCCCGCTCGCGGCTCGACGGGCGCGAGGCCGTCATGCCGATCATCGTATCCGCCTTCGTGTTCGCCGTGCCGCCGGCGACGGCGGCGCGCGCCACGGCAGCGGAGGTGGCCCGATCCCTCTGGCTCCCCGCCGCGGATCTCGCGGCGCCCGGCGCGCGGAGCACATGGACACTCGACCTCGCCGACGGGCCGAGGGTCTTCTCGGCCCTCCGTCACGGGAGCGTACTGATCTGGGGCCTCACGTACCGGATGCTGGCCTCGCTCTTCCGTCTCGCGGGGCGCCCCATCGAGCCCGGGCCGCTCTGAGCCCCCGTCCCCGTGGAGGGGAGACGACCGTTCGGACCGGGATTCCGCCGGGGCGCGACACCCGGAGGGGCCCCGCGTGTTGAACGGCCGGAGGTGCCGCATGCTGAAGCGAGGCTTCGCGGCCGCTGCTTGCGGCCTTGCCGTGGGCTTCATCGTCGGGCTTGCCGATGCGGCCGTTGGGCAGGAGAGCCGGCCCGGGGCCGGAGGGAGCGGGCCCGCTCCCGGAACCCCGGCGCCCCGCGTCGCGCTCCGGAAGCTCGACGGGAAGGGCGAGGTCATCATTCCCGCCGAGGGTGCGAAGCGCCCCGTCGTGCTCGTATTCGGGAGCTGGACCTGACCGCCCTTCCGCCGCGAGGCCGGGCGCCTCGAGGAAATCTGGCGGAAGTACAGCGATCGGGCGGATTTCTACATCGTCTACATCCGGGAAGCCCATGCTGCGGGAAGCCGGAGGCCGGTCCCGGTGCCGGGCAAGGGCGCCGTGGAGGAGCCCCGCACCGCGGAGGAACGCCGGCTCGTCGCGTCGGAGTGCGTGAAGGACCTGAAGCTCTCGATCCCGACGCTCATCGATGACATGAAGAACTCGGCCGAGGCGAAGTACCGCGGCTGGCCCGACCGGCTCTACATCATCGACGCCGGCGGCCGGATCGCGTACCGGGGCGACGTCGGGCCGCGGGGCTTTCGCCCCACCGAGATGGAGGATGCGCTCCGGCAGCTTCTCCGCTGAAGCTGACCGCGCGCGTCAGAGCCGGAGACAGCACGCCTTGTACTTCCGGCCGCTGCCGCAGGGGCAAGGATCGTTTCGTCCGATGCGGGCCGCGGGGCGCTTCTCCGGGGCCCGGGGCGCAGTCGCCAGGATCGGCCGGTCCGGGTCCCGGAGAGCCTCGGCGAAGGCCTCGCGTCCTGCTTCGATGGCTGCTGTCCACTCCCAGACGTTCGGAAGGAGCCCCTCCTCCGAGGCGACGTGCCGCAGAAAGGCCTCGAGAAGATCCGGCATTGCCCGCGCGTAGGGCTCGTTTCCCCGGAGCCGTGCCGGAAGCACGCGGCAGACGAGCTCGGAGACCCGCTGCCCGTCGAGGTCCCGCGGCGACGCGCCGAGGTCGCGGGCCAGGGCGTGGACGATGATGTCGAGAGCTTCCCGAGCGCGGTCGCCGGCCAGGGTCGCAGCTTCCGTTCGGCCTTCATCGCTCTCGAGGTATCCGATCCGGAGGAGGGTGTAGATGTCGTGGAGGTTCCGGTCGGGCATGGGGCGCCAGGTCCCTCGTCCCGCGTCAGGACGTTCCGTCCGCCGGAGCGACGGCGCGGAGCGCGGCGAGGCGCCCGGCGACGGCGAAGCCCCGTTCGAGGAGCGGGAGGATCTCGCGCGTGCGAAGCCGCGGTCCCGTGAGCAGGGCTTCGAGATCACCGGAGAGCGCAGCCATGAGGTCGAGGGTCTCCGCCGGGGCGCCGGCCGCGCCGGATCCCGACGCGAGGGCGCGGCACTCGGCCGCGATCCGCGAGAGGCGGTAGTGGGCGAACCAGGGATCGCGTTCCACGATGGCCTCGAGGACGGACAGGAACTCCCGCTCGAGGGCGGCCGCGCCGGCTCCATCGGACCCCGCCCCCGCGGCGTCGGATCCGGTGCCGTTGGTGCCGGCGATCATCCGTCCCTCCGGGACTCGGCAGGCGAGGCCGGCGCCGTTCCGGCGGCCTTCTTCGCCGGTCTCCGGAAGACGGCGTCATCGACGTCGACGTTGTGTTTCACCGACTTGAGGGTGACGACCATCCTGGACACGCCCATGTCCATGACCATCTTGCCGGGAAGCCGGATCCCGTCGTGGATCTGCCAGTCGGAGAAGAAGTTCGTCGCCGTCACGTCGTCGCCGAGGGGGCTTGGCATGACGGTCTTCGCCCGGACCTGGAGTCCCGTTTCGGCGTCGTACGCCGCCTCGACGGGGCGGCCCTCGGCGGGCGTCTGCTCGATGATCCAGCAGTTCCTGCCGTCGATGACCTCCGAGCGGAGCGTCTTCACGGTGGGGTAGATCTCCCTCCATCGCGTGTGGGCGTGGAAGCTGGCCTCGAGACGCGCCCGCGAGAGTTCCTCCCCCTTGAGCGCGCGGTTGCCGAGCATGGGGTCCGAGGACCACGCGATGGCTCCGTCGTACCCCGAACGTACGGAGAGCGGCATCGCCTGGGAGCGGAGCTCGAGCTCCGTGGCGTGGCGGTCCGGGGCCTTCTCCCAGGATCGGAGGATCCCCTCGATGTTCTGGCCTTCGATGACGACGCGGCTCTCGGTCGTCCTCGAGCGGATCATGCCGTGGGCCTCGAGACCGCCCGTTGCCTCGACGTAGCGATCGAGCACCGCCTCGGGCGGGGGCAGCGCGGTATCGGGTGCGGTCTGGGCGGCCGCCAAGGCGACGAGGCCGAGGAAGAGGACCGCGGCGGCGGAACATCGGGCCGGCATGGCGCGCTCCGGGGGGGCGGGGTGGGGGAGAACCGAGATTAGCGACCGGCGGGGGGCGCCGCAAGAACTTCGAGGGCCCGCGCGAGGCGGATGTCGCCGGACCGCAGGAGCTCCGCGCGAGTGAGGGGAACGTCCACGTCGGGTGTCACTCCGCGGCCCTCGATGGCGGCGCCGGAGGGCGTCGTGAAGTCGGCCACGACGTACTGGAGTCGATGGCCGGTCTCGAGGCGCTCCACGACGCTCGGCAGGGCGGCCCCTGCCGTCGTCGTGCCGACGACCCGGACGCGCCCCATCTCCTGGAGCCCGCCGGCCAGGATTTCCGTGGTGCTCGCCGAGAGCTCATCGACGAGGAGAACCACGGGCCCGGCATAGGCGTCCTCGTTGCCGAGGACGGGGAAGCGGATGTTCTGCGTCCGGCTCCGCATCCGCCCGAGCAGGCCGTCCTCGCGGCAGATGAGGCGGGCGACGGACATGGCCATGCCCCCGATGCCGCCCACGTTGCCTCGGAGATCGAGGATGATGCCTCTGGAGTCCGCGAGGCTCGCTACGGCCTCTTCGAGGCTCTGGAGGAGGTTCATGAAGAAGATGTTGAATCCGATGCGCCCCACGCCGCCCGGGAGCCGCTCCACCTCGCAGAAGGCGGCGTGGGGCGGAAGGAAGCCGAGGCGTGTCAGCTCGCCCTTCATCGGCCGCCGCCGGATGCGGACCTCTCTTTCCTGGTCCCGGTCGTCGAGGACCACGATCCTGGCCTCCGAGCCGGCGGATCCGACGGTGCAGGCCTGGAGTGCCGCCGCGACTTCGAAGCGGGCGTGCCGGGCATCGGCCGCGGCGGCAGAGCGCCGCGCGATCAGACGCCCGAGATCCCTGTCGCCGATCCGGAGGATCGCGAATCCCGGCCGGAGCCCGGCGGCGGCCGCGGGGCCGCCGCTGTCGACGCGAACGATCAAGGCGCGTCCTTCCACGAGCCGGAGGTCGAGGCCGAGGTCGCCGCCCGATGGAACGTCGTCGGGGTCCTCGTCGGCGGGATCGCCGCCAGGGCCGGAGGACTCCGCCGGCGCCCGGGCGGCGGACCGCCCCCCGGGCAGGAATACGGCGAAGTGCGACTGGGGGATGCGGGCGACGAGATCCGTGAGGACCTCCGTGAGGGCGTCCGCGTCCGCCGCGGCGGCAGCTCGCAGACGGAGCTCCCGGCCCACGGCATCCCAGTCCAGTCCTCCGAGGGTGGGGTCGTAGTGCCTGTCGCGGATGAGCCGCCAGGCCTGGTCGAAGGTCCGTTCGAAGAGCGATGCGGGCGACGATTCCTGGGCGCGGGCGGCCGCAGGGAGCAGGAGGAGGATCGCGGGGAGAAGACGGAGGTGGACGGTCGCGCGCATGGGGGTTCCGGTGATATCGGGTGGCATCGGAGCGGCGGCGCGAGGCGGCGCCGTGGAGCATGATACGAGGCTCGGGCGTCCGAGCCTCAGCGAACTCCCTCGCCGCGGGTGGCCGTGACGTACCGCCTGGCGGGGACGCGTTCCGCGGTCTCCGTGAGGCCGTCGGGCCAGCGGATGGTGACGCGTGCCGCCTCGACCGCGCCGTCGAGGCCGAAGAGCAGGCGGGGATCCCCGGTGGAGAGATAGCTGCCGCCGGCGCGGACCTCCCGCGTGCGGGGGCCTCGCGGGGTCTCCACGGTCACCCGGGCGCCGATCGCGTTCCGCCGGTCCCGGCCCGGCCGCAGGACGACGCCGATCCAGGACTTCGTGTTGCCGCCCACGTTCTCGAAGAGGACGGCCTGCCCTCCGTTCTGCGTGAGGACGAGGTCGGGATCGCCGTCGTCATCGAGGTCTCCGGCGGCGAGGCCGCGGGCGACCCGGGGCCTTGCGAAGAAGGCCCCCGATGCGTCCGTGACATCGAAGAAGCGGCCGCCTCCCGCACCCCGGAAGAGCGTGGGAGGCTGGGCCCAGGACTGGGCGGCGTCGATCTCGGCGACGTTGTCGTAGATATGGCCGTTGGCCACGACGAGGTCCTCGACGCCGTCGTTGTCGTAGTCGAGGAACCTGAGCCCGAAAGCGAGACGGTTGAGACTCGTCTCCGCCGTGCCCGTGATCCGGGAGATCTCCGTGAAGGCGAGGTCGCCTTCGTTCCGGTAGATGGCGTTGGTTTCGCCCTGGAAGTTGGAAACGACGATTTCGGGGCGGTCGTCTCCGTCGATATCCGACGCGTCGACGCCCATGCCGGCCTCCTCGCCGCCGTCCTCGCCGAAGGCCGCTCCCGACGGGACGCCGATCTCCTCGAAGGTCCGCCCGTCGGCGGTGCGGAAGAGGAAGTTCCGGAGAAGGTCGTTGGCGCAGTAGATCTCGGGGCGCCCGTCGAGGTCGAGGTCCGACGCCAGGACCGCGAGACCCTTCCCGGCATGTGCGGCGATGCCGGACGGGGTGGAGACGTCCTCGAACGTCCCGTCGCCGCGGTTCCGGAAGAGAGATGCCGGCGTGCCCTCGTACACGTCGGGCGTGCAGTAGATCCGCACACCCTTGTGGAAGCAGGGGACATCGCGGGAGGCCTCCCAGCGGACGTAGTTCTGGACGAAGAGGTCGAGGTGTCCGTCCGCGTCGAAGTCGAGGAAGACAGCGCCCGTGCTCCAGCGGGGGTCGTCGGCGCCGGTTCTCGCCGTGACGTCCTCGAAGGTCCCGTCGCCCCGGTTCCTGGAGAGGATGTTGGGTCCGAGGCAGGTCACGTAGATGTCCGTGGCGCCGTCGCCGTCGTAGTCCGCGGCGAAGGCGCCCATGCCGAATCCGCGTCCCGCCACTCCCGCCTTCTCCGTCACGTCCTGGAAGCGCAGGCCGCCGAGATTCCGATAGAGGCGGTTCGCCGGCGCGGAGCCACCTCCCCCCGCGCCGGGTACGGGACCCGAGTCCACGAAGTAGAGGTCCATGAGTCCGTCGCCGTCGGCGTCGAGGATGGCGACGCCAGATCCCATCGTCTCCGGCATGAGCCGCGCCAGGGTCCGGCCGTTCCGGTGGACGAAGTCGACCCCGGAGGTCGCCGTGATGTCCCGGAACACGGGACGGCCGTCGGGGCCGGGAGCGCTCGCGTCGGCCGGGGGGCGGCCGGCCGGTCCGGAGGAATCTCCCTCGGAACGGCTGCACGCGAGGGCCGCGGCGAGGCTCAGGAGGAGAAGGACCGGGCGAGCCCTCATCGTGCGCCCCGCGTGAGGCGCTGGAAGGCTGCCTGGGCCTCCCGGCATGCCGTCTCGTCTCCGCGCATCCGGTGGACCTGGGCGAGCAGAGCGTAAACGACGGCCTCGTCCGGGGCCGCGGTCCGGGCTTCCACGAGGAGCGCGAGGGCGGAGTCGAGGCGCCCCTCGTCCATGTCGAGGCGCGCCGCGTTGAGCAGGCGCGTGAGCTGGCGGCGGCGCTGTTCGTTCCTTGCCGAGGCCTCGCTGAGGGCGCGGAACCGGGAGAGATGCGCATCCGCCTCCGTCGCCAGACCGCTCCGGCGGAGCGCATGGGAGAGGTTGAGGTGGGCGCCGGGCAGATCCGGCGCCTCTCGGAGGCAGCTCCGGAACTCCTGGATGGCCTCGTCGAGGCGGCGTGCGCGGAAGAGATGGAGCGCGAGGAAGTAGCGCGCCGTGGGATCCCGGGCGTCGAGTCGGACCGCTTCGCGGAGATGCCGTTCGGCCGCGGGGAGATCCCCGGTCTCCTCGGCGATCCGTCCGAGGGCCACGTGGGGCCTCGCGTAAGACCGGTCGAGCTCAGAGGCCCGCCTGAGGGACGCGGCCGCTGCGGCGTAGTCGTGGAGCTCGAAGCGACAGAGGCCGGCGCTGGCATGGAGCTTCGCCTCGCCCGGCGCGAGGGCGATGGCCCGTTCGAAGGCGTCGAGGGCGTGGCGCCAGTCCTTCCGGGCGTAGCGGGCGCGGGCGAGGACGTTCCAGGCGATGACGGACGCCGGGCTCCTCACCGTCGCCTCCGCGGCCCGCCGCTCGGCTTCTTCGAGCTGGCCGGATGCGAGGAGCCGCTCCGCGTCCCTGAGGAGATCCGCCGGCTGAGCGGGCGCCGGCGACGCCGCTGCGGCGAACAGGAGACCGAGGAGGATCCGGCGGGCGGCGGAGAATCTCATGCCTCGGGATTATACGGCAGGCTTCAGGTCGGCGGTGCCGTGGCGTCCCGTGAAGGAGGAACAACGGCTTCCTACAATGATCGCGAGCCATGCAGACGATATTCCCGATCATGGGCTTCGCGATCGCTGCCGTTCTCCTGTCGGCATCGCTCAGCGGTCAGGATGCGAGAGCCAGGGTCGCGGAGGGCCAGGCCCTCCTGAGCTCTGGGCGACCCGCGGAGGCGGAGAAGGCCTTCACAGCCGCCGTGGAACTCGACCCCCGGAGCGTCGTGGCCTGGAATCTCCTCGGCCACGCCCGCTACGCCCAGTCGCGCTGGGACACGGCGCTCGATGCCTACTCCCGGGCCCTCGCCCTCGCGCCGGGCGAGGCAAAGCTCCACGCCAATGCCGGCATGTGCCGCTTCGAGATGCACGCCTGGGACGAGGCGCTCCTGCACTTCCGAGAGGCCCTGCGGATCGATCCCCGCTACGGGAAGCCGCATCTCTACGTCGCGCG